>CAZAYB010000001.1:0-20551 GCA_964489215.1 uncultured Pirellulales bacterium
CGTCCCCGCGGATCACGACGCCTGGCTCGAGCACGGTATCCTGCCCCACCTGACTGAATTCCTCAAATTCATCCTGTTCCTTATAACCTATCTCAAAAAGAAAATCAGACGGCATTGACCTCAAAAACTGACCATGAACCGTTCGATGCCTGGAATAACTCACTTCTAAATGATCTTTTGCTCTCGTAATGCCGACAAAGAAAAGGCGCCTTTCCTCTTCCATTTCTTCAGAATTATCCATACTTCGTTCATGTGGCAATATACCATGCTCAAGACCGATTATAAAAACATGCTCAAACTCAAGCCCTTTAGCCGCATGCAGTGTCATCAAACTAACTTTACCGCTTTCAGGATCAAAGGAATCCGCATCACTGTAAAGAGCAATCGCCTGAAGATAATCCAAAAGACCCGTACCTTCACTTAAGCTGTCAAATTTTGCTGCTGAGTTTATCAACTCCTCTACATTCTCGATCGCCGATTGTTCTTTCGGTCCGCCGGCCCGGAGATAGTCAAGATAACCTGATTCCTCAAAAACGCGTTCCATCAGATTTGCTACTAAAATCCCTGCCTGCGCCTCCTCACGAAAATTTTTCAACATTTTTGCAAATGCGCCGACTTTCCTCGCCGCAGCCGATGATAAAGAACTTATTTTGTATGCCTCCATTGAAGCCTCATAAATACTCTTAAGGTGAGTACCTGCATAATTGGAAATACGCTCAACTGTAGTCTTGCCTATACCGCGGGAATGAGTCGAAACCGCACGCAAAAAAGCAACATCATCTTGAGGATTAGCTATAACCTTTAAATAACCAAGCATATCCTTAATTTCCTTACGTGCATAAAACTCAACCCCCCTTACAACCTGATAGGGCAAATTCTTATTAATCAAAGCTTCTTCCACCGATCGGCTCATAGAATTTACCCGATAAAATATCGCAATCTCATTTGCATCCGCACCGCTTTCTATCAAAGCAGATATCTTCCGGGCTGCTCCAAGCGCCTCACTTTTCTCATCAGGATAAACACTTATCGCCAACTCATCGCCATCTCCCCTGGTACTAACAAGCCTCTTTTCCTTACGGTTACTGTTAGAGGCTATAAGCTTATCAGCTGCGGAAAGTATCCGACCTGTCGAACGAAAATTCTCCTCCAGTTTAACAACTTTAGCATCAGGCCAGTCCTTTTCAAACCGTAAAATATTTTGTATATCCGCACCCCGCCAGCGGTATATAGACTGATCGGGGTCACCGGTCACACAAATATTACGATTCTCAAGTGCAAGACCCTTGGCTATTTCATACTGTGAATGGTTAGTGTCCTGATACTCATCTACAAGAAGATAACGGTAACGATCAGAAAGCTGATTACGAACTTGCGGGCAATCGCGAAGAAGGTAAGCTGTTCGGAAAAGCAGGTCGTCAAAATCAACCGCATTATTAGATGCCAATATCCGCTGATAGGATCTGTATATCTTTGCAATGCTGTTTGTGAAAAAATCGTATGCCCTGGCCTCCACTTGCTCGGGCCCCTCAAGGTCATTCTTGAATCTGCTCACAAAATCAAGCATACGAGATGGCCTGAAATTACTCGTCTCAAACTGACAGTTCACAACTGCCTCTTTCATACATCGCTTCTGATCGGCATCGTCATATATACTAAAATTCGAACTGATCTTAGCTTCATCAGAATACATACGCAATATACGAACACAAAGTGAATGAAATGTACTTATATGAACACCAGGCGAACAGCCGAATTCCAGTACTCGTTGACGCATCTCCTCAGCTGCCTTATTCGTGAATGTAATCGCACAGATATTGTAAGGCCTTACTCCCCCTTCGATAAGTTTAGCAATTCGACTGGTTATAACTCTGGTCTTACCGCTTCCGGGCCCAGCCAGAACAAGCAATGGACCTTCCCTGTGAAAAACCGCCTCTTTTTGTGATTCTGTCAACCGCTCCACCGGTACCGGTGCGTATGCCTTCTTTTCCATCCTTGATATCCGTACTGATCTATTAACAAGGTTCCCAGTCAGGCAATACTAAACCTAAATAAAAACCCCATTGTTTACAATTGATAAAAATAGAACTGGTTTCAAAACTTTATTACTTATACAAATTCACCTGTTCAAATCAAAACTCTTTTGCCCATTATACACACTTAGTCAGCAATTCCAACTATTATTGCTGACCGGCTTTTTCACGTTCATTCTGCAGTCTTTCCTGACGCTCCTGAAGCTGTTGGACATATTTCTCGATTTTCTCATAAAGTTCGGGCCTTTCAACTTTAATCCTGCCCACGAGATTTTTTCTCAAATGTTCAGGATAAAAGGGATCATTGATAAAACGTAAAAAAGCCTGGAAACGCATATGTGAAAACTCCGGCAAATCTACGCGTCTGACTTCCTCATCTCCAAATTCCTGAACATATATTTCATAAACCTGACGGGCCCAGCTCTCACGTGAAAAAGCCTCTTGATCATCATGAACCGCATAACGGAAATATGCTTCCTGCAGAGAAAACATTATCATCTCAGTAGCGTCATAAATAGAAACACTTCCAATCTCCTCTTTTAAACGCTCTTTTACAAATGACACAAGAGACTGTTTAAACTCATCACGCGGATACATACTGCGAAGCTGCTGATAAATTTCACCTGACCGGGCAATTTTACCAGATTGATAAAATGAAAAGACAGCATTAATAAGAAAATTACGATGACCGTCACGCATCCCGGTCGGCCTGGTACCATCCAGCTTCTCATATTTATCTATCCGCTGCATCCAGTCCCTGTTCACAACATCAAAAAACCTAAGCTCCGGAAGCAAAAACAAAGAATCCGCCTCACCCGGTATCGAATAAATAACTATCCTGCCCTGGCGAAAAAGATTCTGAAGACTGTGAGAAACAATACGATCGGTATTCTTTTCATTTATTACATACTCTTCATTTTTGCCTCCTGCCCTTTCAAGGCCAAGATTAGCCCAGTAAATTGCATGAACCTGTGGATGCTCCCAGTTCAAAGGTAAATGCTCATTCGGATCTTCATAACTTACAGGGCCATACATATAATTAAGCTTCGACATATAATCCGGATCAAGCTTCCATTTATTTCTAAGTTTATAGGCCTTGGCAAAAATATCAAACTTATCCAATGCCTTACTGCCCCTGTACTGATCAATGACATCAAAAGCCTCTTCCTTGAAACGAGCAGGCTCCTGCTTTAAGGAAAGATAGTTATCAACCAGCTCATCTTTATCACCAAAATTATCATCAGCTTCAGCAAGAGCATTTATAAACGCCAAAACATCCCCGTCATTCAATAAAACGTCAACTTTCTCCGGTGCATCGCTAAGCCTTTTAAAATACTCATGCGAAGGGTTCTCACCCAGTAAAAAACGAAACTGCCTGGCAATCTCAAGACGATAATACTTATGACAATCATCCGTGATACCGCCTATCTTATGCTGAAATATCCATGCCAAAGATCTGTAAAGCTCAATACTGTCCGGATTCAGTGGTATACCGCGGTCACGCAAAAGTTCATAACCTGCTTTTACCCAGTGCCAACGCTCCTGACACTGCGACGCAGGCATCGCAACAGAAATATTATACGCCATATTCCAGGCCTGAAAATCCCACACAGAAGCAAACCTGGGCTGCATTATCGTTATCCATTCAGCAAGCTGTTTGGCGTCAAAGAATTGACCTTCCTCCTTCAGCTTATCGGCACGAATCCACAAAACATCAACCACCAGACCGCGAAAAGCACCCATAGCTACGGTAGCAAAAGCAAGAGCTGGAGGTGCATTCTCAAGAGCAGTATTACTTACAAGACCCATATTTTCCCTGGCTACATGGATCCTGTCAACCGTAATAGAGGCCGAGAACAGAAAAACCCCTGCAATCAATAAACTCAAAAATAATATAAAAGCTTTTTTCATTATAGAACCGCTTAATTCTTTCAGATACCCTTTAAACCGTTATCTTACCTATTTCACGCCTGCTGAATATCCATATACCAATCGCAATTAAAATAAGCGACTTGACCAAAACAAGCTTAAGATAAATATTACTCAGAAAAAGCCAGCTTATCATATCACCGCTAACCATATAACTGCCCGGACTGTACTTGTCATCAAAACGTGGCAAAAACCACATAATAAACTTAACCGCCGAGTTGTAAACCGCACTTGGCGATTCGGTACCAAGGCTTAAAGACTCTATTATAAAACCATTCAAAGCTCCAATAAAATAAGCAACGATACTCGCAAGAACTGCTGTCGGAAAACTGACCCAAGTTGTCAATGAAACACCAAGAGCTCCAAGAAAAATAAGTCTTGAAAGAAGCATTAACAAAGCTCGTATAAAATTAGAACCAAAACTGTCTGCCTTGTAAAGCAAACCTACCTCTTCCGGAATAACAGTTGTACGATTTATATACGGATTGAGAAAACGAACCGCGACATATCCATCTGCAGCAATAACCTCAGAGGGCACAGCAAATTCATAACGAGTCCGGGTTTTATCACTTCGCTCAAAACGAAGAATCGGAGTTGACCACTGATTTGCCCCCCTGCCCTCCTGACGCAGATCACCAACCAGCCACAAACCCCGGACACGATCATCTGGAACTGATGATGCAACTCTGTACTTAAACTCAACGTAAAAACCATCATTGGGGTCTTCAAGCCTGACTCCTTCAAAATCCCATTGACGTGACTTCCCCACTGGAACATTGCGTATCTTGCCAATCTCCTCGCCAATAAGATTGTTAAGAACCTCACGCCTTGTCATCCCATCCGGTACCATGTTCTTTTTCTCAAGCTCATCTAAGGCAGCCTTTGCATCAGCTATTACCTGCTCCCTGGCAATCGGATCAGTAACGCTCACCCGTGCAGTATAAAACTCCCGTTCCACTTCCTGAACTTCCTGCTTGGGAGACTCTATCATCCTCGGCATTGCCCAGGCGCTTAAAAAAAATATTATAGAACCGAAAAGCAGCATTAAAAAACAGTCAACAATTACAACACCAATAAATTTTCCGAAAACAATCTGATATCGAAAAATTGGCTTGCAAACTACCAACTGAAGATGACGCCTTTTAATATCATTGCTCAAAGTAAAGCAGCTTATAATAATCGTCAGAATTGAAAGCAAAAGCCCAGTCAATGCCAGACTGTAACTCACAAAAGTCTGAAGTTTGCCCTTCAAGGTCCCGTCACCTGTCATAAGAACACTCATCAGTGGAATAAGAACAACAAGCAAAAATACCACAACAACGGCTACCTTCATCCGCAGAGCCTGGGAAACCGTGTTTTTCGCTACGGCCCAGATACTACGCATTGTCACCCCCATTATCTAAAAGCTCTCGATCATCGGTAGGCTCTGTCTGTGAACTTGCACCAGGCTGATTATCAATCAGCTTTTTAAGCACATCATCATCTGCAGTAGAACGCTCATCTTTACTTTCATTTACAGTCGGATGCTCCGTCTGATCATCTGCATCCGTTTCAGCTGCCTCTGTATTTTCAGGCTCTGAAGAACTACTCAAGCCCTCAAGCAAACTCTTATCAGGCTCAGTTTCCTCAACGTCTTCGCTCTTTTTAGAAGATTCGGTCTGCTCAACAACTTCCTCTTGCTCACCTTTATCAACCGATACCGAAACAAGCTTATCAAGAACCGATGAATCAGTTTTCTGCTGGGCAAGAAAGTCGCCAATATTTGTCGTACTGTAAGCTCCTGCCGTATACTGATCCTGCTTCTGTGCTTCAATAACAGTTCGGATAAAATAATCCTCGAGCTTATCCATAGGGTTGCTGATTTCACAGCTTTGGCCATTTTGCTCAACCACCCGGCGTATTTGCTCAACAGCATCTGAACTTAGAGAACCGGTTTTAATCTCATATTCCTGTGAATGACTTAAAAGATCTTCAACCTTACCTTCAACCTGCATCTTGCCGCCGTACATAATACCGATACGATTGCAGACATCCTCAACATCAGCAAGCAAATGACTGCAAAGAAGTATTGTCTTGCCGCGACTTGCCAACTCAATTATCAAATCCTTCATCTGCCTGGTACCGATTGGATCCATACCGCTTGTAGGCTCATCGAGAATAAGCAGATCGGGATCATTTATTAAAGCCTGAGCAAGCCCTATACGCCTCTGCATACCCTTGGAATAAGTACCGACAGCACGGTTGCTCATACCAGAAAGACCAACCATCTCGAGCAATGCTTCTATCCTGGCCTTGCGAACCTGGCCTGGCAAACCAAATATCCTGCCGTAAAAATCAAGTGTCTCCCTGGCGTTAAGATACTTGTACAAATATGATTCCTCAGGAAGATAACCAATCTTACCCTTAACCTCAGAATCGCTAATCTCCCTGCCAAGCATCAAAGACTTACCCCTGGAAGGATGCAAAAGTCCAAGAAGCATCTTAAGGGTAGTCGTCTTACCTGAACCGTTTGGACCAAGCAAACCGTAAACTTCATTATGCCTGATACGAAGGTTAAGGTCATCAACCGCTATAACCTTCGCCCTTCCCCACCAATCAGGAAAAATCTTCGTTAAGGAAAATGTTTCTATGGCAAAACTGTTATTATCAGCCACAAATGCACCTCAAATCATAATTAAAAAACTGCTAATCACTCCCCTGTTTATCAAAATGCTGATGGGCTTCCAGCTCTTCTCCAAATCTTACAAGACGGGCACTGTTGAATATAACCACAACAGAACCGCCAAGATGAAAAATCGCAGCCAGTATTACAGGCAAAAATCCAGCAGCAGCAGCCCCAATACCCAAAGCAATAAAAAGAATTCCAAACGCAAGATTTTGATTTATAACGTTACGAGTCTTGCGCGAAAGCTTAACCAAAAAAGGCAATCGCCTTAAATCATCGCTCATCAATGCTATAGAAGCTGAATTGATCGCCACATCGGAACCTGCAGCACCCATTGCTATACCAAGATCACCTGCCGCAAGCGCAGGGGCGTCATTAATACCATCTCCGACTACCGCAACTGTATGACCCTGCCTGCGAATACTCTCTACGACTGCAAGCTTATCATGGGGCAGACACTGAGCCTTAAAATCCGTACATCCAAGCTCAGCTGAAACACGGTTTGCCACCTCTCTTCTGTCTCCTGTCAGCATCGTAACACGTTTGAGACCTGAATCAAAAAGCTCCTTAACAGCATTATGCGCCTCGGGCCTTGTCTTGTCCTGCAAACCTATCCACCCGATACAACTGGAATCCTTTGCAACATAAAGAGCACTAAAACCCTGCTCCTCATGAAGGGATGGATCACTTATATTCGATATATCGATACCATTTTCCTGCAGAAAGGTATCACGCCCTACAATAATCCTTGATGAATCAACGGTTGCTTTAACCCCCTTACCAGGAGTCTCTTCAAAATCCTCACACTTAACAGGCTTTACATTTGCCTCCTTTGCAAGAACTAATAAAGCTCTTGCAGCAGGGTGCTTACTCATTTGCTCTGCCGCCGTTGAAACTCGCAAAAGCTCCGCAGGCTCAACCCCATCGGCAGGCTCAAGTTTCGTAACATAAAGCCTCCCTGTTGTCAATGTACCGGTCTTATCAAAAACAACCGCCGTTATCTTACCTGCCACCTCCAGAAGAGAAACGTTCTTAACCAAAATACCAAGTCTTGCTGCAGCGCTCAATGCAGCTACCATAGCCGTTGGCGTCGCAAGTATCAAAGCACATGGACATGATATAACCAAAGCCGCAATAAAACGGTTCGCGTCTTCTGTAAAAAAAGCTATTATAAGAGATATCATTAATATCGTGGGAATATACCATTTTACATATTTATCGATTATTCGCATAATCGGAATCCTGGTCTTTTCCGCCTCCAGAATGAGCTGCTGTACTTTACCAAGAGTAGTATCCTCACCTGCTTTAGTAACGCGTATCTCAAGCATACCTGTCAAAGATGTAGTACCTGCAAACACCTGCATACCCGGAACCTTGTCTACCGGAAGCGACTCACCTGTAATCGTCGCCTCGTTAACACTGCTCACCCCGTCCTTGACCTCACCATCAGCCGGGATATTATCACCCGGACGAACCCTGACAACATCACCTTCCTTTAATCTGGAAACCTCAACTTCCTCTTCCTGTCCACCTTCCTTAACCAAATTAGCCGTCCGCGGAGTCAGTTTTATAAGCGACTCAATTGACGCACGCGCTCCAAGAGCTGTCCGTGTCTCCATAAGCTCGCTCAAAAGCATTATAAAAGCGACCACACCTGCTTCTGTATACTCCCCAAGAGCAAAGGCAGCTATTATAGCAAGAGCTACAAGCTCATCCATATGCATATGACCGCGGACAACACCCTCAACAGCATGAATAATAATAGGAAGAGCAAGCAAAAAAGCCCCTATCATTGCGCTAAGTTCAGCAACATCAATCTGTGTCTTATATATGAAAGGCGCAATAGCACTATTGATTAACAAAACTCCGCCTACAAGTGTCGCGATAAGAGCAAAACTTACTTTCATCTGCTGGCTATGAGTATGACCTTCATAGGCCATTTCCGAATCCTTGATCTGTAAATGATTATGTGCCATACTGTAATTCTATCCTTTATCAGTTATTTCCCTGTTCATTCCCCTGATTCGTTCGGCGCTTTACAAGCTCCGGATCACGGCTGAGCCTTATACGAAGCTCACGCTTTTCATCACCCGAGACAGGATGAATAAAAATCTTCTCGTCAACATTATTCAAAACTTCTTCAATTGCGTCCTGATGGATCTTTTCGACAACCAGACGCGGACGTTTCTCAAACTCCGGTAAAAGGGCTTTCATATACTCCGCATTTGCACGGGCATCCTCGACCACCTTCGTACGATATGCTCTTGCCCTGGATATTATTTCACGAGCCTCACCGCTGAGCAAACTAAGATAATATCGCCGATCGTCTTCTCCGACTTCTTTATTCTTCAGACCCTTTAGAACCTCCTGAGCATTAGGGCCGCCTGCTTCGCTCAAAACACGGTCAGCATAACCTTTCGCCTCAGCAACCATACGTTGAGCTTCCTGACTGGCTCTGTTGGATGCCTCAAATGCATCATCAACCTGCCTGGGCCAGGTTATTCGACCGGTAACCTGCATAGCAACAATACTTATTCCGCTATCGATTGTATCAAGCTTATCCTGCAAACGCCTCTTAGCTTCCTTGGCAATATCCGGTGCACTGACTATTGCCTCATCAATACTGTAGTTGACCATCGTAGTTACAATAGAATCACCAGCCATGCTCTTAAGCATGGGGTCGACCGTCTCAGATACCGCCTCGAGAAATGCCTCTCCAGGCCTGGGATCATTATAATAAACATTCCTGAAAAAATCCTCCGGCGAACTTATCCGATATGTAAGCTCCCACTTCGAATGTACGATATTATAATCATTGCCCTGCAAACCCTCAACTGGTTCATTACGAGTCAATGTATATCCATCACGAAGAGGATTCAATGTTTTACCTGGCCTGCCTTTGCTGCCGCTCAACTTCTCCTTTTCTGTCTGGTAATACCAGAACATATCTATCCCAAGACCCTGTACCTGCTTAACGGGAATCTTGATTACCTTGTCGATAGGCTCAGGCCAGGCAAAATGGAGCCCCGGACCAAGAACCTTATCGTCAACCCCTCCGCGTATCTTACCAAAATGAAGAACAATCGCTTCAGAATCCTGATCAACCTTAAAAACACCTGATGCAAAAAACAGAACAACCAAAACTACCATGATTATCTTAAGAATCGTAAAGCTGATCTTAAGAGCCTCAGTCAGGCTCCTGCTGGCGGCATCCATCTCCTCATTTTGAGAAAAATCCCGCAAAGTTTCATCCGTGTCATGTAAATCAACGGTTTTTTCAATATCATTATGATTATCACTCATATCTTAAAACTCCATGCACTTGATCTGTTCCTAATTCCTGGGCTTGATATCCGGCACCTTCTTCAAAAGCTCCATAGGCTCTGTCTCTGCATCAATAACAACTGTTGACTTCTCACTGAGAATGGTCTTCAAAGCTTCTATGTTACGCAAAAACAAAGCAAAATCCGGATCCTCCTGTAGAAGCTTATAATAAGACGCCGCCTCTGCATCGCCAGCACCGCGTATAGACTGGGCATGGGTCTCCGCTATCGCCAGAATCTCAGTCTTCTTGGACTCAGCTTCTGTACGTATCGCAGTTGCCTGACTGCTGCCCTGTGCCAGAATTGCCTCGGTCTTACGCTGCCTGTCTGCTTTCATACGGGCAAAAACCTCCTGGGTAACCTTCTCACTTACACCAAGCTGCTTTATACCAACTGTCCTGACATTGATTCCGTATTCTTCTTCAGCAGGGCCCTCGATTGAATCGAGCATCTGCTCCTCAATACTGGAAAACTGTATCTTTTCAGGATTGGAATTAACAAACTCACTGAAATAATGCTGACCTATCACAGTATTCTGTGAGTTCCTGAGCAAACTGAAAAGCTGTTTCTCCGCTCCATCCTTATCCTGGACAGATTCAAGGTACTTAAGAGGATCGCTGATGCTCCATATTACATAACTGGTAACAATAATCGGCTCACCGCCTCGAGTATTGGTCTCTTCCATTACACTTTCATAAAGATATGAACGCGAATCAAACTTATAAACATGATTGATCGGCGTAGGCCACTTAAGATAAAGACCTGGCTTATCAAGGGTGCGAACCGGATCACCAAAAAGTGTTACAAGGGCAATCTCCGTCTCTCGAACCTGAAACGTGAACATGTAAAACCCTAAAACAACTACAACCAATACAACAAAAATCAAACTTGATACATTCTTCATAATATCTGTTTCCTCAAAATTACTGTAATTCCTGCAGGTTAAGATCATAAAGGCTGGGCATCAGATCATCCATCAGATCGATTATATAAACCTGCGTTCCACTCTTATCTGAAATTATTACGTATTTACGAATATCCATAAGCGCTTCTTCAAGCATACTTAACCGAAGCTCCGCCTTGTAAATCTCCGGAGCAGCCTTAAATGCCTTAAGCTGCTCATTAAATCTTTCTCCGCTGGCACGGGCAGAAGCGACACGGTCAAATGAATAGGCCCTGGCCTGGCTGAAAGTCTTGAAAATATCTCCTTCAGCATTATCCATCGCCTCATTTAACTCAGTTGCAGCCGACGAAAGCTTAACCTTATCACCCTCTTCTTTGGCAAGCTGATAACTGCGAGCCAGCTGATAAAGCTTGTCAGCCTTACCAACAGAACCGGTCAAACTTGTAAGAACCTTATTACGCTCTGCCATAGCACCAAGAACGTCTGCCTGCTTCTTTTGAACACTTCCTATTACATTCTGATAGTCCTCTGCAACATCAGGAGGCGGATGAACACCCTGCAAACCAAGCAAAACTATTTCAACCCCAAGCTTAGCCTCATCTGCGGCACCCTGTACGCGCTTTCGAAGAATCTCAGACGCTTTCTTTCGACCTGCACCAAGCAAAGATACTTCATCACCCTCTTCAGTTTCAATATGAGCACTTACCGCAAACTTAACAAGCTCCCTATAACATATAGCACTAAGTATCTCCTCACTGTCAACATGATTATAAATATAATTATAAATATTGTTTATCTTGAAATGAACCGGTGCGTTCGCCCTGACAAGACTCACAGGAACAGTACCCTCATCATCACTGGCAGAACTGCTGGCTACAAGAAGATTGTATTCTTTATCATAATGCTCCTTGCCCCACAAAAGATGTGAAGGCCGGGTAAACTGCTCCCCGCTTTCATATTCATAACCAATACTTAGAACATAAATCTCGCCTGTCGAATGAATATAAGCCTTGTCAAAAGGCCAGGGCCATTTTAAATGCATACCCGGACCGAACGGCTTACCACCGCCGACAGGACTGCCAAGATGTTCGATTATCGCCTGTTCACCAGGGCCTACTATCACAATACAGCTGTAAAGATAAAGAAGCAATATAGCTGTCATTATCAATGGCAATATCGCCTTTTCAAGCAGCTTGTAAAACCAGGTCTGAGAAACCTTGAAACCAAACTGATAATCCAGTGTGCTTGCAAATGTATGAAAAACACCCCCCGGCTCATTAAATATGCCAAGAAGCCTGCTGTCAAAAGCAAGACGGGAAACCTGACCGGCAACCCTGGGCCTGTAAATATCCAAAACAACATTAAGAACAAGCTCAACACCAACAACAAAAATAACTCCGCAGATAACATAACCCATTATATCCAGACCAAAAAATTTGTTGTAATGGGCAAATATCAACGATATTGCGGTTAAAAAAGAAAGAACTGAGCCCGCCAGCATATAAGAACCACCGCCACGTAAAGGCTGCCATTTAGCTTCACTGCTCATACCGGTAACATATCGACTTATCAGAAAACCAGCAAAGGCTATAACAGCAAGAAGAACCGAACTGATCTGAAGGTTCGTCGGATCGTCAAGAACTTCTCCTCTAAGAGAACGAAAGACAAAGACCGAGACAATAATCTCAAAACAGGCCAAAAGTAAAGAAAAACCAGGAACAAACCATTTCTCAAAGAAACGAAGACGCTTTTGAGCTACCGCGAAAAGTTCTTTCTGGTCCCGATTTGCCTGAAATATCGTTTCTGAATTCTTGGCCTTGGACAATTGGTCAAGATCCAGCTTTTCCTGCTCAGCGAGATGCCGCTGATAAAATAAGAAAACAAGAAAAAGCCAGACCGAAAGATTGCCGAGCATAAGCCAGCTTAAAGCAGCAACTGCCAGCGATTTGGATGCACCATAAAGAATAAAGCATATCAACCAGAATATTACACTTACAATTAAACTTACGATCGCCGTGTAAAGCGCCTTCTTAGAACCTTGGTTCATAAGTCAATTTCCTGCCAATCTATGAACAATTATTGTTAAAACCTGTATTATTACATAAAATTTGTGTAAAGCAAGCCTTTACATTTTCGATATCTCATAATATAACAGTTAATAATACTAACATGTAGCTATTTCGGATAAAAACTTATGTTTTCTAAAACTTTTGCTATTGCCAAAAACACTTTTATTGAAACAATACGACAGCCAGTTTTCATCGTTATCATAGGTTTTGCAATACTTCTGTACATATTGAGCCCATCGATAACAATGTACACAATAGACGAAGATGTAAAGTTACTGCGCGAATTAGGCCTATCTACGCTTTTTCTGGCGGGTTTGTTCATAGCAGTTTTTTCAGCTACAGGAGCACTTACAGAAGAAATTGAAACAGGTACAATCACTACTGTACTGTCAAAACCAATAAACAGGGCAAATTTCCTCATAGGAAAATTTCTCGGTATCGTTGCAGCAGTCCTAATCTCACATTTCATTCTTTCGGTCGCTCACATGTCCGCGGTAAGACACGGAGTGCTGGAAACAGCTTCAGATCAGCACGACTGGGTAGTAATTACCGCATCTTCTGCGGCACTGCTGACAGCCCTTTTGATAACAGCTTTTCTAAACTATACTTACGACTGGAATTTCTGCGCAACTGTAGTCATAAATACCTTTATTTGCTCAGCAATAGCTTTTACCGTTCTGCTTTTTATAGACAGAGATTGGAAATTCAACCCCGGCAACACACAAATCACACTTTTCGACTTTTACTCCTCAATACTGCTGCTGTTTGCAATAATTGTGCTGGTAGCCCTGGCAGTGATGTTCTCTACAAGATTCAATGTGGTAATAACACTGGCTTTTTGTGTCGCTGCTTTCATGCTCGGACTAATAAGCGACTATGTATTTGGAAGATTCGCTGATACTTATATCTGGGCTAAAATAGGTAAGATAATTTCTCCAAACTTCCAGGTTTTCTGGGTAAGCGATGCAATATATCAACAATCTTCGATACAGCCGTCCTATATCGCCATAACGTCAATATATGCTATATTTTACATTTTAGGAATACTCACATTGGCAATAGCTTTTTTCAGAAACAGGCAGGTAGGTTAAATAATTCCGCCGGATTAGCCTGTGAATCCTTAATTAACCGCTATAGTCAAAGCTATTTCATCACAATGATCATTCTTGCTGCACTTGGCACAATCGCTCCAGACTTTCATAGGCAAACTCGCCTTTTCAACCCTCTCAAAGCCTATTTTCTCAAAAAAAACTGGCTCAAGAGTCAAAGTAAAGACCTTTTTAACCCCCAAAACTCTCGATTCATCGATAACTGCCTTAACAAGGGACTTTCCGACTCCCTTGCCAAAAAAATCTTCATTAACAGCCAGTGACTTTATCTCAGCAAGATCCTTCCAGACCACCCTAAGCGCACAACAGCCGACAACTTTGCCCTGCTCTTGTGCAACTGTAAATATCTGAATATTCTCATAAATATCAGATAATGGCCGAAAAAGCATACGCTCAAGCTCAGCATAGGAGCTTATCAAGTCGTAAATTGACTGAGCATCTGAAATTTTTGCCTTTCTTATTTGCATATCTTGATTATACTGATAAGTTTATAAAATACAATATTGTTCATTTTTAGGCACAATACACAATTATTGAGCCTAAACAAACTAAAACCTTGAAAAAAAGCTGGAAAATGCGCCCAATATTATTAAAATCTGCAAAATCATGAAATTTATTCTAATAGACAATATTATCGAAATTAAAAGCGGAGAAATGATAAAAGCCGTTAAATCTGTCTCTCTGGCAGAAGAATACCTCGGTGACCATTTCCCAAAGTTCCCGGTACTTCCGGGAGTGCTGCTGCTCCAGGGCATGATTGAATCGGCATCATGGCTTGTAAGAGAGAAAAATGACTTCAGCAAAAGCATGATATTGCTGGATAATACAAAAAATGTTAAATATAAGAGTTTCGCTTCACCTGGAAAACAAATACAATATACTGTACAGGCAAAATCCATTGAACAGGACCAAAGCTCTTTCAAAGCAAGAGGCGACTGTCAGGATGAACCGATTGTCGAAGCCAGGATACAGCTAAGGCATTTCAACCTTGCTGATGATAACCCGAAAATGGAATCAGTAGATAAAAATATTATTAAACAGTTACGGCAGCGATGGAAGCTGCTCACCCAATAGCAGGTGATAATTAAAAGGAATTTAGAAAAAAACGGAGGCAATAAACATGGCAATGAGTCGCGATGAAATTTTCCAGGAAGTTCAGGAAGTACTTGTAGATGCTCTGGGACTCGACGATGATGAAGTAACAGAAGATGCTACTTTAATGGGAGACCTTGGAGCTGAAAGCATAGACTTTCTAGACATAGTATTCAGACTCGAAAAAGCATTTGGAATCAAAATACCCAGAGAAGAGCTTTTCCCTGCAGAAAGTCTTATGAACAACCCCGAGTACGTCAGCAACGGAAAACTTACAGAAAAGGGACTGGAAGAATTCAAGAAAAGAATGCCCCACACTGATTTTTCTTCATTTGAAAGCGACCCGGATGTGAATAAAATTGCCGACCTCTTCACAGTCGGTGCCGTCGTAAACTTTGTAGAAACAAGGGTAAACAGTTAAAAAGCTTAAAAATAAACTGAAGCAACACGTATCAGAAAAACATGACCAGTACCCTTACAAGAAATAATGTAGTGGCTCTGATTTTTAAGGACAGCTCAATCTCGGCAGGTTCGCTTTGGTGGCCCTGCCGAATCTTTTAAGAATATTTTGGCATAAAAATGAGATGGATCTGGATAGACAAATTCCTTGAGTTCAACAATGGCAAAAATGCTGTTGCTCTGAAAAATGTAACAATGGCAGAGGAACACATCCATGACCATTTCCCTGGATTCCCCGTAATGCCGGAGTGCCTCATGATCGAAGCAATGGCGCAAACTGGTGGAATACTCGTAGGGGCCGCAAGGGATTTCAAGGAAAAGGTCATACTCGCAAAAGTCAAAAAAGCAAAGTTTCATCATTACGTAAAACCAGGGGATACAATCACCCTTCACGCGGACATGGATTCAATCGCCGATGAAGCGGCGCAGATAACCGGTAAAATAATGAGAGACAAAACGCTAATCGCAGAAATCGATATGATGTTCAGTCATATTGACCAGAACCTAGCAGGAAAAAAATTCCCCGAAGAAAATTTCGTCTTCACCGAAACTTTCGCTTCACTTCTCAGAGGCTTTATTGATTAAGTAAACCGGAGAATAAATGACCCAAACCAAAGTCGCAATTACAGGATTAGGCGCTATTACACCACTGGGACTTGATTTTCAGCAAACCTGGGAACAGCTGCTCCTCGGAAACGTCGGAATCGACAAAATCTCCGCATTTAACCCATCCAGGTTTTCGTGCAGACTTGCCGGACAAACACCTCCGTTTAAGATAAACAAAAACGTCCCGAAATCCTATCGAAAAGCTGTAAAATTAATGAGCAGGGACATTGAACTTGCAATCATGGCAGCAAACGATGCCCTGAAAAGCGCCAAAATAAATACAAAAGCCTCTCAGCAAACTGAAGTCTCTGACTATGACCCCGCAAAAATGGCAGTGAACATAGGAGCAGGACTGATAAGCGCCGACCTGGTTGAACTGGCACAACCTGTAGCCGATTCAGTTACTGACGAAAAATTTGATATACACAAATGGGGAACCTCCGGGATGGAAGCTCTGACTCCTATCTGGCTCCTTAAGTATCTGCCGAACATGCCCGCATGCCACATCGGAATTATCCATGATATACAAGGGCCCAGCAACACAATAACATGCGGAGAAGTCGCCGGCCATCTGGCAATTACCGAAGCGGCCGAAATGATAAAAAGAGATTCTGTCGACATTGCTCTGGCTGGAGGTACCGAAGGAAAAGTCAATCCTATTGTAATGCTCAGACAATGCCTGTTGAAGAGATCCAATCCAGACAGTAACGATTCTCCAAAAACTGCCTGCAGACCTTTCGATGCAAACGCCTCTGGAAGTATCTTCGGCGAAGCGTCCGGAATGATTATTATGGAAAAACTCGCTCACACTGAAAAAAGAAACATAAAACCGCTGGCATTTTTCCAGGGATGGGGTGCAAGCAACAGCCTCAACCCCGAATACGAACACCTCGAAAATTCAGGTCAGGCACTGCAAATTGCTATAGAGCAGGCAATCGAAGATGCAAATATCTCGCCTTCACAAATAGACCTGATAATACCAACAGGTTCAGCAATCCCCCAGGATGACAAAGCTGAGGCAAAGGCCATTTCAAATGCCTTAAAAGATTCTGCACAAAATGCGATAACACTGCCGTTAAAAAGCATGCTTAGCTTCACCGGAGCCGCATCAGGCTCACTCGATATCGCAGTTGCCGTAAAGGCAATGAATGAATCAACAATTCCGCCAGCGGTAAACTGCGAAAATAAAGCTGACTATGTAAAACTGAACATAAAAAACACCAAAACTCAAAAAGATATACGTTACTCATTGATATGCGGATACAGTTTCGGAGGTCAAACCGCAGCTGTCATATTAAAAAATGCAAACGGATAATATTATGACCGAAAGAGTAGTAATAACCGGCATGGGCATTGTTTGCCCAATGGGAAATAACGTCGAAACAACATGGCAGGGAATGATGAAATGCCAAAATGGAATTGATAAAACAACAATTTTCGACGCATCGACTTTCCCAACTACGTTCTCAGCTGAGGTAAAAAACTATAATCTTAATGATTTCACAAAAAACCCAAAGCTGCACGAAAATTCCAACAGGGGTTCTGCTTTCGTTATAGGAGCCGCCGCACAGGCCTGTAAACAGGCAAATATCGAAATAGAAACTGACTTTCCAAAAGACAATATTGACCGAAAAAAACTCGGAATATATCTCGGTGCCGGAGAAGGCTCTGTAGACTCAGATGTATTCTTCGAAGCCCTCATCGCTGGATGGGACCATCAATCCAGAGATGTCAACTGGGAAAAATGGGCAGCCGTTGCATGTGAAAAATTTAGGCCTTCACATGAACTTGAGCAGGAGCCGAATATGCCCGCCGCTCACCTGGCAAGACTAACAGGAGCAAGAGGGCCTTCAAAAAGCTGTCTCACAGCCTGCGCAGCAAGCACACAGGCAATCGGAGAGGCCGCCATGATGGTAAGACACAAAAAAAATGATATAATGATAGCAGGCGGTGCACACTCAATGATACACCCGCTCGGAGTTACCGGCTTTAACAGATTAACCGCCCTGTCAACAAGAAATAACTCTCCCCAGACCGCCTCAAGACCTTTCACTGCATCCAGAGACGGCTTCGTAATTGGCGAAGGCGCAGCCATAGTTATATTGGAATCGCTCACAAGCGCAAAAAAAAGAAAAGCTGAAATACTCGCAGAAGTCACAGGATTTGGAAGCAGTAATGACGCATTCCGGGTAACTGACATGCACGAACAGGCAAGAGGAGCTGTCTCAGCAATGAAAGCAGCTATGCAGGACGCAAACGTAACAATTAAGGACATAGACTATATCAGCACCCACGGAACCAGCACCGGAGAAAATGACTCTATAGAAACACTCGCAATAAAAACCGTCTTCGGCAATCATGCCGCAAACGTACCTTGCAGCAGCGTAAAAAGCATGTTCGGACACCTTATAGGTGCAACAGGATGCGCAGAACTTATCACCTGTATCCTGGCAATAAGAGACCAGGTACTCCCCCCAACTATTAATTATGATGACCCCGACCCAAATCTCGACCTGGACTACGTACCGAATAAACCAAGAAAAGCAAATGTAAACACCGTCATGAGCGAATCATTCGGTTTTGGCGGACAAAACAATGTTATTATAATTCAGAAATTCAGTGAATAGCCATGATTGATATCAAATTAATAAGACAGGAACCGGAAAAATTCAAGAAAGCTTCAAAGCTCAAAAATATTGAATGCGACGTTGATAAACTTCTCGAAATCGAAAACAAACTAAGGGAAAACAAAACCGCATTGCAGGAAATAGCTACAGAGAAAAACAGCATTGGTAAAACAATCCCAAAACTCGACAAAAATGAAAAACAAAAAGCCATTCAAAAACTTTCAAAACTAAAGGAAGATGAAGTCGCCTACAATGAAACAATAAAACAGCTCCAACCTGTTTTTGAAAGCCTTATTGCACAAGTACCCCAGCCGCCGGACCAGGATGTACCCGTTGGACAGGATGACACAGAAAATGTCGAAATAAAAAAAGAAGGGCAGATCAGATCATTTGACTTCGAACCAAAGGACCACGTTCAGTTGGGAATTGACCTTGACATAATTGATATAGAAAGAGGCGTAAAACTGGCCGGCACAAGAAACTACTTCTTAAAAGGTGACGGAGCACTCCTGCACTGGTCAGTACTAAGGCTCGCACTTGATTACATGGTAAAAAAAGGGTATACACCCATGGCCGTACCACTGCTGATGAGGGATGAAGTCATGATGGGAACAGGTTACTTCCCTGGCTCAGAAGAACAAACATATCAGATGGAAAGAGACGCCCTCAATCTCGCAGGAACAGCTGAGGTGCCGGTAACAGCATACCATTCAAACGAAATTCTCGAGGAAGACCAGCTGCCCATAAAATCTGTCGCACAGAGCACCTGTTTTAGAAGAGAAGCAGGCGCCGCAGGAAAAGATACGCACGGGCTTTACAGGATTCATCAGTTCGACAAGGTTGAGCAGGTTATAATTGCTGAAAACGATATCGAAAAGAGTAAGCAGTATCACCAGGAAATACTGCAAAATTCAGAAGCTGTTATGCAGGCCCTTGAAATACCATACAGAGTAGTAAATGTCTGCACCGGAGACCTGGGGAGGGGACAGGCACAAAAATTCGATATCGAAGCATGGATGCCTTCGAGAAACAGCTACGGAGAAACGCACTCGGCAAGCAGATTCTACGAGTTCCAGGCCAGAAGAATGAATCTAAGATATAAAAAAGACGGAAATAACATTTTCTGCCACACACTGAACAACACCGTCATCGCCTCACCGAGAGTACTTATTCCAATTCTCGAACTGAACCAGAATCCCGATGGTTCAATAAATATACCAAAGGCACTGCAGCCATACATGAATAAGGAAATAATAACAAAAAAGTAAAAACTAAAAGTGGACCAGATTCGCTATAATCTTGAGCTTCTCAACCGCCGTACCGACCCAACCCCGCCCATTAAGTTGCTATGGCAAAATTGCCCCCTCCTGCCTGCTGCAATCGCTTTAATACTTGGAATTTTAACTCATTACAATTTCAGACTACCGCCTTTTATTTACCTGCTTTTACTGATTATTCCCTTTACAATACTAACCCTTGCAAAAAAAATAAAAAAATACATCACTGCTGCAAACCTTGTAACCTTAGCGATAATCATTTCATTCTTTTCAATGGGTTCTTTAAAGGTAGCCTCCCATCTTAACTGCCCGCCCAACCACATTAAGAACATCGTAAAAAACCAACAACGCCTGGCAACCATAAAAGCAACAGTTATCTCAAAACCCAAAATCTCAAATGAGAAAAACTGGAAATTTGCAAAATACACATGGTCACCTCAAAACGCTTCTTTCTATGC
>CAZAYB010000001.1:20651-31289 GCA_964489215.1 uncultured Pirellulales bacterium
ATACCGCTTTAATTGACCAAAGCCTGCTGTATCCTCAAAACAAACAGCTGATTAACGCGCTGCTTTTGGGTAATAGAACAAATCTTGATCCAATTGCCTACGAGGCCTTTAGAAAAACCGGGCTGGCACACTTCATCAGCTTATCTGGCCTGCACGTGGGAATAATAATAACTTTCGTCTGGATTATCCTGAGAACCGCAGGAATAATAAAACCTTTAAGGGCACTGATCTGTATCATCTTCGTGCTGATTTACGTATCCATCCTCCCAACCAGAGCCCCAACTCTCCGCGCCGCAGTAATAGCCGTCTTTATCCTTACAGGACAAATATTCGGCAAAAAACCACACCCTCTCAATGCACTGTCACTTTCCGCAATTTTCATTCTCCTGATAAGGCCGGAAGATATCTTCAGCCCGGGCTGGCAGCTGTCATACTCAACCGTTCTTGCAATCATATTGCTCTACCCCGCAATCACAGAGCCGTTATCTGTAAAACTAAAAATTTTATTATCGAAATTACCCTCAACCAGAACACTCAAATTAATTAAGACCGTTATCATAACCTCACTTGAAATTTTTCTCGTAGGTCTCTGTGCCTGGCTCGGGGGACTGGGAATACTGCTATACCACTTCAAAACAGTAACAATTCTTTCTCCCCTGTGGACCCTTATCACTTTCCCGATCGTATTTCTGCTTCTGCTGTTCTCATTCACCCAGTTGACTATAGGCCTGCTGCTTCCAACATCTGCAATGATAATTAGCCTCCTAAACGACAAACTCGCACAACTGCTGACAAACATCGTAAAATTCCTGGCTCTGCATGATCCCTCATACATCATCCTCGGAGCAATCCCAATATCTATCGCCGCAATCTACTACCTCACACTGCTGCACTACCGAATCACACTATACAGAAAAACAAAAGTCAACAAACTAATCACAGCAATCCTAACACTGACTTTCATTTTTTCCATATCGGCACTGAAGTTATCGCGCACAAAGCGTTCCCACCTTGAAATGACCGTAATGCACACAGGCAAAGGCCAAAGCATACTCGTCCAGCTACCCCCCGACATTAACATACTCTTCGATGCCGGCTCAATGTCCTATCGCGACCCGGGAAACCGAATTATCGCACCAGCTCTGATTCATAAAGCAGTAACATCTTTAGACGCCCTTTTCATAAGCCATGACGACATAGACCACCTCAACGGATCATACGAACTGCTGACAAAAATCCCCGCAAAAGCTGTCTATGTCAATGACACCTTTCTACAAGCCGCAAAAGAAAAATCTTCCGCCTCATACCTGGCACAATCCCTCAAGGAAATACAAATACCCTTAAAAAATGATAAACATTTCAATCTGCCCCCATCACCGGCAAAACTTGATATCCTAAGCAACAAGTTACCAAAATTCAGATCCGACAACAATAACAGCCAGGTAATACTTATCTCTTTCGCAGAAAAAAACATACTCATCACCGCTGACATCCAGAACATTGCCCAGCAACACCTGCTTCAAATATTACAAAACAAAAAAATCGACATACTTATAACCCCACATCACGGCTCAAAAAACAAATCCATCCCAGACCTGCACCGAAAACTCAAAGCAGACTACGCAATAACAAACTGCTCTCTGTCACAATACAAAAAAAGCGTAAATATAATAACAGATATTAAATCCTTCTATACGTGTATCGACTCGGCCGTAAAAGTAAAAATAAAGGCCGACGGCAGCATATCCGCCGTCAGCCACAAAATATCACAATAACTCTGCTCAAACTGCCGAAAAATCAAACAAACATTGACTGACTTATCTGGCAACTTTATATAACAGACATCAACAAACTGTCACTTCTAAAACAAAAGTCTTACTAACTACCGCATATAAACCACTACTTCTACCCTGCGATTTTTGGCCTTACCGCTCGAACTGGCATTGGAAGCTATGGGATTATGCTCACCAGCTCCGCAAGCCCGAATATCCGACGGAGAAAAACCCCTTTCCACCAGATAACGAAGAACCGAAAGAGCTCTCTGAGCAGAAAGCTCCCAGTTATCCTTCCAGCTGGACTTGCGTATAGGATCGCTGTCTGTATGACCTACAACATCAACCCTTCTGCCCCAGTAACGCTGACGAAGAACCGTCAATATCTGATTAAGCTCAGAAATTGTGGACTTCTTAAGCGAGGCCTTTCCCGGGCTAAACAAAATCGCATTCGGCAAAGTCACCGTAATCGTTCCAGCCGTAGGATCTACCGCAACATCCATTCCGGTAAAGCCTGTCGCCTCTGCCGCACTCTTGCCCTGGTCCATCTGAGACTGAAGATCATTTAGCCTCTGCTGACAGCTCGAAAGCTCGCCTTCACACTGACTCTTGTCTGCCGTACAGCCGTCAAGAGACGCCACACAGTTGTCATAAAGCCCCTTAAGGTTCTCATGTTCAACATTAAGCGTCTTGTAACGCTTTTCCCAGTTAGTACAGCCGCTAAGAACCATCACAGCCGCAACACCAATTACTGCCAACAATAACTGCCTTTTGCTTTTTCTCATGCTTTGACCTCCCTATTCAGGTTTATCATCCATAATTAACTTTAATAATTCAACAGCATTACTTCTACAATTCGGTGTCTGAACCAATCATGAAAAATGATAACAGCAAACACCGCCAAACTCAAGAACGGACCGTAAGGAATTTCATGCCTTTTCTTAAATACCATCGTACCAATACCCCACGCAAGTCCAAAAAAAGGTGCAACAAAAAACGCCAGAACAACCATAACAGGTCCGATAACGCTGCCCGCAGCACCCATAAGATGCACATCTCCAAGCCCCATTGCCTCTTTCCCAAAAGCAACAGTGCCGAGAATTCGAGTAATCCATACTACTCCACATCCGATAAAATAGCCCCATAAACTGCCAAAAAGGCCATTCATGACTGCTCCCTGCGAAAAATCGATCCACCAGTTATCAACAGCATCAAATCTGCTGAAAATAAACCAACCCAAAAAAGCACCTATTATTATCGGCAAAAGAAAAAATATTTCTTTAACAACCTCCCAACGGTCATTATAGCCGCCCTGGGCAGGGTTAAAATCCTTTTCCAGACCCTCATCTTCACCCATCGGATAACTCCGCTTTATAAAACCGCAAAAAAGCAAAGCCAGACTAACCGCCAAACCAACCAGACATCCAGCCGCAGCAGCAGCCACCGATGCACTGGCAGTCGGAAAAAGCCTGTAGGTCTGAATAATTGGATAATCTATAAAAAAAGACGCAAAACCGGACCCTGCCAGCCCAACTGCGGTAACAAACCAGCACATTGATATCGGAATAATAAAAAGTTCAAGATCAATAGCCGACGCCCCAAGCAAAGTCGTAAAAAGTACAATTTGAGTAACATATAACACCCATCCGCCGCCGCTGAAAAACTTATCTGCAGCAAAAACGCCCTCAAAACCCAAACTCCGGTAATCCATCACAAAATAAAAAACGAATAACCCCGCAAAAAGTAAACCCGTCAACAGCTCAACTGTAAAATACCTTACAGATATCTTAGTCCCGCATTTTCTGCACTTACCGCCGAGCAAAACCCAGCTGACAAGCGGAATATTATCATAGAACCTTATCTTATCGCTGCATACAGGACAGGAAGAACCCGGACTAACCAAAGATTTCTCTCTGGGCAGACGGTATATAACTACATTAAGAAAGCTGCCCACACAAAGCCCAAAAAGAAAAAGATAAACAGTAAGTAATATAGTAAGACTCATCTAAACTCCTGCAAATATCACTATTTCGTCCCTGACCTGCTCTTACGCTTCCCACCTGATTTCTTAGCCTTGAGCCTGTCCCTCAACCCAGCAACCTTCATCGGCAAACCGAAAAGACGAATAAAACCGGTAGCATCACTCGGGTCATAATCTTCACCCATTGTAAAACTGGCCAGCTTCGTACTATAAAGACTATAAGCACTTTTAACACCTGCCAAAGTACATCTGCCCTTATAAAGCTTAAGTCTCACCGTCCCGGTAACACACTTTTGAGTACTGTCAACAAAAGCATCCAAAGCCTCGCGAAGCGGACAAAACCACTGTCCGTTGTAAACCATCTCAGCATATTTTAAACCGATCTGCTGCTTATAATGAAGAGTATCGCGATCAAGACACAAACTCTCAAGAGCCTTATGTGCCCTCATAAGTATAGTCCCGCCAGGTGTTTCGTATACACCCCGAGACTTGATTCCCACAAGCCTGTTTTCTACAAGATCGTCCTGTCCAACACCATGAAGACCTCCAGCCTCATTTAAACGCTCAACAATGCTGACCCCGTCTAATGACTTGCCGTTAACCTTAACCGGAACACCGCAATCAAAACCAACTTCAACATAATCAGCCTTTGCCGGGGTCTTGGATACTGGCCTGCTCATAACAAAAAGGTTATCTTTCGGCTCATTCCAGGGGTCCTCAAGATCCGCACCCTCATGACTTATATGCCACAAATTCCGGTCACGCGAATATATCTTCTTTTTGCTCTGATCGATCGGAATGTTATGTTTCTTAGCATAATCTACAGCAGCCTCCCTGCTGGTAAGAGTAAAATTCTTATCCTTCCATGGAGCTATTATCTTAAGCTTTGGATCAAGAGCCATAAAAGTAAGCTCAAAACGGACCTGGTCGTTACCCTTACCCGTCGCTCCGTGCGCAACTGCACTTGCTCCAAACTTATGCGCCGCCTCTACCTGGTGCTTAGCTATCAATGGCCTTGCTATACTCGTCCCCAAAAGATAGTCATGCTCATAAACCGCACCTGCTTTAAGCATACGCCAGATATAATCTTCCACAAACTCCTTACGCAGATCCTTGACTACACAATCTACTGCACCTGTCGCCTTAGCCTTTTTCTTTATTCCCTCAAGCTCATCACCCTGGCCAAGCTCTGCCGCAAAAGCTACGACCTCATAACCATAAGTCTCCTTTAGCCACGGCAGGATAACACTCGTATCCAGACCGCCGCTGTAAGCCAGAACAACCTTTTCCTTTTTTGCCATATTATAACCTCACCTCAAAAAAATTAACCTGATCTGATTATCTCAGTCCCCGCCGCCAAGATGCTCATAAACAGTCTTGCGCATAATATCTTCAACCTCGTCATCAGCCTCACCAAGCCATATCCTGTACTGAGCCAACGCCTGACGAATAAACATCTCAACTCCGCTTATGGTCTTGGCACCTGCCTCTTTAGCATATCGCAAAAGCTTTGTCTCCTGAGGATTGTAAACAGTATCAAAAACCACCATATCACTGCTGATAACATCCTTATCCAGAACACTCGATTCAACATTAGGATACATCCCGATACTCGTACAGTTAATCACAATGTCAGCCTCAAGCTTATCAAGCTCATTAAAACGTTTATAACTGCACTTTAACTCCTCTGCCAAAGAAGAAGCTTTTGATTCGGTCCTGTTATATATTGTAACCTCGCTGCCGTAATGGACAAGCCCCCCTATAACAGCACGAGCCACTCCCCCTGCACCAATAACAACCGCTTTTTTGCCATGAAGACCATGTCGGTCACAACCCATTGCCGCTGTAAGAGCGTCCATCGCACCTTCATAATCTGTATTGAAACCCTGAACAATACCGCCAAAACCAACCTTAAGAGTATTGATAGCTCCAATCGCAGTAGACGGGGTTTCAAGATAATCGCCTTCATGACCTGCAAAACCAAGTGCGTTAGCCTTATGGGGGATTGTAACGCTGAATCCCTTAAAGTTCAGCCAGCCCTCATTAGCCCTTTTAACAGCTCCATTTACAAACTCGTCAAACCCTTCCTTAAAACCGCCTGTAAGTATCGGAAGATAAACCGCGTTTATTCCCTTCTTATCAAAACAGGCGTTAAAAATCGCAGGACTAAGCGAATGACCCACAGGATCACCGATAACACCGTATATATCCGTATCCTTATTGATACTGTCCCAGCGAAAAAGACCTTTCATATTATCTAAACTTATCTGACCATCAGCAGTGGCACTGTTGTCATCAAGACTGCAGTAAGTAATAAAACTATCCAGCTTCTTAGCCAAAACCCGGCTTATAACACCTTCATCACCCATGCAAAGAACTATCGCCTCGCTATCCTTGTCACGAAGAACATCAAAAGCCATAAAACAATCACTGACATGATTGGCTCTGAAAACAAGCTTTGGAATAGCCTCAGGACAAACCGCAAGAATACTGTCATACATAAGCTCAATACCCCTGCCAAGTCGGTCAAGCTTAAAAGGCCCTTCCATACTATGGCGAGAAAGAATCAAACGGCAATCCGCATGAGTGCTTAAAACCGAACGAAGCTTTTTTTCAACCTTGCCCTTGAAATTAAGTATCTCACAGTCTATAAAATCAGCTCCGCACTTAACTGACTCAACAAGAACCTCCGTTCGAAGATCAATATCCCAGTCCTTAGCCCCTCCTTCCTTAATATCTCTGCATGTTACAAGTATCTTGAAAGGATTCTTATCGGCCATAGATAAATATTCACGAACGATCTCTACGCTCAGCTGATCAAGATAATCAACTCTAAGCTCAACAAGATCGACACCGCTCTCACGGGCCCTGCTAAGCATCGAACCTGCCTCACATAAATCCTTACCGCATATAGGAACTGCCAAAAGTGTCATATTAACTCTGCTGAAAAACAATAAAATTTACTCAAAAACGTAACAATAGCCCCAAACCAACTTAATTGCAAGATAAATCAGTGACTTGCCCCCCAATGCGCAAAAAAAAACGCCGGTCAAATCATCAACCGGCGTTATCTAAAACAAACCTGATTTAATCTGTTACGAAAAACTATTTAGCATATTTAACACTGCAGCCATAAGGCTTTACATAACTGTAAGCAATTTCATTACCAGCTGCAAGGTCCGTCAAAACCTTATCAACGTAATTGATATATTCATCACCCTGAACCTTGCCCCGGGGAGCATTATCGAACGCACCGCGGTAAACCAGATTGCCGTCCTTGCCCAATATGAAGATATGAGGAGTAGTCCTGGCACCAAACTTCTTACCTACCGAACCATCACTGTCAATCAAAATAGGAACACTTACATCGTACTTTTCCGCAAACTTGCTGTTACTCTTGGCATCGGAATAATGCGTACTGTTTACGGTCAGCCATACAACACCATTATCAGACCATTTCTCTGCAAGTTTTTGCATATCCCCGCTCTGATAATGAGGCTTATCGAAAGGACAATCATAATTGAGCCATTCAAGAACGACTATCTTACCTGCGTTATCTGCAAGAGTAACCTCATTGCCATTATGATCTTTCAAAGTAAAATTCAGATTATATATTGCCCTGTCCTTACTTACAGCTGAACCTGAGTTATCCGATACTGCCTTATTCGATTTACAGGCCGTCTTTGCTCTCGGACAGCAGCCAGCTTTAACCGCTTTGACAGCACAGCCTGCTCTTTTCAATCCTTTGCCTTTATCGCAATGCTTTTTAACAGCATCACCCTCATTAGACTCAAGATTGGCCTGGGCTACTTCCTGACCATGATAGGGACAGCCGCTTTTTGCAGCTTTGCCCTTGCCTTTATCACATTCTTTTGCGGCCTTGTCACATTTGGCAGCAGAGTCGGAACATTTAGCTTTATTTTTCTCACATAATGCCTGCTTATCTGAACATCCACCGTGGTCGTGATTATGACAGCATTTTTTAACTTTTAAGCAACTGCCGCCTTGTTTATCACTTTTCTTACAGCACTTAGCTTCGCCTTCCTCACATTTTGTTCCAGCTTTACAGCAGGATTTACTGCCGCTTTCACACTTCTTTGCTTCCGAACAACCGGAACCGCATTTTTTGGCGCAATCTTTATCACATTTTTTTTCGCATGTTTTCGTACACTCACCCACCTCTTTGCTGTCGCACTTCAAAGACTCTTCTTTGGCATGATTATCTGCAAATACCGAAGAAAACCCCCATGAAAGTACCGAAAACAGGGCAAATACCAAAATTAACCTTTTAAACCTCATCATTTAACTCCCTTCAAAAAAGCTTAACAAAAACCATATTAACATAACTTCTGGTTTATTGTACGGCTCTAAAATCTCATTGTTTGAAATAATCATACCTTTTTGTGGATTAATATCCATAAAAACAACTGATTAAAGACCTCAAACAAAACTTTTTGCACTAAAACACCCGCCTGCTGCCCCCTGCCAACATCCTTAACCCCGGCCAAAATACAAAGATTGTGCGTTTTTTTGTTTGTTGAAGTAAAGAATTGAAATAATACCCGGATATTAACTGTTCCAGGCAGTCTCCAGTAAACTCGGGACGTCTATAATAAGACTTACCTTGCCATCACCCATGATAGCTCCGCCGGAAATACCAGCAACATTACTGAGTCCGCCCCCAAGACTCTTAATGACAACCTGATGCTGACCCAAAAGTTCATCAACCATCAAAGAACCTCTCTTACCATCTTCCTCAACAACAACAAGAGAGGCCTCATGTGGAACCTCAGTATCTGGTTTCACACCGAACAGGCTATAAAGACGAACCATCGGTATCAATGAACCATGTACCATTGCCATTTCTCCCCGGCCTGCAACGGTATTGATATCCTTCTCTTCCGGACTTATGCAGCACTCGATTGACGTAATCGGAATAATATATCGCTGACTGCCTATACGGACAACCTGACCGTCAATAATTGCCATTGTCAAAGGCAGCCGAATTGTAAAAGTAGTACCCTTGCCCTTTTCCGAAACAATATCGATCTTACCTCTCAAAGATTCAATATTCTTCTTTACAACATCCATCCCCACTCCACGACCGGATATATCAGTAACTTTCGCTGCCGTTGAAAGACCCGCACTGAATATCAGCTTGTAAACATCCTGATCTGATAAATTATCGCTCTCAGAAACTATACCATTGGAAATTGCCTTACTCAGTATCTTTTCCTTATCAAGGCCTTTACCGTCATCGATTATCTCGATTACAATATTACCTGCCTGATGAAATGCCCTGAGCTTAACAGTCCCTATAGGTTCCTTACCTGACTGCTTACGATCCTCATTAGCTTCAATTCCATGATCAACAGAATTTCGTATCATATGTACTAACGGGTCCGCTATCTGATCAACTACAATTCGGTCAAGCTCAGTTTCTTCCCCTTCAGTAATAAAATTAACCTTCTTACCAGACTTTTGCGAAAGATCACGAACAAGCCTGGCCATCTTCTGAAATACCCCCTGGATAGGTACCATACGCATCATCATCGAAAGCTCCTGAAGCTCACGAACTATTTTGCCCTGATGGTTAATTTTGCCGAAAAGATCATGCTCCTGACTAAGAGCGTTATTATTGCTGACTCCCTGAATAACCATCGACTGGGCAATAACAAGCTCTCCAACCATATTCACAAGCTCATCAAGCCTTTGCGTACTTACCTTTATCTTTTCATCTGAAGTAGCTGCCTTCTTTGTAAGGGATGCTCCCTTAGCAGCTCCACCACCCTCAGACTGCTCCTTTCCTGAACCTGCTTCATCACTTTTTTCCTCTTTTTTAACTGGCCCGGAATCACTCTTAACCCCACCAGCATCACTTGCTGTAGATTCCCTGGATTCGGCTTGCTCCTGCTGCTCTACAGCAGCTTTAGGCTCTTGTTCCGCAGATTTCTTTACTGCTGTTTCCGAAACCTCACCAGGCTTCTGCTCAGCTTCGTCCTTATCCTCAACCGCCTCTGCACTCTCACAAGAACTGTCTACTGGCTCAGACTCACCAGCGGACTCTTCAACTGCCTTCTCACCGTCTTGTTCCGCTTGCTCAGCAACCTGTGATGTCTGAGGTTCCGCTTCAGCAGCCTTTTCAACCTTATTCTCTGTCGATGTGGCCTCACCAGCACCCTCAGTCGATGAACTTTCGGCCCCCTGGGCCACTTCTTCACCCTGAGTACAGGCTTTTAACCTGGCTATAAGCTCCGGCAATTCAGGATTAGAGCTGACAGTCAATGAACCATTAACTGCATCCTGAAGTGATTCCATCATACTCTTGAGCTGATCAACAGAGTCGAACACAACGTTCATGTTATTACCTGTCAGCTCAAGTTCACCTTTCCTGCCCATATCAAGAAGATTCTCTGCGGCATGCGCCAAAGAACCTATCTCAGTTAAATTCAGAAATCCCGCCATACCCTTAATAGTATGGAAACCTCTGAATATAAGATTAATCGCCTCAGAATCGCCGGGAGAATTCTCAACCTCCAGCAAACCCGCTTCAACACTTTCGATATGTTCGGCCGCCTCGGTAATAAAATCCATGACCAAAGGAAGGTCATCTTCATCAAGAACTGTAGGCTCGGCTGTTTCCTGCTCAGATTCTGAAGATTCTGCCTCTTTTGATGCATCCTGCTCAGTAGCTGAATCAGAAGCTGAAGAAGAAACATCAGAAGATTCGGCCTTTTCAGATTCCTCAGATACTTTTTCCTGTTTCGTCTCTTCACTAACTTCAACATCACCCTGAACCTGCTCTTGAACCTCTTCACCTGAATCTGGTTTTGAATCAGAATCCGATACTTCTATCTCTTCAGATTCCTTAGCCTCTTCTGCAGC
>CAZAYB010000001.1:31389-37424 GCA_964489215.1 uncultured Pirellulales bacterium
TCACTGTTTGCCTGTGATTCTTCAGACTGTAAAGCTTCCTCAGGTTTGGCTTGATCATCGTCAGACTCGCTCTTAACATCTGACTTAGCTTCACCATCAGGCTTAACTTCTTCCTTTGGCTGTGAAATCTCCCCCTTTTCCTGAACTGCAGCTGGCTCCGATTTATCAGCCTTAGCTTCAACCTCACCTTTCACATCACAAGCCTCCTCCTCAATCGGATGCTCTGGCTCGGCACTTTCCGACTCAACCGTAGCCTCCTCTTTCTGTTTCGGCTCAGGCTCAACTTTACCAGCAGCTGAATCATCAACCTCAACGACTGCCTCCTTTTGTTCCTCACCAACCGGCTTTACTTCCTCAGGTCCAGCCTTTTCAATACCCTCAATATCATCACCGTCTCCAACAAGATTCTCAAGATCGCTCTCATTACCCTTAAAATCAAGCTGCTCTGTCAAAGCCCCGAGAGTTGATATCATTCGGGAAACACTTTGCAATGAATCATCAGTATTATCGATCTCTTTAGCAAGAAGGGCCTGAACTATCTCACTGGCAGAAGTAGTTGCATACTTTGTCTGCTCCTTAAGCTGATCGGGAATTGCGGCAACCTGGTCAACATAACCGCCTATCTCTTCCAGAAGCTCAAGCAAACTCTCTACTTCAGAAAAATCGGATTGCTGTGCCGATGTAACAGCGGATGCCGCCTTTTGTACCAGTTCTCTAAGTTTATCAGCTTCGCTCATTATCATTCACCAGTATCAGGTATTGCCAATTATTGCGCCCTGAAAATACCTACAAACTCTATATCTTAAAAACTAATCGGCTAATAATAGTCGCCTGTTTAGAACTATTATTGACCTCTTCCAATTTGGCAGTTTAAAAATTGCGACCTATAAAATCAGCTAATAACCACTAAAAAACTCAAAATCATAACTATCCCAAATTGCTAACCAAAATTCGTCCACAAATTTAAAAAAATCAAAACATAAAATGAATAAAGCGCATAAAAACGGACCTTTAAAAGGTCCTGAAAATGCTAATATTAAAATTTTACCGACTGACTACTCTATCAGTCCGCTATCGCCTTCCAACTGCTGTTTAACTCCTCAAGAATATCTATAACTTCCTGGATAAGATTTAAATCACAGTTGAAATTGGCTTTGCCAAGATGCCTGGACATGAAATTATAAAGCGAACGCAGATTATCCGCGATATCGCCTCCCTGTTCCATATCAAGAGTCATATTAAGCTCGTATATGATATCTATAGCCTTATTAATATTATGACCCTTACCTGCGTAATCTTTCGCCTCTATATCGCGGATCGCCTGCTTAAGAAACCTAATCGCTCCGTCATAAAGCATGACAACCAGTTTACTCTTACTCTGGGTAGTAACCGATGTCTGCCTGTAACTGTCAAGTCCGTTCATTTTCACTCCCTTGTACTGAAACTTATCGAAATAATCTCGAAACTTCCATGTAATCGAAAATTATACCGCAAACACCTAAACCTCTAAGTATATCCCGACGGCAGACACATCTGCCCGCCGCCGGGGTTATTTATATATATATATACTAAGGGGTTATCTCAGCAGCGATAAAGCCATCTGCGGCATTCCGTTTGCCTGCGACAGCATAGACACACCAGCATTCGACAGAACCTGGTTACGGGTCAACTGAGCCATTTCCGTTGCGACGTCAACGTCAGATATACGAGACTCCGATGCCATCATGTTCTCACGGGTAATGTTAAGAACACTGTTGGTACTGTTCAAACGGTTCATCATATAACCGAACATCGCTCGGGCACTGTCCTTGGTCTCAATTGCGGTTGAAACAGTACTCAACGCACTTTTGGCTGCCGAAGCTGTACGTAATGATACAGATCCGCTGTCAAGACTAAGAGTTTCTCTTCTGACATCAACTGCATTTACATCGATCTCAGAGTTATTGCCGCTTGTATCCTGGCCAAAGTGAATCGTTACCGCTGTAGCTCCGCTGCCCTGAGTAGCAGTAAGAGCACTGCTGCCCATTAAAAGCTTAACATTGTTAAACTCCGTCTTGGTTGCAATACGGTTGATTTCTTCTGCCATCTGCTGGAACTCATTGTCCATAATCTCACGCTGTTTACTTGAGTATGAACCCGTTGCTGCCTGCTCTGCAAGCTCCTTCATACGGATCAAAGCAGAGTCGATTGTAGCCATAGCTCCTTCAAATGTTTGAAGCATTGAAATACCATCCTGGGCATTTCGGGAACCCTGACTAAGCACAGCAATATCTGCTCGCATTAATTCACGAACAGCCAAACCTGCTGCGTCGTCCATTGCAGTGTTGATTCGAAGACCCGATGAAAGCCTTTCGACAGACCGGGCCAGAGCATCATAGCTGTCGCCAAGATGCCTTGCAGCATTTTCTGCCATAATGTTGTTTTTGATTGCTAACATGTTCCAAACTCCTTAACTAAGTTCGCTGGGAAATTTGCCCCTGTCAGGACCGTTTTAAATTGTTAAATAAAACAAAGCTTGTCAAAGCATTTCCTAAAGCTTTAACACTTTGAATTATCGGCTAAAAACAGGGGCACTTGAAGTCTTTTCCTGCAATGTAAAGAGGTTTGGAACTACGACCGATAGTCTGCCTGATAAAAGCAAAATAATCGAACCGGACGTTAAAATTTTTATTAAAAAAATAAAAAAAAGGCGCTAAATTAGCGCCTATTTTATCGTAACAACCCTAAAAAAACCCCCTCAAATTAACATAAACACCTTTAAAAAAGGTAATAAAAAATACATAACAATCGAAAAACCTAAGCTATCGCCTTCCAGCCGCGATTAAGCTCCTCCAAAAGACCTATTACCTCTCTGACCATACCAACATCCTGCTTAATGCTCGCTTCACTCAATCGCTGCCACATAAAATTGTAAAGCTTGCGAAGATTCTGTGCCACCTCTCCGCCGTTCTCAATATCCAATACACTGTTAAGCTCAAATATGATATCCTGTGCTTTAACAATAAACTTGCCCTTTGCCTCGTAATCCTTTTTCTCCATTGCATCAATAGCCTGCTTCAAAAATTTGATCGTACCTTCATAAAGCATTACGATCACCCTGCCCTTATTCTGCGTGGATATTGATGTCTGCTCATAACTTTGGGTAGCTGTTGCCATTTTATTTCCCTTTCACAATATAATCACCATAAATACAGACTTCAGACAAGGTGGCTGCCCCAAACAAGAGACAGCCACCTATATAATGGTAAGAAGCCTGAAATTATCTAAGCAACTGTAAAGCCATCTGAGGCATATCGTTAGCATGACCAAGCATCGAAACACCTGCGTTGGCCAGAACCTGGGTTCGAGTTAACTTGGCCATTTCAGTGGCAACATCAACGTCAGATATTCGCGATTCCGCTGCCAAAAGGTTCTCTGCCTGAATATTCAAAACAGTAGCTGTACTGTCTATTCTGTTCATACGGTAACCAAACATTGCCCGGGCACTGTCCTTGGCTTCGATTACCGCTGACAACGCACTCATCGCCCTTACTGCATTACCCCCTGAGGTACCTGCAAGAGTTAAACTGAATATGCCAAGAGCAGAACCAGTCATATCAACACTTGCAAGATCAATTGACGAACCCTGACCAAAGTGAATAGACGCGTTCTTACCGGCACTGTCAAGAAGCTTAACACTGTTAAACTGTGTCGTCTTGGCAATTCGGTCAATCTCAGCTGCCATCTGAGAAAACTCATTGTTCATAATGTTACGCTGCTTGTGAGAATAAGTGCCCGTCGCGGCCTGCTCTGCCAGCTGGTTCATACGAATCAAGGCGTCATCAATCGCTGCTAACGCTCCCTCAAACGTCTGAAGCATGCTGATCGCGTCCTGGGCATTACGGTTACCCTGACGAATCACTGCAATATCAGCCCGCATAAGTTCTCGAACCGCCAGACCTGCCGCATCGTCCCTGGCACTGTTTACCCTAAGACCTGACGAAAGTCTCTCTACTGATCGTGCCAGCGAATCATAACTGTCTCCAAGGTGCCTGGCGGCATTTTCTGCCATAATGTTGTTTTTAATGGCTAACATTTTTAATTCTCCTTACCATATTAAAGAGTGCTTCTTAGTCAAGTTTCTGAGCCCGATAAAAAACGGTTTTTCTTTCTCTTAACACCTAAAATTATCGGAGCAAATTGCAGATACTTGAGGTTTTTTTTTAATATTTTTTAAAACGTCTTATAAATAACTCAAAAACAATCACTTAAAGATATTTTTATAGGACAGAAAAACCAAAAAAAACGTCAAAAACTTCCCTTTTTAAAAAAATCAGCGCATAAAAAAAAGACGCCTGTCCGAAAACAGACGTCTTAATAAAAATCAAAATAAGTAAGGATAGGGTATTTAATGATTACCGCAGCAGCTGAAGTGCCATCTGAGGCATGCCGTTAGCCTGAGAAAGCATTGATACACCTGCATTGGCAAGAACCTGGTTTCTCGTCATCGTAGCCATCTCAGTAGCAACATCAACATCGGAAACTCGAGACTCAGACGCCTGCATGTTCTCAGCGGTAATATTAAGAACATTATCTGTACTCTGCAACCGGTTCATCATATAACCAAACATCGCACGGGCACTGTCCTTGACCTGAATTGCCGTCGATATTGTCGTCAAAGCACTCTTGGCTGCCGATGCGGTTCTCAATGTTACACTGCCGCTGTCAAGATTTAAACTGGCCCTGCGAACATCAACTGGGCTAACATCAATCTCCGAATTATTACCGCTTGTATCCTGACCAAAGTGAATCGTTACTGCAGTTGCACCACTACCCATAGTCGCAGACAATGCACTGGTACCCATCAGCATTTTAACCGTGTTAAACTCTGTCTTGGTCGCGATACGATCAATCTCAGCTGCCATCTGCTGAAACTCATTATCCATGATCTCACGCTGTTTAGATGAATAAGAACCAGTTGCGGCCTGTTCGGCTATTTCTTTCATACGAATAAGTATCTGGTCAATAGCACCAAGGGCTCCCTCAAAAGTCTGAAGCATGGAAATACCGTCACGGGCATTACGAGACCCCTGCTTAAGAACTGCAATATCAGCTCTCATAAGTTCTCGTACAGCCAAACCCGCCGCATCATCCATTGCAGTGTTGATCCTCAAACCACTGGATAGCCTCTCAACCGATCTGGCAAGTGCGTCGTAACTGTTACCCAGGTGCCTTGCGGCATTTTCCGACATAATGTTGTTTTTGATAACTAACATAGTACCTGTCTCCTTACATTAATATTCGGCTTCTATTTTACAGCCGGGGTAATTACCCTTATAAACTTCCATGTCTTAAAAATATCAAATATCTGTCGCTGTAACTAAATCAAATAACTGCTGGTCCGGATAAATTTAGCAGTGATAATATTGCTTAACTCGACTGCTCACACCATGTATTATCGGCTGAGCTGTCATGTTCTTTAAGCCATTTTTCTGCCCTGACCCCCAAAAAACGATTTCAATACAAACAATTAAAGCCTTAACTAACCCTGAAAGTCCTCTTCCATTCTGGTAGTCCCATAATATTTTTAGCAAACAAATACAACTGAAATGCTTATCGGACATAACCGAATTTATCGGCCGAAAACAAAATTTTTCTGACAAAACGGTTATAGGATGTTAATTAAAAAAAGTCCTAAAAAAAATTTTATTTTTTCTCTTAACAACACTTTTTATGACACTTTCCTTTATGGGACGGCAATAAAAGACTTAAATATGCCACCCTGATTAACACCTTTTTTTAACAAATAAAAACCAACTAAACCCCCCCAAAAACAACGCCGATAAAATAAACAGTTTGAATACATTTAAATCGTACATAAGATGGAATAAAACATGGACGAGCAGAAAATTTGTAAAAACTGCCAGTTTTACGACGCAAAGGCTCAGGAATGTCACAGATATGCACCTGGGCCTGTAGAAGCTGAAATGCAGAAAAAAATAAAATGGCCCACAACACCGCCTATCGGTTGGTGCGGTGAATGCAGAAGAATTGTG
>CAZAYB010000002.1:0-6134 GCA_964489215.1 uncultured Pirellulales bacterium
ATATTTTCCGTTTGCGCGGGTGTGGTAAGTTTGAGCAGTTTTTTTTTGAGGCATTGCATCTGTTCCTGCGAACAGGTTAGGGTTCTGTTTCGCGGTGCACGTTTTTTTTGAGCCATTTTTATCAGCGTCCCAGTTCTTCGGGAGTAATTTTGTACCTTTTGTGGTATCTTTCTGGTATTTTGTTGAGCAGTTGTCTTGCCTGGTCAGCGTATTTTGAGTTTGGCCATTTCTGGAGGACCTCTCTGCACATGTCAATTCCTCTTCTGTATCCAGTGAACTGTCCCATTGTGTAGCCTGACTTCATGAATCCTTTTGCAGTGTCGATAAGTTTCTGTGCGCGGTATTCTTCTTCAGGTGACATTTTTGCTTCCTGATCGAGTCCTGTTCCGGCAGGAGCGGGTTGAGTATCCTGCTTTCGGGCAGTTCGGTTTGACCGCTGCTGACTTTGCTGTGTTTGTCTGACAGGCTGGTTATTTTGCGAATGGTCAGGTTTTTGGGCGGTGGATTTTATATTGGAGATGGAGTTTAAGATCATTTTCGGTACAAAGCCTGTAGAGGGTCCGGCGTATATTATTGTACCGTTTTTGTCAGTGAAGAGACAAAGTGCTCCCTTGATGTTAATTTCATTGAATTTGGGCATGTTGTTTTGTTCTGCTGCCATTATCTGAGCCCATGGCCAGGGGTTTGTGTACAGGGTTTGTACGACTTTTTTCTTTGAGGATATATCATCGGTGTTTACAGCTAAGAATTTTATTTCGCTGCTGTCGTATCTGTCTATGTACCAGTTTGCGAAGGCTTCAATTTGTTCGTTTAAGGATTCAGTTACCTTTGGTTCGTCACGGCTGGTCATTTCATAGGCTTGTCCGGGCATACCCATCCCCGGCATACCGGGCATAGGGCCTCCCATGGGCGGCTGCATCTGGTTTTGCTGTCTTTGCGAGGATTGCCGCTGTTTTCTTTGTCTTGCGGCAATTTCACATGGGTCTGCAGGTTCGTCAGTTTTTTCGTGGTCATCGGGGGTGTCTGATGTTTTTTCCTCGAGCTGCCAGAGTATTGCGCAGATGTTTTGGTTTCCGTTGTATTCATATACTGCATTGTTGATGCATTCCATTTTTCCGGTTGGGAAGGCAGTTCCCATAAGTTCGGAGTTCATGGAATCGACGTCGAATTCCAGATTGCCTTTTCTTCTTGAGATGTTTTGTGTCATTCTTTCGGGCAGTTCCCTTACCTGTTGTCCTGCCAGTATGGATAGAGTGATATAGCTTATGTGGGCGTCTCTGTTGCCGGGTGCTATACGGTAGGCTTTTGAGGCAATCTGTGAGGCTTTTTCCATGTCGTTCTGCAGGTAGGTTGTCCATGCGTAGAGCAGGTAATAGTTGCTTTCGCCTTGTTCGCTGAATTGTTTTCTTTTTGATGCTCCCTGTTTTAGGGCATTTTCAAGCTGTTCAATTGTTCCAGCAGGTACGTTTGGGTTTTCCTGTACCATCTGGAGTATCATTTCGAGGGCGTCTTCAACGAGTCTTTCAGCGTCTTTGGCGTCTCTTGATGTTTCTTTTTGTCTTCTTTGGCCTGGCTGGGGCTGCATATCGTATAAACCGGGCATTCCGGGCATCATCTGTTCATCCTGGGCGAAGATGTTGACGGTTGCGGATAAAAGCGTAATTATCAGGACAGAAAGAGTGATTTTAGGGTATAACATGTTTATAACTCCGAATTTGCCGTAAATTTGTTTTATAGTTTATTTAAGTATATATGGCACCTTGTATATGATACCATTTCGTCGGATAATATAAAGGAAAAATCCGGTGTTTGTTAAAATCATAATTTGCGTGCCGATTAAAGAGTTTTTGTTATGAATTGACATTTAATTGACATTTGGGACTTATAAACTTAGCATAGGGGTAGAGTATTTACTAATTTAGAGTTGTAAAGGCGATTTGTGTTTACAGGATTGATTGAAAATGTCGGTAAGGTTCTTTCTGTTAAGCGAAGCAGGTTCGGTGTGGAGCTTTCTTTGGAGCTTGGGATTTTGGCAGATGGTACTTTTGTTGGTGACAGTATTGCGGTTGACGGTGTCTGCCTTACTGTTTCACAGCTGAAATCGTCTGAGGGTGTTTTTGATGTAAGCAGCGAGACGGTCAGCAGGAGTACGCTTTCGGGGCTTAAAGTTGGCGATGAGGTAAATCTGGAGCGTGCCTTAAGGGTTGACGGCAGGTTTGGAGGGCATATCGTTCAGGGTCATACCGACGGAGTTGGGAGAATATCTCGAATAGAGAAGAAGGGTGAGTTTGCTGAGTTTACAGTAGAGACGGCCGATTCTCTGCTTGATGAGATAGTGGTCAAGGGTTCTGTGGCTGTAGATGGCATAAGCCTTACGGTAGCGAAGATGGACAGCAAAAGCTTTACGATGGCGCTTATACCGGTAACTTTGTCTGATACGACCTGGAAGAACGCCCGAGTTTCTGATATGGTTAATATCGAGACTGATATAATAATAAAGACGGTTAAAAAGCAGCTTGAACGTATTTCAGGTTCAGGTCTTCTTACCGCGAGTAAGCTTCGCGAACTGGGGTTTTAATGAGCAGTCGCCAAAACAGGATAAGCGATAATATTGTTATCGGGGTTACTATGGGTGACCCTGGCGGTATCGGTCCGGAGATAGTGGTCAAGGCTCTTTCTGATCCATGTATAAGACGTCTTGCCAAGTTTATAGTTTTTGGTATGGATGAGCAGCTTGAGTACGCAGCTGATATGGCAGAGGTTGAGCCTTTCTGGCTTCGTCATCAGCATGAGAAGATAAGCAGGGATTACCCACGTCAGGTAAGTGTTGCAGATTATGACGAGTATTCAGCAGTGCCCTGGATGCATGAGGCTAACAAGGTAAGCGGAGAGTCTTCTCTTCGTTTTTGTGTTGACGGTATAGATGCAGCTAAAGACGGTATAATCGACGCTTTGGTTACTGCACCTATAAGCAAGACGAGCTGGAAGCTGGCAGGTGCGAAATGGCCCGGTCATACCGAGCTTCTTGCAGACAGGTGCAAAAGTTTGCGCAAGGTTATGATGTTTGTGGCGGGGTCGCTTAAGCTTGCATTGGCGACGATACATGAGCCCTTGTTTGAGATTCGTCATAAGTTTACTATCGGTCTTGTATTTGAGCCTATTGATTTGCTCAACACGGCTTTGAAGGAATATTTTGGTTATACGAAACCTAAGATAGCGGTTTGCGGTTTGAATCCTCATGCCGGTGAGGAAGGTCAGTTTGGTGATGAGGAACGGCGTATTATAAGCCCTGCGATTTTGATGGCTCAGGAGGCGGGTATAAATGTAAGCGGTCCTTATCCAGCTGATACGTTGTTTATCCGTGCCGCTGACGGGGAGTTTGACGGAGTTGTTGCGATGTATCACGACCAGGGTCTTATACCGGTTAAGATGCTGGCTTTTAACGAGGCAGTTAATGTTACCGTTGGTATTCCGATTATTCGAACCTCGCCTGCCCACGGGACAGCATTCGATATTGCGGGCAAGGGTATAGCCAATCCTGCGAGTATGAAGCAGGCTATACGTGTAGCAGTTGAGATGGCGCGGGTTTCAAATTCGAGGCCTGCTGATGTTGGCCGATAGTTTTTTTAGAGGGGAGAAGTTTTGCAGACCAAACATGAGATAGAACGGCTGCTGAGCAGCAGCGGGGTAAGGCCTAACAAGCGGCTTGGTCAGCATTTTCTTATCGACCATAATCTAATGGGTATTCTGGTTGATAATGCAGGTATAACAGGCAGAGATACAGTTCTTGAGGTTGGCCCGGGTACCGGTTCATTTACTGAGGAGATAGCTTCCCGTGCAGGTTTTGTTGCGGCGGTTGAATTTGATGATGTACTTGCCGATATTGCTTCTCATAAGCTGCAAAAGTTTAAGAATGTATGCGTAATTAATGCTGACATACTTGAAAGCAAGAGCGTGTTATGTACTGAGGCGGTTGACAGATTAGAGGCGTCTCGTGCGAAGCTCGGGGGCAGGCTGTTACTTGTTGCCAATCTTCCTTATAATGTATCTACGCCGGTTATGATGAATCTTATAAGCGGTCCTTTAGTTGCAGACCGGATGGATGTTACTGTTCAAAAAGAGGTTGGCGAGCGGATGTCAGCGTCGGCGGGCAGCGGAGATTACGGTTCTCTTAGCGTGATGATGTCGGCGACAGGAAAGGTGAGGATAATCCGCAAGCTTGGTACGGAAGTTTTCTGGCCCAGGCCCAGGGTTGAGTCTGTGATGGTGGAATATATCCGCGATGAGGATAAGGTTTCGCAGATTCATGATATTGGTATGCTAAGTGATGTTGTCGGTTTGCTGATGGGTCATCGCAGGAAGATGATAAGGTCTTGTGTGAAGTTTGCAGAAGGTCGGCTTGGTAATATAAACAACTGGTCTGCGATATTTTCAGAGGCGGTTGTTGATCCTCATAAAAGGCCCCAGGAGCTTAGATTCGGTGAATATGTGAGCATTGCAAATATCTGTTATGAGCAGGTTAAAAACGCTTGAGATGAGTATCAGCATTAAATGGGGCAAAGGTTGTCTGCACGTTTTTGTATAGTTACTTTTAATTTTTTCTGGGAGGTTTTGTCATGGATTTTGAAGGTTATCTTCAGGATGTAGGGGAATGGGCGATTGGTACGGGTTTGCGTATTTTTGTAATTTTGATTTTGCTGTTACTGTGCATCAAGGTCAGTCAGATTATAATCCATCGTCTTTTCAACCGTTATCAGCAAAAGAGAAGCACAGATGAGGAGCTTAAGAAGCGAATCGATACCTTAAGCGGTATCGTTATTACCATGCTAATTATTGTTTTGGGAGCGGTTGCGATAACCCTGGTTCTTGGAGAGCTTGGTATAGAGCTTGGGCCGATACTTGCTGCGGCAGGTGTTATAGGTGTTGCGGTAGGTTTTGGTGCCCAGCATCTGGTGCAGGATGTTATAAGCGGTTTCTTTTTGCTGCTTGACGACCAGGTAAGAGTAGGTGATGTTATACAGGCAGCGGGTAAGGGCGGTCTTGTAGAGCGTGTTAATTTGCGTATGGTTGTTCTGAGGGACCTGGCAGGTAACGTTCATTTTATACGAAACGGTCATATCGATGTAGTTACGAATATGACCAAGGAATTTTCACGTTATGTTTTTGATATCGGGGTTGCGTATCGTGAGGATGTCGATGAGGTTATCGAGGTAGTTAAGCAGGTCGATGAGGATATGCGAAACGATGACGAGTTTAAGGACGATATTCTTGAGCCTATCGAGATACTCGGTCTGGATGAGTTTGCCAATTCAGCTGTGGTAATCAAGGCCCGAACCAAGACTAAGCCGATAAGGCAATGGGCAGTCGGCAGGGAGTTCAAAAAGCGTCTCAAGAAGAAGTTCGATGAGCTTGATATCGAGATACCTTTCCCGCATGTTACCCTTTATGCCGGTCAGAACAAGGACGGCAGTTCGCCAGCATTGAACCTTGCTGTAAGTAAGGAGCAGGATTAGTTTTGTTTTGGCAGGGTAATTTTAGAGGTCCCCTTGCAGCGTTACGGATTTGTGTCGGTGCGAGTGGCACTCGATGTTTACAGCAACAGGCAGAGATGCGATGTGGCATGGTGCGGTTTCTATGTGCACGGCAAGAGCGGTTGTGTCGCCGCCGAGGCCCTGGGGTCCGATGTTGGTGCTGTTGATTCTTTGGAGCAGGTTTTTTTCCATTTTCCCGTAAAACGGGTCGCTGTTTTGGGAGGCGATTTCTCTTAGCAGTGCTTTTTTGCTTATGAGGGAGCACTGTTCGAATGAGCCGCCGATTCCGACCCCGACGACGAATGGCGGGCAGGCGTTTGCTCCTGCGTTTTTTACAACCTCGATTATCCAGTCTTGAACTTTTTCAGGGGGGTCAGTAGGGTTGAACATTTTGAACATGCTCTTGTTTTCACAGCCGCCGCCTTTTGCCATAACGGTAATTTTCAGTTTGTCGCCCGGTACGATATTGTAATGAATTACGGCAGGTGTGTTTGTTCCGGTGTTTTTTCTTTTATTGAGCGGTTCATCGACGACGCTTTTTCTAAGCAGTGCGTTTTGATATGCAGTTTCTATTCCGATGTTGATTGCGTCAGTAATGGTAAG
>CAZAYB010000002.1:6234-34603 GCA_964489215.1 uncultured Pirellulales bacterium
ATTGTCTGGAAATCTATCAGTTTCATTATTGACCTGTTACGATTTCAAAACTTTTGTAGGCTGTATTGCCGAGGTCATCGCTTATTTTAAGGGTTATTATATGCGGGCCTGGTTCGAGGCTTTCGGTTTTAATGGTGAAATGCTCTGTGGTTGTGTCATATATCATATCCTCTGGAAGGATGGAAGTGTCGTGTTCGCCGCTGTCGACTATGAATGAGGCAGAGCCTATTGCAGTGAACTTGTCATTAGCGGTAAGGGATATAACAGCTGAGTCGGAGATTGCTTTTGCCGAGAAATTAGTTAGATTCGGCGGAGTATTGTCTACGACAAACCGGTCGCTTATGCGTGAGCCTTTCAAAGTGTTGGAAGGTGAATTGCCAGGGCCGTCGTCAGCGGTTACCCTTACTTCGTATCTTCCGTCCGGTACAGTTCTGGTGTTCCATGTGTAGGAGTCCTGCTGGTGATTTTCGGCGAGTTTTATCCAGCGTATATGGCTGGTTTTTTTGAACTGTATCAGGTACTTTAATTTGTCTTCGTTTGCGTCCTCAGCGGAGAATTTTATCTGTGCGATGTGGGGGTTGTTTTCCTGGTCCGGTCTGTTTATCTTAACCTCTGTTACCTTCGGTGCCAGGTTTGGTACGACGTATGAGACGACGGTTTTGCGGATGATGGGTGTTCTTCCCGGGTCGTCGGTTTTCAGTGTCAGCCGATACTGCATGAACCTTCCAACGGGGCAGGTAAGGTCTGTGTCTTCGGTTAGCTGGATGTCAGTTGACCATGGTGAAAAAGTCGGGCTGTTTGGGTCTGCGGTGTTTCCGCTTCTGCAGGCGAGCATTATTTTTGTTTTTGCAGGTATTGTTGCGTCGAGCTGCATTTTTCCCCACATTGCAGGCTGCTGTGCATCTATCGGTTTTGAGGTATATGTGCCGAGGTTTGCGTAGTCGTTTTCGAGTATTACCAGTGCAGGCGGATTTGATGCGGCCAGGTAAGCGTTTTGGGGGTTTGTAACCGCAGCTGTAATCTGAGATGACTTTTGGTTTTCGTGTGCGATAGCCTTTGTTTCTGTTTTTGTGTTTACCGAGTACACCCTTCCGTCGTTTCCGGTGCCTATCAGTATGATATGGTCTTTTGCTGCCATTGAGAAAAAGACGGCCTTTTCGCTGAATATTTCCTTTACGAAACCTTCGGTGTCAATGCTGTATACGAAGCTTGCTGATGACGGTATCATCATCTGCGGTATTTGCGGGGGCTGCTGAGATTTGTCCTGGTTTGAGTTTTCTTTGGTGTTTGCGGCCTGGAGGCTTTTGGAGCCCTGGGAGTCATCGTTGTTAGTCGCGGGCGGCGGAGTCGGGGCAGGATTTGCCTGTTCAGTTCTGCCCGGTGCCGAGCGAGTGAACATCTGTGCGCTGGCCGGTTGTCTTGCTGCAGAGGCGGCAGAAGTTGCGGCGGCGTAAAGTGTTCCGTTTGAATCAAATACCAGTGAGGTTATTTCTTCCTGGTCGCTGTCGTAGAGAATAGAAGCGGTTTTTGTTTTGGTGTTTATTTTGTAAATGAGTCCTTCTTCATCGGAGCCTGCGTATAAAAAGCCGTCGGGTCCAAAAGCAGTGGCGAGCAGATTTTTGCTCTGGCTCTGGTAGACCAGTTCCAGCTTGTCTCCGGAAGGGGGTGTTTTGTATATTCTTCCTTCTGGTCCGGTGGCCATGTAAATATCGCCGTTATCTGCGACGGAAAGTGAGTGGATATACGCCGATGAGATTGATTTGAACACGGTTTCGAATTTACCGTTTTCGTATCTTATAAGCCTTGGGCGTAGTCCGCTTACAGCGGCAAGGAGCCTGTTTTTGTTGTCAAATGCCATTGCGAAGATGTGCTCATTGAACAGGTCGTCGAATGAGGTGCCGTTTTCTTTATCCGGGTTTTGGGTGCTTTCTTTTGGTGAGAATATTTTTGTCAGTTTTTCATTTTGATATTTGAATATTTCACCGTTTGGGCTTGTTCCCATGTATACAGCTTCATCATCAGCGACAATGCTGTGTATTATCCATGCCTGTGACATTTCCTCGCTTGTTACGGTTATGCTTGCAGGTGCCAGTTTTATAGTTCCGTCGGAGTTTATGATCGTCGAGTCTGTTTTTCCCTCGAGCAGTTTGTCGGCATCTTCAATTGTTACATTTTTGCTGGTTACCGCGACAGCAGCAGCGGTGCAGATTATGATTGAAAGCAGGGCGAAGGTATAATTTCTGGTTGTCATTTTTGTCCTCAATTATGAATTATTAAAAATCTTTTTTGACAGTGATTTTCATTGTTTTTGCGTTCATTATGAAAGTGCCGGTTTTGATGCTCCTTTCGGTCCATGACTTTAAGGGCAAAGTTAAAGATGTTCGTTTTGGGTCGTTAAAGAGTATTGATTTTGTTCCGGGCAGGTTCGGCATTTCCAGGTTTCTAAGCGAGATGCCTTGTCCTGCGGTGGTAAGTGTAACGTAGAGTCTGTTTCTTTTTATTTTGAGCATGTTTCTTATGGCCTTTACCAGTGTTTCTGCGCTGTATGCTGTGAACTTTGCAGGTGCGTGTGCGTTTAAGAAGTTCTGGTAGCCCTGCTGTCCTGTTATGGTTAAGTTGTACTGGCCTGGGGGTATATCGTGGGGTATTCTGAAAGTTAGGTTGTGTTTTTGTTTTTCGGAGCGGTATTTTTTCGTTATTACTGATATATCGATATTCTGGCCGGGCTTTACGACGGTATCGGATATGTTTACAGTTTGTATGCCAGCAGCGATGGAGTTTGGTTTTAGAGCGAAGCGAAGGTCCAGCGATTCGAGTGTAAGTTCCTTAAAGGGGTTTGTCTGGAGCATTACGATTGCCATTGCGGTATCGCCGAACAGGTCGGCAAATTCCCGCTGAGAGGATACGTTTTCGACATGGATTGGGTCATATCCTTTAATATTAATTGTTGCTGAGTATTCGAGGGTATGTTCGGGAGGCGGGAAGCTTACCTTTTCCACGGTGCCCATAATAGAGGCGATGACTATCATCGGTGACATTACAGGGTCGACGGCGATCTGGTTTTGGTATGTTCTTATCTTAGTATCAGCGAAGTGGTCGACGGTGAGGTTAAAGTCTATCATAGGGGGCATTTTGCCGAGAGTTCCAAATGCGGCCGGTCCCTGGTCGGCGGTGAAAGTTCCCATAATTTTACCCGCTGAGCCGAACTTGAAAGAGGCTATAATGTTATCTACGACAGTGTATACATATCCGTTTGCCATTGGCAGCTGGACGGGTCCTTTTCCCATGAACGGATGCCCAAAGGCGTAGACCTTATCGCCGACGACCTCGGTTGCTGTGCCCAGTACGGTAAACGTTATGTCTCCTTTTGAAAGCGGTATTGTTATTACAGAGCCCGGTTCTATTGGTGTGTCGAGGGTTTTTTTCTGCATTGAAAGGTATGAACCTCCTGCGTTTGGCATTAGGTTTACAGCTGGTGCAGAGAGGAAGTTTTGTATGCCGGTGCAGGCGTTCTGGTTTAAGTTTGTTATGATGGGCAGGTTGTTCGCGTTTACCTGGAAGGACTCTGCCAGAAGCTTTTTATACTTTTGCATTACGGCTTCAAGGTTTATCGGATTTGAGTAATCGATGTCGATTGTGCGGGCTTTTGCGGAGGCTTTTTTGGAGGGTTTTTCTTCTCCGACTTCGAGCATCTGTTCGATTGTTGTTACGATGTAAAGCGGTTCGTCGGTGAATCTCCAGCCGCCGGCCAGTGCTCCTGCCAGTTTTCCATTGATATATACCGGCGAGCCGCTGCATCCCTGTATGGGTCCGTATTTTTCGAATACCGGTCCTGTTCCGCGGACTACTATACCGTCTCTTCCGGGCTGAATGTTTTTTACGACATCTACGACCTGGAGCGGGAATTTTTCTATTTTTGTGCCTTTAAAGACGCTAAGGCAGTATGCGCTGTCACCTGGTTTTATCTGTTCGGTGCTGATGTATCTGTTTTGTTTTTCGGCAAGAAGGGATGGTAAAGATACGGCCGAGAAGGCAATAAAAAGCAGTGCAAAGAAGTTTTTTCTGGAAATTATGGACATTGGTCGGTTCCTTTTGGCTGACTTCATATATTCAGGTACCTGTTTGTATAGTCTGGAAAACCTCGTTTATTGAAGTATTATTCTCATTTTCAGCGGTAAAGTTTTCTTTTTTTGCTGTTTTTTTCAGTTTTTTCCATGATTTTGCTTTAAGTTCACCGCTTTGCATAATAGTTAAGGTAAAGAAGTATTGCAAGTTTAAAGCAAACATTATATAGTATAGGGTTTAGGATGTTTTTGGGTCGATATGATTATCCCGGCCTGTAAAAACAGAAATTACATCAGAAATAATAATATTAGCAGAGGTGTTAAATGAAATCCGAAGAAAGACATGAACTTAAACGTAACGAGCTGGCTTACTGGATGGAGCATGCTCCGGAATTATTTAAGGAACATATATGGACCATTGTTGGCGCTGCTTTGATATTGACTGCGGTTATTCTTTACGTATTCAGCAGGACGGGTAATAAATATGAGCGAAATACCGAATATGTAGGGACGACGACTTTGATAGAGAGCCTTGAGAACCAGAAGCTTAGTATTATCCAGAACCAGCAGAACCAGGAGGGTTTCAGCGAGGAAGGGCTTGTAGTTTTGGCAGATCAGCTTCAGACGGCCGCTGAGAACGTTGACAATGACAATTTGAGTGCCTTTTCTTATATAAAGCAGGGTGATGCGCTTCGCATGGACCTTTTGTTCGGTTCTGGTGCGGTTGAGGAGGATGTTGTAATATCCCAGCTTGACATTGCCAAAAATGCTTATCGCAATGCTCTTGACAGGGCTCCAAAGGGCAGCGTTGCCGAGGCTGCGGCTAAGTTTGGGCTCGGTCTTTGCGCGGAGGATTTGGGAGAATTTGACCAGGCAAAGCAGCTTTACCGTGAAATAACCTCTAACGAGTCTTATGCAGCGAGTGTTTATCCAGTCGAGGCGCAAAACAGGCTTGATAATCTTGAGGATTATTCGCTTGAAGTTCAATTTGCCGCAGCTGCGGTACTGCCTGCAGATATTATGGATACAGATATAAAGCTCCCGGAAGATTTTGAGACACCGGCAGATGAAATGGTCGAGGAGGCCAGCGAACAGGCCCAGCAGAATATTGACGCTGAGATAGACACGTCCATCCAAAAGCCCGAGATCGAGATAAAGTAGTATTTTATGAGGGCAAATGGCGACAGTGAAGATGACCGGCTGAGTGGAACGGCGCAAAGTGCTGATACGGGTGATGATTTTGGTGACAGTAAGGTTGAGGATGAAGCAGGTCGTGATGAGGAGCTTGCAGGAGATGAGCTTCGTTTTCGGGTAGGTAATAACCTTAAGTATCGCAGGCTCGATAAGTATCTTACCGGCAGGTTCAATCAGTTTAGCCGAACCAAGCTCCAGAAGCTGATAGCCGAGCAGGGTGTAAATGTCAACGGCAGGCCTGCCAAGCGGAGCTTAAAGCTTAATCCAGGCGATGAGATAGACCTTATTTTGCCGCCTAAGGAAGTTCGTGAGCTTGTTGCCCAGGATATTCCCATCAATGTCATTTACGAAGATGATGATATGGCAGCGATTAACAAGCAGGCTGATCTTATAGTTCACCCTGCCAGAGGCTATAAGAGCGGGACACTGGTTAACGGTCTTGTTTATCATTTTCAGCAGCTTTCCAATTTTCATGAGGACTGGCTTCGTCCCGGTATCGTTCACCGTCTTGACAGGAACACAACCGGTGTTATGGTAGTTGCCAAAAGCGACACTGCTCACTGGAAGCTTAGCAGGCAGTTTCAAAACCGTACGGTTAGCAAATTTTATCTTGCGATTGTTCACGGTGTTCCGGAGCTAAGCGGAGACCGTATAAACCAGCCTATCGGTACCCATCCCCGTCAGCGTGAGAAGATGGCGATTCGTCCGGGGGGCAAGGAGGCAGTTACTTTTTATGAGGTTCTTGAAGAGTTCCGGGGGTTTTCACTGGTAAAGCTTGATATCCGTACCGGCAGGACTCATCAGATACGTGTTCATATGCAGTGGCTCGGTCACAGCATTGTTGGCGATGACATGTATGACGGTAAGCTTGTTTATCCTTATCAGCTTATGGACGAAGATGCCCGTCCGGAGGACCCGCTTATCTCAAGGCCCGGGCTTCATGCCTGGCGAATGGAGATAAACCATCCGCGTACAGGCGAGAGGATGAAGTTTGAGGCACAGCTTCCTGATGATATGCAGAATTTGCTTGAACAGCTTAGAAAGTACCGCAGTTAGAATCGGGGTCAGCGTTTTTGTGTGAACTCGTTTTCGATGAAATTTATAACGCTCGATTCGTAGTTTGGCCCGATGGTGGTATGTGCGATTTTCCTGAGTTCTTCAGATGCGTTTTCCACTGCTATTGCTCTTGCGGCAGCTTTGAACATTTGGAAGTCGTTGTATCCGTCTCCGAAGACGGTTATTTCATCTTTGCAGAAGCCGTAAATTTCTGCAAGTTCTGCAACGGCCCTGCTTTTGCAGGCGTTTTTGTCGTGAATTGTAAGCCACCACCATTTTGGGCTGTATGGGTTTTCGAAAAGGTGTGCAGTAATTTGCCGGGGGTATTGGCGGGTTATCTGTTGTGTAAGTTCTGTGAGGATATCCGGGGTGTTGATGACGGTAAATGCAACGACGCAGTCATCGAAGCATTTTTTGAGGCAGTCTGTCGGCCTAAGCCGTCTGTCCTTGTTTTCAATTCGGTTTTTGTAGTAGAACTCTATGCCGGGGTTTGCGATAAGGGGATGGTAGAGGCAGTCTTCGGTGCCGTTGTAGGTTGACAAAAAGCAGTGGCAGTTCGCTTCTGTTATGAGTTCGTGTATGCTTTGGAGTATGTCCTTGTCGATATCGTTAATTTTGATATGCTCAGCGGTGTGCAGGTCGGTGATAAAGGCGCCGTTAATCTCTATTACGGGCAGTTTGATGGGCAGATCGGCAAGGACTTCCCTAATCGAGACGACGCTTCTTGCGCTTGCGACGGTGAAGTTAAGTCCTTCATTGAGCATTTTTTCGAGTCTTTTTCGTGCGTTTTGTTCTATGGTCTCATCAGCGCACAGCAGTGTCCCGTCCAGGTCTGATACGTAGAGATGTTTGCTAAAGGGTTTCAACTTATCATGTTCCCTTTTTATTCCTGGGGCAGCTGGGTCAGGTCCTGTTCACTGCCGGCGACCATCAGCACGTCTCCAGCATAAACGACGGTGTTTGGCATTGGTACGTTTATGATGTCCTTGTTTTTTTTGTCCATGTTTGCTTCGGCTCTTTTAACAGCGACGAGGTTTATATTATATTTTTGCCTGAGCTGGAGGTCCATAACAGTTTTTTTGTGGAAGCTTTGCGGAGCTTTTACGCTTGCCAGGCTGTAGCCAGGAGCAAAGTCAATTTTTTCCGATATGTGGGGAGCAATTAGTTTGTATGCCCATCTTTGTGCGGACTCAATTTCCGGGAAGATTACCTCGGTAGCCCCGACGGCGCTTAGTACCTGTCCGCCTACCATATTCTGTGCTCTTGCGTATATTTTCGGGACTCCCATTGATTTGAGGTTGACGACGGTAAGCACGGCTGACTCGAAAGCAGACCCGCCCTGTCCGATGCTTATTATGGCAACGTCTGCTTTGTTAACACCCTGTGCCTTTAAGGCCTCTTCGTCGGTACTGTCGAGTCTTACAGCCAGGCTTACCTGGTCTGAAATCTGGTCTATTACGGACCTTTCCCGGTCTATGGCGATGACCTCTGCACCGCTCATCGAAAGTGCTATTGCAAGTTTCTTTCCGAACCTGCCCAGTCCTATGACAGCGAATTTCTGCATAATGAGCCTCTTAAATTATGTTACCCGTTCGGGGTATTTTTTTTGATTATTAACCGACGACAAGCGGTTCGTCGGGATAGTTATATCCGTGAGCCTTCCAGTTAAATGTTAGCGAAGCCAACAGGGTAAGCGGTCCCAGCCTTCCTATCAGCATAGCGGCAATGATAATCAATTTTCCTGCGGTTGTCAAAGAAGCTGTTATTCCTGTGCTTAGCCCGACGGTGCCCAGAGCCGAGCCAGCTTCGAAGACGATATCCCCGAAAGCGAAACCGTTTTGTTTTTCCGTAACGGCCAGGGCCATTATAACCAGTGCTAAAGTTGCCCCCAGCAGCAGCATAACGGTAATAGCTCTTCCCAGCACGACCAGTCTTACCGATCTTTTGAATATTTCGACTTCCGTTCTTTTCTTCATAGTTGCCCAAACCACCATAACTACCACAGCGAAGGTTACGGTTTTTATTCCGCCGGCAGTAGAGCCCGGTGAGCCTCCTATGAACATCAGTATCATCAGTGCGAATCTGGAAGCGGGCGACATTTCAGATATATCTACGGTGTTAAAGCCTGCAGTTCTTGCAGTTACCGACTGGAAGAAAGCCGACTCAAAAGTGCCTGTTTTTACGGCCTTTTGCTCTATATTTTCAGCTCTGTTATATTTGAGGGCGGTATCCAGCCCGGGTGTGTCGTTAATTGTGTTCTCGAACAAGAGTATGGCGGCGGTTCCTGCAAGAATCAGGATAATGCTTGTAGCCAGTACGATTTTTGTCTGGAGCTGAAGCCTTTGGGGCGGTTCCAGTACGAAGACTCCCGGTGCGGATTTTTGTTTTCGGTAGAGTCTGTGTATTCGGTTTACAAAAAAGCTGAATATGTTGTAGAGTACACCGAATCCCAGCCCTCCGAGCACGATAAGCGGTGCCATTACCCCGTATACTGCCCAGTGGTCGTTGTAGGCGGTCATGCTGGTGCTGAATAGGCTGAAACCTGCGTTGCAAAATGCGCTTATTGAGTGAAAGATGCTGCAGAACCACTGGTCTCCAGTTCCGTTTACGGCTCCTGGCATAGTGTCCCACATAGGGTACATAAGTATCGCCCCGACTGCTTCGATTATTAATGTTGCGATGAAGATAAAGCCAATTATTGTGCCGATTTTACCGAGTGTTTGGGTGCTTAGCAAATCCTGCATAGCTACCGATTCTCTTACGCTAAGTGCCTGTCCCAGCAGCAGAGCCAGGACTGCTCCGAAGATGACAATTCCCAGTCCTCCCATCTGTATAAGGCTAAGTATTACCACCTGTCCCATTGTAGTAAAATCTGAGCCGGTGTCCTTTACGATAAGGCCGGTTACACAGGTTGCGCTTGTTGCGGTGAACAGAGCGTCTACAAAGCTCATTTGCGGGCAGTTGTAGCTTTTGGGGAGCATTAAAAAGCCTGCCCCAACGGTAATAAGTATCACAAATATTGTTATAAGTGCCGTTGTCGGGTTTCTGCCGGTCGAGGCGAGATATACTGTTCCCTGGCAAGCTTTTGCGATGACCTGGAACAGCAGGTATATGCCCAGAGCGAACATTATAGTTTTTCCCGGGCTTTGTACGGGGAACCATGTCCCGGCCCCGAAGACGACAATTAAAAGTATTGCAAGGGCGGGAACTTCGTACCAGTATTGTCTTAGGAACTCCTTTTTCGAGAAGGCGTTTAGCAGTTTCAGTCCTTTTTTTGCCAGCAGCACAAAAAAGGCGGCAATTTGAACAAAATGCAGAAAACGCGGTGCTAAAACCGGTTCATCGAACCCGTAGAGCAGAACGAAAGTGGCAGCTATAACGGCTGCGGTTATTATCGTGGTCACGATGACCAGTATGTTAAGCTTCCTGCTTTTGTATCGTATTTTCATAATAAGTTACAACCAGTATAAGTTATACCGATATTTAACCAGAATCTTCAGCGATTTCCAGCAGAATCTTTTTTTTGCGGTTTTGTCATGCCACGTCCACCAGGCTGAGTTTATCGCTGAATTTGTGCAAAAGGGCGTTTCGGATGTTCTTATGGGCAGGATCTGTGAGCAGAGGGTCGGTATTTACCACTTCAAAGGCGTCCCTTCTTGCCATTGTAAGCAGTTTGTAATCTGCAACGATGTCGGCTATTTTAAGGTCTGGCATACCGTGCTGTCGCGGGCTGAACAGCTCGCCTGGACCTCGCAGTGCAAGGTCATGTTCTGCAATTTCAAATCCGTCGTTTGTGCGGGTCATTACGTTTAGCCTGCTTTGGGCAGGGTCGGTTTGGCTTTCACTGAACAGCAGGCAGTATGATTTGTTCTGGCCTCTGCCGATTCTTCCGCGAAGCTGGTGCAGCTGTGCCAGTCCGAACCGGTCTGCGTGTTCGATTACCATCATTGTCGCGTTTGGTACGTCAACACCTACCTCAATGACTACCGTTGAGACCAGTATATTAATTTTACCGTTTCTAAAGTCGGCCATTATTTTCTGTTTATCTTTGCCAGTCATTTTTCCGTGCAGGAGTCCGACGTTGAATTCGGCGAATACGCTTTGACTTAGCCTTTTGTGCTCGCTTGCAGCGTCTTTTATATCGCTGTCTTCGTCGATGTTCTCTATCCGCGGATATACGAAGTAGGCCTGTTTGCCTGTCTTTAGCCTTTTTCGTATAAATTCCATTGCCGCTGCGGTATCTTCCGGCCTTACCCATCTTGTTATAACTTCACCTCTGCCTGGGGGACATTGGTTTATTACCGAGACGTCCAGGTCGCCGAAAGCGGTCATCGCAAGTGTACGCGGTATCGGGGTGGCAGTCATTACAAGGCAGTGGGGACTGTTTTTCTTTTTCAGGCTGGCGCGCTGATGAACGCCGAACTTGTGCTGTTCGTCGATTATTATAACGCCCAGTTTCGCAAACTCTATATCGTCCTGTATCAAAGCGTGTGTACCGACGACAATGTCGATACTGCCTTTTACGATTTGCTCGAGAAGCTTAGTTCTGTCGCTTTTTTTCATTTTGCCGGTTAACATTGCCATACGCACGCCGCTGTTTTTAAGGAACCTTTCGAGGCTGACCATGTGCTGAGCGGCGAGTATCTCGGTAGGTGCCATAACCGCAGCCTGAGTTTTGTTTGCGACCGCCAAAAGAGCGGCGTACAGTGCCACTACTGTTTTACCGGAACCGACGTCGCCCTGCAGGAGCCTGTTCATAGGTGTAGTTGTGGACATGTCCTTTACAATCTCGGCGATAACGTTGTCCTGGTCGGCGGTGAGCATAAACGGAAACCGCCTTCGGATGTGCGTGTCAATCTTTTCGGTGAGTGTCATGGCAGGGGCGCAAAGCATGTTTTTAACCTGGTACCGCTTAAGAGCAAGGCCAAGCTGCATAATGAACAGCTCATCGTATTTGAGCTTTCGCTTTGCGGCGTTTATGTCGTCTTCGCCGGCGGGGTTGTGGATAAGCTTAAACGCTTTGGGCCTTTTTATAAGGTCTCGCTGACGGAGATAATCTTCGCTGAAGTACTCGTTGACCAGCGAATCTGTATGCTTTATCAGCGGTTTTATTATCCGTCTTATCTGCAGACTGCTCAGCTTGCCGGACGCAGGGTAGACTGGTCCTGATAAATCGTCCGCATTGTTGTTATCTTCATCACCGGCGATGATAAACCGGGGGTTGGTAAGCTGTTTCTGGTATTTGTATTCTGTAACTTTGCCTGTTGCGATTATGCAGTCTCCGGGCTTTATCATCTTTCGAAGGTATCCGCCGTGGAACCATACTATTTTGCACAGGGCGGTTGTGTCTGCGACGAGTGCCTCGAATATGGGCGGTCTTTTTCGGCTGAAATAATCGGTGGATTCGACAACAGCGACGATGGTAACTTCGGTGCCTCTGCGTATTCGGTTTATGTTTACAGGTTCAGGGGCAAAGCTGTAGCTTCGGGGATAATGTTCCAGCAGATCGGCGACTGTCTCAACACCCATTTTCGCAAATACCTTCGCCTTGGCAGGACCTACGCCTTTTAGATACTGTACCTGCATATCAGGCTGTGGGCATTTGTGCTCTGAGGTCATTGCTGTTCTCCAAACCCTTCGTCTCCGATGAGGCTGACGAATCTGCATCCGCAGATATGCTTTTGGATGAGTTTTCCTTCTTGCTTTTGGAACTGTATTAGATTCTGGCTTGTCCTAAGGCCGATCGGTGCGATGATGATGCCGTCTTCGCTGAGCTGTTCGTTTATCGGCTTTGGCAGTTTTGGTGCCGCGGCGGTAATGATTATACGGTCGAATTGTATATTGCCGGGCCAGCCTTTAGTGCCGTCGCCTATGCAGAACTCAACGTTATCGATGCCGAGGTTTGCAAGATTTGCCTGGGCAGTTTCTGCAAGCTGATTGTGCCGTTCGATGGTATATACCCGCCTTGTCAGCTTTGCCAGCACAGCTGTCTGATAGCCGCAGCCGGTTCCCAGTTCCAGCGCCTCACAATTGGGTCCTGGTTTTAGCTTCTCGGTCATCAGGGCAACGATATAAGGCTGACTTATCGTCTGGCCCATTCCTATAGGTGCAGGTGAATCTTCGTATGCCCTGTGCTGGTATTTCGGTGCCATAAACGCCTCACGCGGTATCTGTGCCATTGTTTCCAGCACCCGTTGGTCGGTTATTCCCCGCCTTTTGAGCTGGTCTTCAACCATCCGCTGGCGCTGGTAGGCGAACCTTTCATTTTCGTTAAAAGTAACCATTTTACCTTTGCTTATAAAAAAGATGCGACTGTAATATAATTAACGACTTATTTATTACTAAAAAATGCTTTACTGGTCATTCTGCGATTTCATCATAATCGGTCCTTTTACATAAGTGAACCCATAAGCTTTATATACAGTTAAACAATAAAAGAGAATTATTTCAAATAAAAATGGATTAACTCTCAGAAAGTTGGTTGGCAAAGGTTCTGCAGACTCGGCGAATTGGTTTTGCCGGGGGTGTTATCCCGGCGATTGCGCATTGGTATTGGTAATGGTCCGGGCCAGAGCTGCGAAAGCTGTCTAAAGCGCAAAACAAGGCAGCTGATACATTTACCTGAATGATAAAGGAAAATCTACGTTGTATTCTTTACGGTTGGGAAGTATCAGGCTTAGCAGGACTCCTATAACGAAGCAGGAGAGTAATCCTGAAAGGGCAAAGACCCATACATTTACATTGGTGTTGTTTTTAATCCAGAACTGAATACCCGCACTTATGAGAAAAGCTAACAATGCGGCCGATGAACCAGTTCGCTTTGAGAATATTCCGAGCAGGAAGAGGCCTCCGAGTCCGCCGCCGAATAAACCGAGCAAACTTGAGAAATGATCCCAAAGAGATTTAATTGGCAGCTGGGCCATGATGAGGGCTAATCCGGTTCCAATCAATCCAACGATACAGGTACTTAGCCTTGCAATGAATAAAGCTTTTTTTTCAGTTTGCGCTTTGCTTAAGCGTTTGTAAAAATCTGTTGTAACCGCGGCCCCAACGCTGTTCATGCTGCTGTCAAGGCTGCTCATCGCCGCTGCAAAAACGGCAGCAATAACCAATCCTACCAGGCCAATGGGCAATTGAGTTACGATAAAATGAGGGAATATGGCGTCGGTCTGCTGCATGGCTGGGTTCAAATCGACAGGATGAACAGTGTAAAAAACAAACAAGGCAGAACCTATTCCAAAAAAGATCATAGATGAAGGGATGCAAATGACCGTACTGATCCATATACTTTTTGCGGCCTGTTTTTCTGTAGCAGTAGTAAGATATCTCTGAATAACGGTTTGGTCTGTTCCATAAGAAACGATGTTTTGTGCAAACGCACCGAAGAACAGCGCTATAAATGTTGCGTCGGACAGGTCGAATCTGAAATCCCAGAAGCGAAATTTTCCTGCTGCGTCGGCAATATTAACCATTCCGTTCCAGCCGCCGGGGACATGAAAAGGTATCATGACAAGGCAGGTTATTGCACCGGTTAAAAGTATTATGACCTGTATGACGTCCGTCCAGATAACAGCTTCCATGCCTCCCATGACGGCATAGAAAATACATAACAAGCCCATTACCAGGATGCAGATATTTATATTGATACCGGTTACGATAGAAAGCGCAATAGAAGGCAGAAACAGAACTATTCCTATTCTGCTGATTTGCATCAGCATAAATAAAATACTGCCGATTAAGCGGACAGGCAGGTTGAATCTTAATTCCAGATATTCGTAAGCAGTTGTTATGTTCAGTCTTCTATAGAAAGGCAGAAAGAAAAATACAATAAAAGGTGCTACAGCGACAATCGCGAAAACCACGTGAAAATATCGCCAATCTGCAGCAAATGTTTTAGCAGGTATTGCCATGAAAGATATGGCACTTAGCTGAGTTCCGTATATACTCAATGCAGCCGCCCACCATGGTATTCTCTGTCCTGCCTTGAAGAAATCATTTGTGTCATGCATTTTTTTGGAAAAATGCAGCCCCATTATAACAAGTAATAATAGGAACACTGCTAAGGCGGTGTAGTCAAGCCAGTGAAAAGAACCTGATATATCAATGTCACCAAACCATACTTTTGGTGTTCGAACTCCGGGTCTGATCTCACCTGAAGGTATTATAACATCTTCAGCGTCCAAAGCAGGCCAATGAACAGCGGTACTTGTTACCGGGCTGTCATCCGGGAAGTTTCCCACTTCCACCCAGGTGTCTGTAATGGTGTGATATGCGTATATCGACCTGGAAAACCCTGCATGCTCAGCATAAGCTCTGTTAAGTTCTGCCTTGAGCTGATCGGCAGTGTCCCTGTCGTTTCTGTTTTGAGCCAGGTTGATTTGCTCTGCCAGCTTTTCAAGCTCCAGATAGACAGGCCCTTCATCACCGCCGACAACCATGATATGATTAGCTCCGCAAGCCCAGGATGTACCTGCCATGACACATATTCCATCTTTTTCGGCAGTGGAAATGTCTGATAAACGATTCCATGTTTGAGTTACAATATCGAATTTATAAGCATCAGTTAAAGGTACTGTCGAGGCATCAGGCTGGATATTCCTTCCGCTGAAAAGATAAAAACAATTATGAACTCCGTCACTTTGACATGAGGAAACTGACAACACCCGAGGCGGTCCAGGCCAGGAGGGTAGCGAAACCCATTTGAAGTCATCTGTACCTTTCTTTGAAAGATCGAGTACATAAAAGGATTTAGTTGCCCGTGCATTTTTAGTTTTTGACTGACCGCCTGCAATAAAAATCTTGTCGTTTGCCATCGCACCGGTCATAAAAGATAAAGGTTCAGGCAGCGAAGGAAAATCTCCTTTTTCAATTACTTTTTTTTCCGGGTCCCATTTTAATATAAAGCAATCGGCATAAACTGTCTCTGAATCAGAACCGCCGATACATATAATGCCGTTGTCTGTGGATATTGAAACTCCATAGGCAAGCGGATGATTGAGCTTAAATGTCTTATCCATCCAGGAGAAAGCTTCCTGGTTCTCACGCATGATGTAAATATCGTCATGCCAGACTTTTTTGCCCCCTTCCCAGGGCATACCATCGGGGAAATTTGCACCGCCTGCGAGAATTAAAACCCCGTTATGTTCCCCGGCAAAGGCCCCTGCGACACCAGGCTGAACTTTGTTCTGGCTGACAGGCGGTAAATCAGGCAACTGCGACCATTTGTAATAATCAGCCGCAGAGTCTTGAGCCATGCAGGCTCCTGCAAGTAACTGTAAGAGTGTGAGAAATGCACAAATTAACAAACATATTCTCTGAAAATTTACTGTGTTTTCACTTTTGATGTTGACGTTAATCAGATTGTTGTGATAATGTTTTTTCATGCCGACCTCTTAGTATTAGATTTCTTTTATTTTTCATTAGTCAAAATTGTATTCAACAGCTTTGCACATTTCGTCCATTACTGCAATAACGTTTTCGACAGGCGTTTCCTGCCTGAGGGGCTTGGCGGTTTCAAGCAAATAGCCGCCGTTCCTGCTCAGGATTCGTACTGCGTTTCTTACTTCCTCACGTGCCTCTTGAGGTGTTCCAAAAGGAATCGCCCGCTGTGTGCTGATACCACCTCTGAACGTAAGGTCTTTTCCGTACTCATTTTTCATTTTGACAATATCCATCGCCTCGGGCTGGAGCGGGTGAAATATCTGAAGACCGATATCGACATAATCGCTCATCAGTTCGGTATTATCACCGCAAGAATGCTGGCCGACCACTTTGCCTGCCAGGCGTACTTTTTCATAAAGTTTCTTATAGCGTGGTTTGAAAAATTTAAGATAAATATCTCTGCTTATCATCAAGCCTTTCTGTCCTCCGAAATCATCACCAAAAGTCACACATTCTATAGGCAGTTTGAGTACTTTATCAAGTGCTGCCATATGCATTTCCATCAGCGAGTCTAAAGCACCGGCTACAAATTCAGGATTCAAGACATAATCCATATAAGTTTGTTCCAATCCTCTCAGACTCCATAACCGTTCTCCGAATGAACTTGTGAACTGGTAAAAGATAAATTTATCCGGGTTGTTTTTTCTTGTTTGCATTATTCGGTCGATTTCAGTTTGAGGGACAAGGTCGATGAAGGGGATTTTTTTTACATCTGGTTCAGCCAGCATCGGCTGACCCATTATGTATCCACCCTGGTCGTGCCACTTCCATTGGCATCCGAACATATCCGTGCATCCCTGTTTTGTTTTTCTGTAGTCGATAGGCCATAAAAGCCTTATGATATCATCTTTGGGGCAGTTCCACGAATTTCTGGGCCCGATCTCTTTTTCGAGTATATTTTTATAAAAGTCCTCGACATAAAGCGTGAAAGGGATTTTGTCAGGCTGCTGGTGATTTATAGCCGTCAGAGTTCTCTGCTTTGAGGTTGTCGCAACTTTTGTCATTACAAATAAGCCTTTCTTATTTTAATTATTAACCCTTGATATTTCCGTCTGGTAGAGCGCAAGGATATTCTCTGTCGGCACATCATTTTGAAGCACGTGAGACGGCGCCAGTATGAATCCTCCTCCCTTACCGAGTATTTTAACCATTTTATCTGCGGTATTTATTATCTCATCGACACTTCCGCAGGGAAGCAGCTGCTGTGTATCAATAGAGCCATGAAAGCATAATTTTGTTCCGAATTTTCGTTTCAGGTATTCCGGTTCCATTTCGGCAGCTGTTACCTGTATTGGATCGAGTATATCTATACCGGCTTGTATCAGCGGTTCTATCAGGGCGGTGATGGAGCCGCAGGAGTGGAACATAACTTTGACATTGTGACTGTGGGCCATTTCAGTGATTTTTTTCAGTCTTGGCGAACAAAACCTGGCAAAAAGACCCGGACTGATCAGGAGCCTGTCCTGCATTCCGAGATCATCTGCAATTCGAAGTATATCGATAACGCCTTTACATGCAGAAAACATCCGGTCAAAATAGTCAATGTAAAAATCAGTGAACCTGTCAAGTATAAAGTCTGCCATTTCCGGATTAAGCACCAAGTCCATCAAAAGCCTGTCAAGGCTGCGCAAAAATGACGGGTGCTGCCATATACTTGCTCCGGATGCCATGACGGCAAGATCGTTCCAGCAGGTCAGCCTTTCCTTCATATCTGAAAAATCGAACCAGTCAGCTTTCGGCCAATTGTATTTGGAAAGGTCTTCAATGCTTGAGGCTTGTTTAAGGACAAACTCGCAGAACATTTTTTCCGGTCCGGTTGCGGTCTGCTTTATTTTGGTACGCCAGCCCCAGAAGTTTTCAGTCACTCCTTTGCCTAAATTGCGCTCAAATGGAACCGGTCCTTTATAAGCCGGGTCAATCACTCCGCGGATATCAACTATATCACTTTTAAGGAAGCAAACCAGGTCGCGGTAGGAATTGAGACCGAGGTCGCTTTTCAGTCGCTGAATTACGGTTTCATTGGCGGAAAAGTCCATTGGTACCCGATCAGGTTCTTGAAGCTCAATTGCACACATTACCCTTTCTTTTGAATTCATGGAATCAGGCATACTGTTTTCTCGCACATTCTTTGTATTGAGCTATAACGCTGCGGGCATGTTCGAAAGTTTCTGCCCTGAACAGCAGTGAAAGGCCCGTTGGTAATTTGCTGCAGATTTCGGCATTTACCAGTTCGGCTTCGCGGACCGCTATCCGGATAAGTGGAATGTTTTTTTGCGATGCCAGATTATAGACCTTCTTACAGTCATTAAGCTCAGACTGTCCGAAGTCAAAACAACTTATTGAATTTACATTAAGGAATTCTTCGATAATACCGTCCACGTTTCCGCATGAATGAATCCCGCCGTTGAAAGCCTTTAATATTTTTTCGTCATACGGGGCTAACATGTCGCGATACATTTGCGGGCTGACCATGGTTGAAGTGTCATTGCGTAACAAGACACCGCCTTTTATGACAAAACCGTGCTGATGAGAAAATCCGTCAATCCTTTCTTTTATAAACCGGCTCAAGTATTCGATAAGACATGTCTGTGCCTCAGTTATCACCGCCATTGCTTTATGAAACAAATCTTTTTGAGAGTACATTTCAATAAAGGTATCGCTTCCTCTTAGAAGTTCGAGATTGTCAAAAGGGCCCTGCAGATCTGGCAAAGTAATATTTGTTACCGATTCCAACGATGGATAACTTTTAAGAATGTCACTGAAAATATTATATCTGTCAACCACACGCTGGATAATTCCCTTTTCAAAATCCTCTACAGGTGTGTTAAGTATTTCATCATAACTTACTTTAGAGTCGGTATGTCTTACCCATGGAGGATTATTATCCTTCTGCTCAATTGCGGCCCCGAACATAGAAGCGATAACGACACAGCCGAAATCCGCCCGGATACTGAAAGGAAGGTCGTCGCCGAGTTCAAGGCTGAGTAAGGGACTTTGGTCAAATGTATTTACAAACTGATTAAAGAGCATTTTTTCAGGATGGTCAAAAATTTCACCGTGCGGAAATGGAACAAATTTTTCATTTTGCGGAAATGGAAACGATGCGATCACAGGAAGCCTTGCAACTTTATCGAAATTCAGTGCCCTTTGGTGCAGTGATTCCCTGTGTTCGATTTTTTTCAAATCAATATTATCTTCAAGATATTCAAGTAATTGTTTAAGCTTTTGCAGCATGGACTTTCTCGAAATAACAAATCTTACAAATATTTATGCAGTTCATCGATCATTGCCATAAAATTATCATACCTTGTTCCCACCGCTACTGAATGGCTCGTTCCGAAAATGAATCTTCCCTTCGGAGCCAGCTCGTTCATAACCCGCCTTACATCTTTACGAACATCCTGCATGGTTCCCTCAATGAGTTTTTCTACTTTGACCCCGCCCCATACAACAAATCTGTCGCTATACTTTTTGTGTACTTCCATTATATCCATGCCTGCTGTTTCCTGAACTGACTGGTAACAATCAATACCCGCCAAGGCCATGATGTCCAGCAGCAGCCAGTTGTTACCGCACATATGCTTGATAACTTTCTGTCCAAGACCTTTTACATTTGCTATCCTCTGTTTGAAGCCCTCGATGAAAAACTCTTTATACATTTTTGGATTCATCATCGGGCCGGCTTGAAATGCAAGGTCGGTTCCCCATAAAACCCCCGATTGTCCCGGCCGAACGTAAAACTTATCAAGCAGATTGGCCTTGGCTACAAGTGACTCATATACTTTTTTAACCTCATCTGGCCTGGTTGCAAGCTCCATTAAACCGTTTTCCATTCCGCCGGGCAGATACCAAGCCAGCTCGTCAGCGCTTGGCCCAAGCACAAAACGATTCTGTGAAAAGCGTTCTAATAATGCATCGACTGCCTCGAAGATACTTTCATCAGGCCTTAAAGGCTTTCCATCCCATAACTCTTTTTCCAGATCAAAACCTCGGACATGAAAAGATTCATCCTTAACCAGCGTTATATCTTTTGTGATGGGTGAATATTTATATACTCTTCCATAGCTGTCAGCCCATGTGCTTTCATCTACCTGTTCGGGAGATTCCGGACAGTAATCAGCCGGGGGGCAAAGCCCAGCAGCTTCATTAGATACCGGTATAATATCGATGAAATCCAGTTTTTCATAAAGTTCAATCCCGTCTTGTATCCAGCTTTGTACGACTTCATCTCGCCTGCCCTGCCAAAAGGCTATCTGAGATTTAGCTTTTGCGCGCCAGTAAGTAGGTCTGCCGAGAATTCCCTGGGCTGTGTCTGAGTCAATTGCAAAAAAACCAACAACCGCACGATCCGGTATTTCGCCGTTGAAGATATTTTCAACTCTTGTTCTTGAGCTTAACAAACCGACGTTTTTTTTTGTATTCACAATTACTAAACCTTAAAAATCTCAACAGGATCTCTAAAAAGAAATTATCAGAGCTTCCTTGATTGAATATTACTGAAAACGGTTGCTATGTTTACATAAAAAAATGTTGCTATGGACGATAGCCTGCCTGTTATTTTTTGATTTTGATTTTTCCGCTGGTAAGCCAGTCAATATCAAAAATCGCCAGGGTTATTGTTTCATAAGGCATTTTTCTGCCAGCTTCATAAAAACACGCTATTTTGCCGTTGGGTAAAACTGATAAACATGAATAAGCTGAAGGGCCTGGGTGAATACTCTTTGATAGGGGCCAGGTTTTGCCTTCGTCAGCGCTTAACTTTACAGTCATATTAATTCTTTTGGCATTGTTATCCGGATTTGAAAAAAGAAGTATGCTTTCGTTAATGAATTTATTAGGAGAATATCTGATAATACTGGCCTGACATCTCGGCTCCTGAAGATTGGATTCATAAGCAACATATGGCCAGGTCTCGCCGCCGTCGGTGCTGAAAGCCAGGCCGCGGGTGCCCCTGTATAGATGGTTTCGGAGGTTCATCATCAATTTGCCGTCGATAAGTTCCACAACCTGATTTTCATTCAACCCCGGCAATATAGGGTCGCTGTACTTCCATGTCTTTCCGTGGTCGTCACTGTATATTGCGTGCGCCCCGTATTTCTGGTCGGGTGCGTATTCCGGGAACGAATGGTCGCAGGGCATTATCAGTCTGCCCTTTTTAGGCCCTTTCTTAAGCTGTATCCCTACCCCCGGGCCGGTTGCGTACCACCGCCAGTGCGGAGCCTTGGCATCTTCAGTTATTTCAACGGGTTTTGTCCAGCTCTTACCGTCATCATTTGACTTTAAATAGAAAACCCTGCGTGTATCTTTTCCGGTTTTTGTAAGAATGTGTTTTTCGGTATCAGCCCCGTTATTCCATGTGGAAAAAAGAAAAACTGTGTCCGTCTCACTGTCTATGACCATACATGGATTGCCGCAGGTGTTATTGCCGTCATTCCATATAACCTTCTGCTTAGACCATGTTCTGGCTCCGTCAACTGAACGTTTTATCAGCAAGTCAATATCACCGTTATCTTTTCGGCTGTTTTTTCTTCCTTCGCAAACAGCCAGTATCGTGCCTTCAGGAGTAACAATTATTGAGGGGATTCTGTAAGTGTCGTATCCCCTTTTTCCACTGACAAACAATTTTTGGTATGATACAGGACTGTATGATTTTGCTGTTAATTGATTTGAAACAGAGCAGGTTAATAATAATAGGAATAAAGCGGTTTTAATTGTGATGCTATGAAATCTCATTCAAAACTCCTTTTGATATATCAATTATCTCAAGATTGTCGATTAATTTTTTCGACTCTTGTGAAATTTCGTTAAGGGGTGCCAGCGGCTTACCATTGCCTATATTTTGAGTTGACAAAGCATACATAACGCCCGCAATCCAATTTTCCGACTGAACAATCATTATATCTCTGATATGATCGATGCGTTTTTGAGCATCTTGCAGGATTTTTTTATCTCTGTTTTGCGAGGCGTTCCAGGCAGTTACAAAAGTTGACGGTTCATAATTCGCACAAACAGGTACGATGCCGCCTGCTCCGTTTAAAAGTGCCCATTCGATATCCGGCTCATTGCCCTGAAGGATATCAATGTCGTAAGGCTGCAATATTTTCATGGCTGACTGGAAATAATCCCTGTCGCCGCTGCTTTCCTTCATAGCATTGAACCATCCGGACCGGCCCATTTTTTCGATTACCGACAGCGGGATTCGGCTATTGGTGCACGACGGAATATTATAAACAACCATATCCATATCAGTTGCCTGCCTGCAGATATCAAAGTGTCTTAAAAACTGATCGTCCCGGTTCAAAGTAATATAATAAGTCGGAGTTACTGCTATATGTTTGAACCCTGTCTTTTCGAGTATCTTTATCTTCTCAACAGCGATTCTGGATGAAGTGCATATAACCCCGCCCAGAAGCAATACTTCGGAGTCTGTTTCCTGACGTGCCGTTTCCATTGCTATCTGCCATTGACGGTCTGTGAGCAAAGGTCCCATGCCAGAGGATCCCCCAATAAATACACCATCGACGCCTGAGTTAATACAATGTCTTATCACTTTTTTAAGTGACAACTTATCCACGTTGCCATCTTCATTAACAGGAGTAATAAGCGGAACGATTACCCCTTTCGCTGTGGGTAGAGCAGTATTCATAAAATAATTCCTTTTACAGATTTTCAAGCCAGTTTGAACTTATAATCACAAGATCTCTGATATCAACGATTTTGTCAAGATTCAGGTCGCCGTCATAAGCTGTCAGCACATCGTCAATGCCGCCCCGAATAATTTCAACTTTGTCGATGTCTCCTTTGAAGGACCGAAGCCCTCCGTTAAAACAGCCTACCATTAGATTGTTGTTATTTGCGAAACTGTGAAGAGTAGTATCCAGAGCCTCTCCTGCTGATTCGCCGTCAAGCATCATATGAAGTTTATTTTTTTGGGTATCACGGATTACCACCAGCTGATGCCATTTCCCGTCTGAAACGAACTTATCGCCGTAGAGTGACACCCCTGTGTATCCGTCTTCGATAAACATTCTAGCCCTTCCGTCCTGAATACGCATCCACCATGACGGAACATTTGGGCCAACGTCTTTGGAAACAAGAGCGCCTGCTTCGGCAGTCCCCCCGCTGGCATGCTCATTAGTCCTGAATATCACTCTTATAATAAAATTCATATCAGAATCGAAGTCCAGTAAATCTCTGCTGTCATCGTCATCAAGAGCTATTCCTTTTCCGGAGCCTGAGAACCTGACCGCAGCGGTGCCGTTATATTTTTCGCTCCCTGCTGCCACATCGAAGGCTTCTTCACAGGTCGCATCAAGTCCGTACCCGGCTTTGTCTTTTACAGCGCCGGGAGTCGTCGGCATTGACTGGCCTGGTGAGAACTCCTCAAAATCCCAAACCAGAATGGACTTTTCGTTAATCCATTCCGGAGAAAACTTTGCGAAGGTTATCCTGTGATAAGGCCAGCCGTCACCGTTTTCATATAACAGTGCCAGATCGCCTGTGCTTAAGCTTGCCAGGCTCGAGTATGCCGAACTGTCGGGATAAATCAATTTACTTTCTTCGAATGACTGTCCATTACTGTGGGATATTTTTACGGTCATTCTTATTCTGGAAGTATTTGCGGGATTGGAAAAGACCACCAGATTTTCGCCTGTCGACGGAACTTGATGAGTGATCATGCTTGCCTGGCAAACCGGACCAACCAGATCATTCCTGACGATAAGATTTGACCAGCTTTGACCATAATTATAACTGAAACATGCAATTCTCCTGTTATACTGCTTGTATGAGCCGGTCGGGCGGTCATTCCTCATCAGCGAAAAATTGGTTACCTCAGCCACAGTTGCCTCGCTTGAACCGTAGGGCAGGGAACCGCTTTGTGACCATGTCAGGCCGTGGTCGTCGCTTTGAATATTTCTGCCTATGGCCGGTACGATAAGTCTGCCTGCGTAAGGCCCATGCTTAAGCTGAATGCCGTTTCCCGGTCCTGTCGCGTCCCATCGCGTATCCGCTGGCTGAACTTCATTGAATCTGTTTACAGGAGCGGTCCACGTTGCCCCGTTGTCGTCACTGTAGCATGACCATATTGTTCGAACTCCGTCACTTGTTCCGTCTGCAATTTCTCTCTGAGTATCCTGTCCTAAGTTATGCGTACTGAACAGCCATACTCTGCCGTTGGAGCTGTCAATCAGCAGCGTAGGATTTCCGCATGTGTTAGGCCCGTCGTCCCAGATTATCTGTAAAGGTTGCCAGGTCAGCCCTCCGTCAAAACTGCGTCTTAGTACCGTGTCGATATCACCGGTATCGGAACTGCTGTTTTTTCTTCCTTCACAGACCGCCAATATAGTGCCGTCCGGTGCCTGTATCATAGCCGGAATCCTGAATGTATTATATCCATTCATTCCCTGGTAAAAAGGAACATTCTCTAATAGAGGTCCTGCTTTTACAAAGCATACTAAAAGGACAAAGCCCAGACTGTACAAAAAATATTTTTTCATGATAATCCTTATAAAACTGGGCAGGCAAAATAAATTTACCTGCCCATTTAACAACAATAATCAAATTGACATTACAAACCGCTTTCCAGCCAGTTTTCCGCCAGTGCAGCAAAATCTGCTACATTTATGACGCAGTCCTTGGTCAGGTCGCCATCGATTACCTCGATCGAACAGGACTGTGTTTCGAAGGACCAGACTGGGCCTTTTCTCGAAAATGCTCCGCCGGTGTCTGAGCCTTCGGTATCAACACGCCAGTAGTAAGTCGTGTTGTAGAGCAGGTCGGAAACGCTGACACTCCCGCCTGTTGCTGCAAAAGATGCAACGACGTTCTGCATGTAGGGATCTGTCGCGAATACAACAGTTTCCGAATCAATTGTCGCATCGGGGACAGCGGTCCAGCTGAATGTGAACGTTGACGGAATACCTGTAGCTGTATCAACCGGGACGGGGTTTGAAACCGTACCGACTGACTGAACAAATTCTGCTGGTTCAAGAGCATCCCTCGTTACCTTGACAAAATCTATATTACCTTCGAAATTACGCGATTCGTAACCATCGAAACCTGCGACAACGGTCTTGCCGGTCGGTACAAGGTCTTCGTCGACAGCGTCATCAGCTTCAGCGTCGAGAACGTAGTCCACGTAAAGTCTGACTTTACCTGCTGCGGTATCTCTTACAGCTGCAACATGATGCCACTGACCGTCATAAACACCGGTAACACCTGTAACACTGGTAATATCATCGGCATCCTGCATCCAAAGCCTGATAACACCGGTTGAGCTGTTTGCCCTGAACCAGTACTGAGGAAGGCCCACGCCGTACCAGTAATTGTCCTCGGATGACTGCAGTGTTGAGATAATCGCGTTGTTGTCGCTTTCGCCCAGCGGGAACTTTACCACAGCTTCAAAAGTGATATCGCCGTTGGCGGGTATGGCCAGCTTGCTGCCTGCGATATCAGAACCGTTAAAGACAAATCCAGGCTCGAGGGCGAGCTGATTGTCGGCGAAAGATTCGAAAGAAGCGTTTGAGCCGTAAGCGGCATAAGGATTACCGTAAAGTGCCTCGTTGTCAACTTCTTCGACTTCAACTGCATAAAGGTCGCGGTTATTTCCACTGGAGTCGATTATCTGGTCGCCCAGGGCTATTCCGGTTCCCGGAGCACTGTCATCAAATTCCCACAGAGCTGCTACAGTTGAACTTTCTACGGTTGAGAATGACCAGACTTTTCCTTCACGAAATTCCGGATTGCCCAGCTCTGTGCCCTGGCTGTCAACACGCCAGAAGTAGGTTCGGGCATTTGCCAGACCTGTTACGCTTGTGCTGTTTCCCGATATGGAGTTTTTGACCGTAACCACGTTAGTCATTTCCGGGTTGGTAGCTACCGTAACGGTATGAACGTTCAAAGTGAAGTTCGGGTCCGCAATAGGTGTCCAGCTAAGAGCAACTGATGCGGTCGGCTGATCGAGAGCGTCATCGGCAGGACTCGGATCGGTAGGCAATGGCTTTGAGACAGGCTGAACGAACTGCGAAGGAGCAAGAGCCTCGTCGCTTATACGCATAAAGTCCATGCTGCCTACAAAGCTTCGGTTCGTATAAGGCTTGTTCCAACCTCCGATACCCCATTCAACGCCGGGATCAAGTACACCCGTAATGTCCGCTACCTCGGCGACAAGGATATAATCGACATACATTTTCAGTTTGCTGGTGCCGGTGTCACGAACAATTGCCCAGTGATGCCAGTTACCATCGTAAAGATTAGGAACGATAGAGCCTCCCGGTGCCGTTGAACCTGGTGCAATATTGAAAGAAGAAACTGCTCCCACGTCGTCTTTAAGATAGAACTGTAAATTGTTAGAGTTCCTTACACGCCACCATATCTGTGTTCCCGTGTCAGGGTTTATGGAGCCAAGAGGAGCGCAAAACAAATTCTGATCATCGTTTCTTGTTGGAAAACGAACCAGGCACTCCATTGTAAAACTGTCAAAAACCCCGAAGCTCATCTGACTTCCTGCAACTGGCCCGCCGTCACCGAAATCATAGCCCGGCTCAAAGAAAAGGCGGTTCTCATCAACCGTAAAGCCCATTGCAGCACCTGTACCATAGTCCGGGTTAGGTTCGACAAAAGTCGTCTCACCCTCTGTGCCGAGATCGACATACAGGTCTCTGCCGTTTCCGCTGCTGTCGACAATCCTTTGTCCCAGCTGCGTTACTGAGCCCGGTGCCTCATCATTAAATTCCCAGTAGGCCAGCGTACCGGCCGAAGCACTGATCGTCCATGTCAGTGCCAAACAAATTACATAAAACACCCTTGAATACTTCATTTTAACCTCCATTAAATTAATAAAATATTTTTTACATTACCAAATATCTGGCGGAAAGAAATAGCCCTCAGGAACATTTCTTGTAAAATCAGCAGTATTCCTCCGTTCGATATGGCCGTCAATAAAACCACAATTGAGTTTGACCGAAGGTATTTGCGAAATGTCCTGAATCTTCATATAGAGTCTGAGTTTTTCCGGTATATTTTCCTCAAGATCGCGAAAATCATGCAGTGATGAATCTCGCATTTTATGGGCACTTGTCCATGCCCCGACGCCGTTAATATCACCGCCGCCGCAGGTGAAATAATCCATAATCATCAGTTCGTCGCCGCCTTTTTTGGGTTTCAGTCCTGCGTGTTCAAACCTCAAATAGTTCCAGAGGAAGAAATATGAACTGTTAAGCGTTCGTATTGTTTCATCGTCTCCGGTTTCATAGAACCTGTCCTGCCAGGCAAGGCTTTGTCTTGGCATGGGGCAGTTCAGATATTCTGTTTTTGCCAGATATGAACCGAACTGGTCAATCAAAGAACCGCCGTTCATTTCCCGGCCTGTTCCATAGTAGTATTTTACCCGGTTTGGGATGGTCCACCAGCCTACCTCGCCGGTCCTGGGGTTAACGTCTCTGCCCTGAATGGAAGGCGGAAGCTTGCTGTCCCAGTCAGCAGCATAAAGATTCACGGCAGTGAGAACATTTTTCTGTCTTGTTGAGCATATAACCATTTGGGCCTGCTCTTTAGCCTTGCGAAGAGAAGGCAAAAGGATGCTGAGCAAAAGAGCGATAATCGAAATCACCACAAGCAGCTCAATAAGTGTAAATCCTTTTTTCTTTTTCATATCTTCAATCTTTTCCGTATCAATATATTATTTTGTTAAGGATGATTCCGACTCTACAAATTCTAAGGGCAGATAAACGCTTTCATTGTTCTCAAACGGCCTTTTGCCCATGTTCATCTCAGACAGCAGCTCTGCTACTTTCTGGCCTAAATTGATTTCGTCAACAACCACCGCAGAAAGTTTTTTCCTGACAACTCCTTCACGGCTTACGTCACCGAATCCAACAATAGAAAGCTCCTGTGGGACCTTGATGCCCAACTCATGAGCTGCCCAGTAGGCTCTCTCCGCTTCGGTATCGTCACTGCAGAAAATTGCAGTAACCCGATTTGGTTTAGTGAGCAGCTCTTTTAGCATGTTAAGCTTAATGTTATCCCCTTCACTGCCGGTCCTCTGGCTTGTACCGAAATAAACATTCGAGTCTTCGAGATTTATGCCTGCTTCGTCGAGGACTTCACGAAAGCCTTCGAGCTGCTTTTCAGTGATAAGGTACTTAACATTACCGAAGTATGCGATATGCTTATGGTTAGTCGAAATAAAATATCTTGCGGCAAGCTTACCGGCCTGATTATAATCCCAGCCGACAAACGGAACTGACATGCCAGGGACCCTGCGGTGGCACAATACAACCGGAATTCCGTTAGAATGTAAATTGCGTATATGATAAACAGGCATATTTTGGTTCATAAGAGGAACCAGAGCAACTCCGCTCATCCCTTTATCTATTATCTGCAGAACTATATCGCTTTGCTTATTCATATCATAATCGGTTGTACAGATCATTATCTGATGATTGTGCTTAGCTGCGCCCCTGTCAAAACCATTGATAAGCAGCGGATAAAGGTCTCTTCTTACTTCGGGCAGGATCAGACTGTAAACCTCAAGCCTGGCTTGTTTCTTTCTGACTGCTCCGGAAAAATCAGGTTTGCATACAAAAGTCCCCTTGCCCCTGATCCTCTCAATT
>CAZAYB010000003.1:0-20134 GCA_964489215.1 uncultured Pirellulales bacterium
GCTTTGCTCTTGTTGGTATGTCTGTTTCTCCGGAGAGGCAAAGTGTTACACTTGAGGTTGGCAAGCCGAAGTCAGGTGAGATTGTGATGACCAATTCAAGCGGTGTTGGTCTTACGGGTTTGACCGCATTGAAGACAGCGGGTCCTGATACAGTTGATATTGAATTTGATATGAGCGAAAGCCTTGCGGGCAACGGTTCTGAGACTGTTGGATATACTTTGACAGCGCTGGATGACAGTGTTTACAGCAGTAAAATCACGGTCGAGCTGAGCAGTGCAGGGGGGGCAACCGCTGAATTTGATTTGAACACCATTGTCAAACCGATGACAGCAGATTTACAGGTTTACCCATCATCCATAGAAGCTGGTATGGTTAGGGGTCGTGAGAACATTGTCGAATTTGAGGTTCATAATGCAGGAACTGCGCCTACTGGGGAGCTATCAGTTCTTATTCCGAACGTTGACTGGATGAGTATGAATGTTGGTCAGGTTATAGGAGTTCATGAACCCAATGACCTTACGGTTGTAAGGCTTAGTCTTACTCCTTCGGAATTTCTTGAGCTGGGTTCTTATTCTGGAACGATAATTGTGAGCGGTGACGGGATGAGCAGGGTTATACCGTTTGACTTTACATGTATAAGCGAGGCTAAAGGTTCGTTGTCTGTATCGGCGGTTAATGAGTTTACGTATTTTGCGGAGGGGTCGCCTAAAGTTGCGGATGCGAGGTTGTCGCTTCGGGATCTTATTACCGATGAGTATGTGTTGTTTAACGAGCCGATGATTGACGGGGAGCTTAATATTGAAGATCTGAACGAATCTGTTTATAAGCTTGAAATCGATGCTGAGAGTCATACCCGATATTCTTCGACGATCGAGGTGCTTCCCGGTGTTACCCAGTCTGTTGTCGCTTTTCTTTCAAAACAGCTTGTTAAGTATACCTGGGTTGTAGAGCCTACGCCTGTTCAGGACGTTTACAATATTTCACTGCAGACAACTTTTGAGACGGATGTTCCGGCTCCTGTGGTTGTGATAAATCCGTCAAGCGTTGACCTTTCGAAGATCCAAGAAGGTCAGATGCAGATTGATTTTGTGATAACGAACCACGGACTTGTCGCGGCGGAAGATTTCTATCTTGATTTTGATGATAATCCAAGGTTCGAGGTTGAGCTTTTGACAGAATTCAAGGGCACTATAGGTCCCAGGCAGTCTGTAACGATTCCGGCACTGGTTACGGATACCCAATATACTCCGGATGGTGTTTATGTTGAGGCAGGTTCGGACTGCGGCAACGGAGTTAACGGTCGCGGTTTCTATACGATGGTATGCGGAGATGACCGCAAGTGGAAAGCTGAGCCTATAACCCTTTTGAACCTTGGTTGTGATATTTTAGATATTATACCGACTTTGAGTAAGCCTACTACACCATATACGCCGGATTATGATTATACGGGTGATAATTACGATACGGGTTCAAGTACATCTACCGGCGGGGGCGGAGGTTCGTCAGGGTCTTTATTTACCGGAACGGCGCCTTCGCGTACCGGTTCTTCTTCGCTTAGACCGTTTGCACCATCTCCTTCAATTAACTTCACCGGCGGCGGGGGCGGAGGCGGAGGCGGCGGAGGCGGGGGTAACTGCGACCCATGCCCAAGGAAGCTTATGGAAGCGATTCTGGAGTGTGCGTGGAGCTTTGTACCTGCTAAATGTCCGTTAAGTGTTGTAAAAGGTTTGTTTGACGCTCTTAGAAACTGCATCGGTGATGATACAACCTGGTACGGGTGTATTATCAATATTGAAGGGGGAATTGTTACGGGAGTTACAGGCTGTGTAGGTTCGCTTTCGCCTATAGGCTGGGGTTGGAACATTGCTATGTGTATGGACGGGATATACAGCGCGTGCTGGTCCGGGGATGCGGAGGCTTATAATGAGGCGGTGGCGCAATTTGAATCGCTTACCGGTCAGGATTTTCCTGATATGATGAATTCTCACGAGGCTGCAAGTTACCTCCAGGTACAGATAGACCGTTTGACGGCGATACTGGAGGCTTATACATATACTCTGGGTACCGAGGCCTGGTTCAGCGGTACGCCTGAGGACGGGCCGGTACTTGAGGCGTGGCTAAGCTCATTCGGCAGCTTTATTGAGCCTGGTTCCGACGGTGATGAATATATAACGGAGGCAGAGAGGACGACTTTGGTTGGTATGGATTTGCCTTCTGCGGTAGTCAGCGGCGATGTGGATTATACCTGCGACAGGTGGAACCGTTCGGTGGATTACTGGCGTGCGGGTAAATATAAGACCTCGGATCTTGAGGCTGGAGATAATCCTGACTTTATCGCAACCGATGAGTCAATGGCGATATGGCAGCAGGCCAGCGATGCGGCTGATGATGCAATTCAGGAGGGTTACGAAAATCTGTTTGAGCCTGCAAGAGCGGCAGTTGATGAGCTTATAGTAACCTCTGAAAACGCTCAGGAGGGTGTCTGTGCGAAAGTATCCATGAATATAGAGCAGGAGGCTGTGTTGACGCGTACTATTTTCAATGCGAAACTTGAGCTTGACAATGTGGGCGATGCAGATGTTCTTGAGGATATTAATGTTGATGTTTATGTAAAAATGCTTAACGGTCAGGAAGTGACGGACCTTTTCGCAATAGATACGCCGATTGTTTTTGGTGCGAGTGATGTGTCCGGCGGGGGTGTGCTGAATCCGGGTTCGAGGCTGCGGGCAGAGTGGCTGATAACGCCTTCTCATGAGGCGGCTCCGACCGAGGAGACGTCCTATCTTGTCGGCGGGGAGATTGTTTATACGATAAACGGACTTTTGGTAACTGTTCCGATTATGCCGGACGTTATTCATGTCAAACCCGATCCGAAGATTTATATCGATTACTTTATCGAGCGTGAGGTTTATGGTGATGATCCGTTTACTACTGATGTTATCGAGGAGTCGGTTCCGTTTAATCTTGGAATGATGGTTAGTAACGAAGGTGCGGGCACGGCTTATAACTTTACAATCGGCTCGGCGAAACCTCAGATAGTCCGCACCGAACAGGATAAGCAGATACTGATTGATTTTACGCTTGTTGACGCTTTATTGAACGGTCAGAATATCAACCCGGCAATGAAAGTCAATCTTGGTAATATATCGCCTGACTCATCATCGACGGTAAGGTGGCTTATGAGCTCGTCTCTAATGGGAGAGTTTGTAAGTTATGACGCTAAATTCAGTCATGTTGATTCTGTTGGCGATCTGAGATTTTCGCTGATCGAGGAAGTGTCTACGCACGATCTTATTCATGTTGTCCGGGCGGATTATCCGGAAGATGACGGTATAGTTGATTTTCTTGTCGATGATATTACAGATTCCAACGGTATAGCTGATACGGTTTACCTAAGCAGCGGAGGAGTTGAGCCAGTTGCTGCGATGAGCCCCGGGGCATCTGCGATATCGGGAGCTTTAAGCGAAGCGAACAAGACGGTTGAACTTATCCTGCCTAATAAGCCTGAAGAGTTTGTTTATATAACGTTACCTGACCCGGGTGATAATATGTTTGAGCTTGTTTCGGTTGTTCGGGCCGATGGTAAAGTGATAAATGTCGGTCATAACGCCTGGCTGAGCCATAGGATAATCCGTCCCAAGGATGAGCCTGAATACGAAAGAAATCTGCTTCATATATTTGACTATGGCGGCAGCGGAGTTTATACGCTGAATTTTGAGAAGAAGGGCGATTTCGCTCCGCAGCTTTATGAGGCTGGGGCAGATGATGTTACTGTTGAAGGAGCAGGTTTCAGCGAGATAACGGTAACTTATAAGGACGACAATGCTATTGATACTGGTACGATAGACGATATGGATATAACAGTAAGGGGTCCGGGCGGATTTGTTGGGTATACAACGGTTGCTGATGTTGTGTTAATGAATCCGGATAAAAAGGTTGTTACAGTTACTTACAGGTTAGATGCACCTTCGGGCAGCTGGGATGCAGTCGATAACGGACTTTACAGTATTTATCTGGAGGCAGATGAGGTGGCAGACAGTGCGGGCCAATTTGTTCCAGGCGGTCTTGTCGGTGCGTTTCTTGTGAATATCGACGCTCCCTGCGATGACCTGGAGATTGTTTCGTATAATCCTGTCGGTTCACAGCGAGTGGACAGGACAATGTATAATTACGATTATACAGTCAGTCTGCGAAACAACTGTAATACAACTTTGAGCGATATACGATTTATTCCAGATAATCTGCACGAAGCTATGACGCTGCTTGGCCATGATATTGCGTTTGACCAGATAGGGGCATTTGAGACGGTTACAAGCACAGGTATTTTCACTATCCAGATGGACTACAGTCTGCTCGATGAGACAGGTTCAATTACGTTAAATCCGGTTGATAATTATAAGGGTGATTTTACGCATGACGGCAATGTCGATATGGACGATTTGCAGAAACTTGCGATGGCCTGGCTAAGTGAAAGCGGAAGTCCGGGCTATGATACTGATGTTGATGTAGAGCCTGAATCGAATCCTGATGGTGTTATTAACCTTCTTGATTTTACCGCATTGAGCAATGACTGGTTTTGAGTTTAGAGATTTATCCCGTAGCTGGGGTTTGTTGCCTGCGGTTGGTATGGGCCAGAGGTGAAAAACAAAGCCTGGTTTCACAGAACAAAGAGCCAGGAAATTATTTTGTTGCAATTTTGTGTCTTTTGGGATAAGTTCTTTTTGCCGCGGGCGTAGTTCAGTGGTAGAACACCAGCTTCCCAAGCTGGATACGCCAGTTCGATTCTGGTCGCCCGCATTTTTAGGGCTGTTGGTGTCTCGGGGGTTTCTTGCTGGAATACAAATATTTCCTGCTTTCATCTTATACCGGAGTTAAAAAGCAATTTCAGGATTACTATTTGATATTGAAGGGGGAGCCGGGCAGGTTGGTTTTATTTTTCATGTCATTCAAGTTTCATTTTCATACCAATCCTGACCATTTCTGCGGTATTTGCCGCTCCTATCTTGTGCATTATACTGCACCTGTGATCTTCTACGGTACGAACAGATCTTGAAATTTTATTAGATATCTGCTTATTGCTGAGTCCCTCTACCGTGTATTTAAGTATTTCGGTTTCTGTAGGAGTAAGGGTTTTTCCGAGCAGGTCATGGTCCATTTTGTTATCATCCAAAGTGTTTTCAATAACCTGGTGCAGATAATCGGCATCAATTGGTTTTTCAATAAAATCAGCGGCCCCTTCTTTTACTGCCTCGACGGCTGATGGTATACTTCCGTATCCAGTTAATATAAGCACGGGTAGTCCGGGTTTGGTAGCCTTTATTTTTTTAAGCAGTTCCAGGCCGTTCATTTGGGGCATAGTAAGGTCGCTTATGAGCAGATGGCAGTGGGAATTATCCAGGGCATTAAGGCAGCTTTTTGGTTCATTAAAACAAGTTACTTCGTATTTACTGATAAGGGTCGCTTTGACAGCCTTGCATACCGATTTTTCGTCATCGACAAAGAATACTCTTTTTTTAACTTTGTTGGTCATTAAATTTTCTGTGCTTTTTGGTTAGTTATATTTGTATTTATTGCAAACCGTTGTAAAATTCCGGCTTTCCGTCGTCACTGTCATAGCTTAGGCCGTCGGATGTATCATCGAGCACCTGTATTCGCTGTATATTATGTGCCTTTTTGGTGTTTGAGTCAACTGTTACAAGAACACAGTCCATTCGAACGTCTTCAGTTGCGATATCGAATGGAAAGGGCATTTGCGTTCTGAAAGACTTTATTACGCTTTCTCTGTTCCTTCCCAGAACGGACAGATGCGATCCTGTCATTCCGATGTCAGTAATGTAAGCTGTGCTGCGGTTTAATATTCTTTCGTCAGCGGTGGCAACGTGGGTGTGTGTTCCGAAGACACAGCTTACCTTTCCGTCAAGATAATGACCCATTGCGATTTTTTCGCTGGTAGCCTCTGCGTGCATCTCTACGAATATAACGTCTGCCTGTCTGGATACGGAAGTAAGGATTGAATCTATTTTTGCATAGGGGCAGTCCGCAGGCTTCATGAAAATTCGGCCAATGAGGGTGATGACGGCAATTACAGGCCCCTTTGCAGTTTTGTATATTGCGAAGTCTTTGCCAGCGGCCTGTGTGGAAAGGTTGGCGGGACGAGTGATATTTATGGATCTTTCCAGAGCTGGGATGATTTCCTTTTTTCTGAAGGCATGGTCCCCCAGTGTTACGATATTGACGCCGTATTTTAGCATCTTATCATATATCTGAGGTGTAATGCCCGATCCTCCGGCGGCATTTTCGGCGTTTGCTATTACGCAGTCCACCGAAAGGTCTTTAATAACCGCTGTCAGCTTTTCAGCCATGACGTGCCTTCCGGGCCTGCCTACCACGTCTCCTATACAAAGTAGATTAAGTTTCATTTTGACACCACTTAAATCCAAGGTTTACACTATCGGGCATATTCCACGCATCTGACTTCCCTTAGCAGCGTCACCTTAATTTCGCCTGGATAGGTCATCTCTTCTTCAATTTTCTTTGCAATATCCCTTGCGATTTTATGTGCCGACTCGTCATCGATCTCGTTTGCGTCTGCGATAACCCGGACCTCTCGGCCGGCCTGTATTGCATAGCTGTTGTTAATACCCTTGAATCCTGAAGATATATCCTCGAGTTTTTCGAGTCTTTTAATATATCTTTCAAGCGTTTCACGTCTTGCGCCTGGTCTTGATGCGCTAATTGCATCGGCGGCAGCAATCAAAGGCGTATACGGGTTGTCCGGCGGTATGTCACCGTGGTGGGCCTCTACGGCGTTAAGGACTATTTTTGACTCGTTGAATCTTTTTAGATAGTTTGCACCGATTGCGGGGTGTCCTCCCTCTACTTCGTGGTCCATGGCCTTTCCGATATCGTGCAAAAGCCCTGCCCGACGTGCGACAGAACCGTCGAGCCCAAGCTCTTCTGCCATTACCTGTCCGAGGAAAGCGACTTCAATGCTGTGCCTTAAAACATTCTGTCCGTAGCTTGTTCGGTAGTGTAAAGAGCCGATCAGCGAGAGAATTTTGTTTTTAAGCCCTCTTACGTCCGTTTCGACAGCTGCTTCTTTGCCTATCTGTAAAACTTTTTGTCTTATATCCTTGCCGGTCTGGTTTACCAGTTCTTCGATTCTTGTAGGATGAATTCTTCCGTCCTGGATAAGCCTTTCCATTGCCAGTCTTGCGGTTTCCCGGCGTACCGGGTCGAACGCGCTTACAACAATAACTCCCGGAGTGTCATCAACAATGACATCTACGCCGGTCGCTTTTTCGAATGCTCTGATGTTTCTGCCTTCTCTTCCGATGACCCTTCCTTTCATGTCATCATTTGGAATGTCAACAGTAGAGACGCTGACTTCGCATGTCTGCTCTGCGGCGTATCTTTGAATAGCTGAGTTTATTATCGAACGAGCCTTTGTTTCGCAGTTCTCCTCTGTTTCCTCGAGCTTTCGCTGTATTAGCGAGTTCATCTCGTGCTCACATTCATCTTCAAGCCTTTGCAGGAGCAGATCCTTTGCTTCTTCGACGTCCATCGAGGATATTTTCAACAGCTGGTTTTTCTGCTGTGCAATGAGCTGTGATAGCTGTTTGTCCTTGGCCTCTACATTTCTGTGCTTTCTTCTCAGGTCGTTTTCCGAGTCCTTTACCTGTTTTTCTCTTGATGCGAGAGTCTCGGACTGTCTGTCCAGGACGTCTTCCCGCTTGCTTAATCTTATTTCCTGTTCCCGAAGCTGACCTTTCATCTGGTCTGCTTCTTTTGCGAACTCCTCTTTTTTCTTCATTGCCTCAGAGGCAGCGTCCAGGCGTGCGGTTTTTATGATATTTTGAGCCTCTGCTTTTGCGCTTTCTATTTTGCTGCTTGCCTGATTTTCTGCCGCTTTTTCCTTAGCCTTAATCACTAAATAATATATGGCGAATGTTCCAGCGGCTCCTGCTAACAGACCGATTGTGAGTGATAATATCGGCCAAAGTACCTGACTTAAAAGAGCCATTTTGCTTCCTTTCATTGAGCTTAATTTTGCATCTCCCGACAGTAATCAGCCAAAGCACGCGCTTTTCGACAATTACTTTTCAAGAGCTTCGGAAAGGAGCGATTGAAGAAATCATATAAGACAGGGACTGACATCGGAAAAAGCGTAGAACAGGTGATAAATAAAGCAAAAACGAACTATTTTTGCGTTATATTGGAGTTTTGACAGTACAAAATCAGTTTTCTTAAACTTAATACCACGAAACTGCTTTCAAATTTCATTCGGCAATCCATCGCCGAAACCGCCGTTTATTTTTGACATCCAAATCACCATAGTCACCGTCACATTCCAGTTTTTGGACTTGGCAGTCGCCTTTCGCCCCGCCAGAATGCCGACAGTGTTCTCGTAGCTTTTTAACCGAATAAGTCTTCTTAATGACCACAGCTCCGTACCGAAATCGCAATTAATGAATATTTTATAATAACCGACTCGGCAAAGCCTTTTTCGGCTGGACATACACTACAAATGTCCAGATATAAATATACAATATCCCTTATGTAAACGTCAAGATAAAAGGTAGAGTTTTTATTATAGAACAACAAAGAAACGGGCAAAATAAAAGCTTAAGAGGGTCTTTTTAGATTGATTCCGATAACAAAAGCGAAAAAATCTTTTTCGCAGAGATGATATTAAAATATTTAAAATGATGATTTATGTGGGGAATTTTTTGATTTTTAAGCTTAAATTGCCCCTTAAAAGTGCCGAAAAGTAGAAAGCTGAGGATGCAAAAATAACTTACAGCAAACGCCCTGAAATAGAGTTGCCGCCGATACAGGCGAATTTGGGACATAAGAATGCAAAAGAAAAAAGATGTACTAACAACCGGCCAAGTCGCACAAATATGTAATGTGGCCCCGAGAACGGTTACAAAATGGTTCGATTCCGGCCAGTTAAAGGGCTATAGAATACCAGGTTCAAAAGACAGAAGGATCCCGACCTGTGAGCTCATTAAATTTATGAAATCACATGACATGCCTACCGAATCACTGGAAACTTCGAGTGTGAGAATCCTTTTGATTGACAGTAATGAGGATAATTTGCGTAAATTATCTGAAAAAATATCCTCCAGGGAAGATTTCGATGTTCAGACCGCTTCCAACAGTTTTGATGCGGGTCTGATTGCTCAAAAGACTAATCCTCATATAATGCTTATCAATCTGATGGCGAACAATATCAATGCAGATCAGATTTGTGAATATGTAAGGTCTGACAATGAATTAAGTGCGACCAAGGTGATAGCTATTGCTTCAGGTCTGCGGGAGTCTGAAACAAACGCTTTGCTTGAGAAGGGATTTGACGGGGCGTTATCAAACCTTGAAGATACAAAAGAGGTCTTTAATGTGATTGAAGATGTCTTTTCCTTTGTTTACTGATATCATCTCTTTGGGCAGTTAAGGTAATCTCAAAAATATTTACCAGGGCTGTTCTTAATCATTGTTCGAAATTATTTTCGCTTTCATAATCTTTACATGATGTATTTTCCTTGACAGTTTCGGGGTTACTGGTTACAAGGTATATAGTCTACCTGTAAACATATTCGGAGGCAGTAAGCATGTCCCTTAAAGATGAACTGGGTCTTAGAAAAGAGATTAGAACAACCGAACATGAGGCATTGCTGAGCATATATCATACCGCCTCGATGATGCGCAACAGAATCACGGCTTTTCTATCTGAGTTTGGGCTTACAGATGTTCAGTTTAATCTTATGCTGCTTATAGAGCATCAGTCCGGGCCTGAGGGGGGACTTACCCAGGTTGAGCTCAGCAGGATGATGCTGGTAAACAGGGCGAACATTACTTCGCTTGTGGACCGAATGGAAAAGGCGGATTTAGTAAAACGAACTTCTGACAGCAGTGACCGAAGAACCAATATTGTAAAATTAACCGCTAACGGTAAAAAACTTCTGGTCAGGGCTGATATAAAATATAAAAACGAGATTAGTAATGCTGTTGCTCCGCTGAAGAGCAGTCAGCTCAAACAGCTTATTAAAATGCTCGAGGACATAAGAAAGAAAATTTCGGAAAAGAATTAAGATTGCCTTAAGGTGCCTGTGTGAAATGAAAGGATGGCTGACAATGAGCAGGATCGTGTTTGGGTTTTTAGTTTTTTTATTGGTTTTTATTACTGGCTGCTGTCCATGTTTTGAAAAAGATGACCAGGCGAGGTTGAAAAACCGCAATCAGGTCGCAAGGGCCTTTTACACCTCGCAAAACATTACATTAGACGGCAAACTGAATGAAGATGTCTGGCAAAAGGCTGAGAAATATTCATTGAATCTTTCGCTGGATAAGCTTTCTTCCGGTCAAAAACTAAATAGAAACGGGTATGTTCAGTTTGCGTGGGATGAAAATAATTTTTACCTGGCGGCAACGTTTCGGGATTATGATATCGTCGCAGAAGGCAAAGGTGACCAGCTGCATCATTATAAATTTGGCGACCTTTGTGAATTGTTTATTAAGCCTGAAAATCACCGTCACTATTGGGAGCTTTACGTTACGCCTTTAGGTTATAAAACAGAGTTTTTCTTTCCGAGCCCCGGGCTCAAAGGGCTGCCCAGCTGCTTTGAGGATTATACGGCAGGGCTTGGCACGGCTGCTTCGGTTAACGGAACGGTTAATAATTACAATGACAAGGATTCGCAGTGGACCGCGGAAATGGCTGTTCCGGTCAGTGATCTTGAAGCTTACGGTGCCAAATTCGGCCCTTCCTGTCAATGGTCCGTTTTTGTGGGCCGATACAACTATTCGTATTACCTGGATGATCCGGAACTAAGTATGTTCCCGTCTCTTACGACAACCTCGTACCATCTTACCGACCAGTATGCGGACCTTGTGCTGACTGGAAAATGACATCAACTTAAGCGGCCATGGCGAGGCTGAATACCAGTCAATTAACCGGATGGATTTTTTTTATAATGAAAAATAAGGGTCAGATTGTTGGTTTTCAGAGTAAAAAGGGGGGTATTGAAGATTCGCAGAATATTTTACTTGATAATAACTTTGTGAAAATGTTATAATTACCCTGTAAAGGGGGTGTTTAGGTGGTCATTAAAGGCTGGTCATGAGGATAACCTGGACATCTTTTTAGACTTCAGTTCTATTTTTACCTGTTAGTTTTAAAAAGGTATATACTTATATGCGCAGAAAAACAGAGATAAAAAACCTGAAAAAGCAGATATCCCGAGAGGCTGGGCTTGAGATTGCGTCTATTTTCGGAAGGGAACTATTCGGAGTGGAGGATCTTCATTACGGCTACTGGACGGATGATCTTGATGTCTCATTGGATAATCTGAAAAAGGCGCAGGAAAATTATACCAGATTCCTTATAAGTAATATACCTCCAGAGGTTGAGACTATTTTAGATGTAGGTTGCGGTACGGGGAAAATAGCTAAACTAATTTCAGAAGCAGGAGTGCATGTAGATTGCGTTTCTCCAAGCGAAAAATTCGCAGAGGTTACAAGGGACAGGCTGGGCAACGGCAATACCGTTTTTGAATGTTACTATGAGAACCTCGATACAGAAAAAAAATTTGACATGATACTTTTCAGTGAAAGCTTTCAGTACATCAACGTCTCAAGTGCTCTTGAAAAAAGCATTTCACTTTTGAATAAGAACGGTTACATACTTATATGCGATGTTTTTAAGAACCCGGGTATGAAAAATAACGGATTTGGCAAATGTCCTATTTCCGGCGGTCATTCGTGGTCAAAGTTCGAGTCAGCAGTGAAGGAAAAACCGCTTGAGCTGTTAAAGGAAATAAACATTACCGAGCAGACGGCGGGCAATATTGATCTCGAGGATAAGATGTATCGTCAGATAGCAAAGCCTATCGTTGATATAGTTTCAGGTGTTATGCAAAGCAGGCACAGTCTGGTTACGAAACTTCTGAGGTGGAAGTTCAGAAAGAAAATCGATAAAATAGAGGACAAGTATTTCAGCGGAAGAAGGAACTCCCGCGCGTTCAGGCATTTCAAAACTTACAAGCTTCTGCTTTACAAGCTAAGTACATCCTAAGCGAGCAGTTAATTCTGACAGCAGGCAAATTCATGACACACAATGTCTTGTAGGTCATAAATAAACAAAAAAAATTCAATTCGGGATTGTTTGCCAAAGGTTGCATGTGTATGTTTTTTGTGGTAAATTGGTACATCGGTAAATTATCAAAGTGTATATACTGAGATGATTGATTTTTTTACAGACAAAGACCGGCTAATTATTTGTTCTGCGGGTTAAAGTTGAGAGTATTTTTTAATTTGGGATAATTTATGTTTGAGGCACTTACAGATAAGTTCAGTTCGGTGTTCCGCGGTTTGTCCGGCAGGGGCAGGATAACCGAAGCTAACGTCCGCGATGCAATGAAGGAAGTTAGAAAGGCGCTTCTCGAAGCGGATGTAAATTACCAGGTCGCAAAGGATTTCTGCAACCAGTGCATCGATGCAGCGTTGGGAGCCGAGGTAATAAAAAGCCTTAAGCCTGACCAGCTGATGGTAAAGATAGTAAACGATGAGCTTACCAAGCTGATGGGTCCTGTCGATCCGAAGATTTACTATGTCTCTCCTGGCCCTACAATCATAATGCTCGCCGGTCTGCAGGGAAGCGGTAAAACCACAACTGCGGCAAAACTTGCAAAGCTTCTGCAAAGTGAAGGCAAAAAGCCGATGATGATTGCTGATGACCTTCAAAGGCCTGCCGCTATTGATCAGCTCCAGACTCTTGGTGAGCAGCTGGGGGTTGATGTTTATACAGAAAGAATAAAAGACGCGGTCAAGGTTGCTAAGAACGGTCTTAAGGCCGCGAAAAAAAATAACTGTGATGTTGCTATTCTTGATACCGCAGGCCGACTGCATATAGATGATGAGATGATGAACGAAATAAGCGACGTTGCAAAAGCGGTAACACCTCATCAGATATACCTTGTCTGTGATGCTATGACCGGTCAGGATGCGGTCAACAGTGCAGGGGAGTTTAATCAGAGGCTCGAACTTGACGGTGTGATACTGACTAAGCTTGACGGTGATGCCAGGGGCGGTGCTGCTTTAAGTGTAAAAGCGGTGACCGGAAAACCGATTAAGTTTGTGGGTGTCGGCGAAAAGCTCGATAAGCTTGAACACTTCCATCCCGACCGTATGGCAAGCAGAATACTTGGTATGGGTGATGTTGTAACCCTCGTTGAAAAGGCTCAGGAGCAGTTTGACGAGGAGGAAAGCGAAAAAATGGCTGCGAAAATGGCCAAGGGGACGTTCGGGTTCGACGATTTCCTCAAACAGATGAACGCTCTTAAAAGAATGGGCGGAATGAAGGATATGCTTAAGCTGATACCGGGTATTGGCGGTAAGCTTGACAACCTGGATGTCGATGACAGGGAAATAAACAGGATGGAGGGTATTGTCCATTCAATGACCCCTGAGGAACGAAAAGAGCCTGATATTATAGACGCAGGAAGAAGAAGAAGGATAGCTGGCGGATGCGGAAGAAATGTGCAGGAGGTGGCGGGGTTAATCAAGACTTTCAGGCAGAGCAGACAGATGATGCAGGCCATGAGCTCCGGCGGTATGGGAGGAATGGGGGGCATTAAGGATCTGATGTCCGGCAAGATGGATATGATGAGTGCGCTTAAATCGATGGGAAGCGGTAAAAAGAAGTCAAAGCAAAGGAGCAAAAGAAAACGCATCGTAAGAAGAAAGGGCAAGGTAAGGCGTCGATAGAAACTCAATTTTCCATAGATGATTATCTGGATAAGCTCGGGAAGTTTGTCGATGACGAATACGGGCTGAGAATACGTAAACATTTTGGGGGAATAACCGGCAATGATCAGCTCCAGATGCTTCAGGTCCCGACCGGTGATGAGTATGAACAGATCAAAAGGGCTGTTGCGATAATGACCCCTGCTGAAAAAGCAAACGCTAAACAGCTTACTGATGAACAGGTTGACAAGATAGCCGAGGATGCCGATTCCGACCCTGCTTTACTGGCGATATTCTTTAACGGATATGCACTCACAGCATCCAAAAAGCAGGAATGAGACATATTTTTAAAAAGGCAATGCCCTTCATTAGCGAGTTTTTTCCTCTAAAGGCCAACTTCAAAATGAGAGAAAGTCTGCTTGTTACAGTTATTTAACAGATTTATGTTGTCCATACGTAAAAAATAAAAAATATTAAAAAAAAATTTCCTCGCTGAACCTTCTTCATTTCATTTGGTATTTTGCCAGCTGTGTTAATCAATAATACTATAAAAGCTGGATTTTAAGCTAAAAATTGCCTTTTTACTACTCATTTATCTGGGTTATTATAGGCCTTTATTTAGTAATTAAGTACCCTATAATAACACTGATAACCGCATTATTTCAAATCCTGTCCGATAAAACCTAAAGCATTTGACATTTAAATGCCGATATTATAAAACGTCTATATATGGGTAATTATACCTATTGGCTGAACGGATTCGATAAAAGCCATCTCAGGGAGATAGAAATGAGAAAAATAGCGGTAATCAACCAAAAGGGCGGTTGTGGAAAAACCACAGTTTCAATTAATCTGGCAAGTTCGCTGGCAAGTCTGGGACACAGAACATTACTTGTTGATATGGACCCTCAGGGCCATTGCGCCGTGGGTCTGGCGGTGCCGGAAGAGCAGATTGAGCAAAGTATATATGATATCCTGATTACCCAAAGCAGGGGTGATGACCTCAGGATGTCTGAGATACTATGGCAGATTGCTGATGGTTTCGAGCTTGCACCTGCGAGCATTGACCTGGCTGCTTTTGAACAGCAAATGTCCGGTGTCAATGAGAAGGAGAACTGTCTTAAAAAGGTTCTCGAAAAATGTGACCGTGATTATGAGTACGTGGTTATCGATTGTCCTCCTGCTGTCGGACTGCTGACTTTCAATGCTATAAGGGCTGCCACTGATATCATCGTTCCTGTTGAAACGGGATATTTCTCTTTGCACGGTTTAAGCAAACAGCTCGATACGCTGAACGTGCTCAGCAAGCAAAGCAGCCAGAAATTGAATGTAATGGTTCTTGCCAGCATGTATGACATAAGAACGAAAATGGGAAGAGAGATACTTGGAGAACTTCGCAAGCATTTCTCTGATAGAATGTTCGAAACAGTTGTCAATTTCAATACTAAACTGAAGGAAGCAGCCAGTCTCGGCCAGCCCATCGACGAATACGACCCGGGCAGTAAAGGCAGCAAGGATTTCGAAAATCTCGCAGAGGAATTGATAAGTACCGATACACTTGTGCACAAGACTCAGCTGGCAGATACTTTGCAGGATAAACTGGATGCTATAAGTACAAGTGCTGAAAAGCTTCTTTCCAGTGTTGAAAAACAGAAGGAAACAAAGAAAGAGGCAGTCCCGGCCAAGCAGATGTCAACCGATGAAAAGATCGCGGACTTTTATGGTGTACGACAGATCAAGGACTCGGTAATGTTTATATCGCTTTATCCTCGTGCTAACAGCGTTATGGTGGCAGGGGACTTCAACGACTGGAAGCCTGAAGAGGCTAAGATGGAAAAAGTCAACGGAAATGGACTCTGGAAGATTAAAATGCCTCTTTCCAAGGGAAAATACCAATACAGGCTTGTTGTTGACGGTAAATGGCAAAAAGACCCATATAACGAAAAGGTAGAAGCGAACCCCTTTGGCGAATACAATTCCGTTCTGGAAGTTGTGTAATGTAAAAGGATTCCCGAAGTAAAAAACAGCCCCCGTCGGTAAAGCATATCCAACAAAAAAGCGACTTACCTTATAAAAGTAAGCCGCTTTTATTTTTTAGCTAACCTTTACTGATCTTTATCAGGAAAGGTCTTTTGCCAGGTCAACCGCACTTGCTGCGTCTGGTGCGTATCCGTCAGCACCGATCTTGTCAGCATAACCCTGGGTTACAGGTGCTCCGCCGATCATTATCTTGCAGTCGATACCAGCTTCTTTAATTGCCTTTACGGAATTTTCCATGGCAGGCATAGTTGTTGTCAAAAGTGCGCTCATACCCACGACTTTCGCTCCGGTTTCCTTGACTTTCTCAACGAATTTTTCCGGCGGTACATCAACGCCGATATCAGCCACTTCAAAGCCTGCACCCTTGAGCATCATAACTACAAGGTTTTTGCCGATATCGTGCAGGTCGCCCTGAACGGTACCTATCAAAGCTTTGCCTACAGGCTCAACGCCTGCTTCGACCAGTTTCGGTTCCAGTTTTTCCATTGCCATTTTCATCGCCCGAGCGGAAATAAGAACCTCAGGGATGTAAACTTCGTTTGCCTTAAACCGCGTGCCGATCACATTCATGCCTGCTATCAAACCATCAGATAAAATCTTGTCAGGTGCCATACCTTCATCGATAGCTTCATTTGTAAGATCAACCGCTGTTTTCTGGTCCCCCTTGATGATTGCTTCACTAAGAGCTTTCAGATCTGCCATTTTCAATTCCTCTAAAATAAATTAACATACCATTTCCATTTTTTCAAATTCCCCCCGGAACCCATTCCACATGAGATATCCATTTGGAGGTGATTTTAGCCCAAAAGCGGCACAAATGCAAGTCCAAACATATTCGGCCAATATTTTAACGGGATAAGAGTACTAAAAAGCAATTTTTTAATATTTTTTATTGCCGTTTTAACAAATAATATTACAAATACAAAAAACATCCTAAATACTGCTTAATTAAGGATTGACCAACAAATGAGTCATTATATTGTACTGGTAAAACAGGTACCCGATGTATCACAGATAACTGATAATGCGTTTGACCCTGAAACCGGCAATCTGGTCAGAACAAGGCTTCCAAGCGTAATAAATGAACTGGACGCCCAGGCTCTGGCATTTGCAAACCTCATGAAAAACCAGGAAAACGACCCCCAGTCTAAGGTAATTGCCCTTACTATGGGCCCGCCGATGGCAGCTGAGGTATTGACATACAGCCTGAGCAGATGTGCCGATGACGCTGTTTTGCTTACTGACAGGGCACTTGGAGGGGCCGATACATGGGCCACCGCTAACCCGCTCGCTTATGCGATAAAGAAAATAGTTACGGATAAATTTAACGGCAGCAATGATTATTATGTCGTTGCGGGTATGCAGTCTGTTGACGGGGATACTGCCCAGGTACCCGCCCAGATAGCCGAGGAACTGAACATACCCTGTATTGCCTATGCCACAAACGTAGCTTACGAGCAGGACAATTTCAGGATTACAAGGATAATCTCAGGCGGAACGCAGGTTGTTGAGCCCAAAAGCAAACCGGCAGTCATCACCGTAGCAAAATATGAATATCCGATATATGCCGGTTTCGCAGCCACCAGAAAAGCTGCCAGATTTGAAACAACCACCTGGACCGCTTCTGACATTTCAGCTGCGGCAACGGGAGTAAAGGGTTCTAAAACCAGGGTCATCAGGGTGTTCCCCCCGGGTAAAACCACTCGAAAATGTCAGCATATTGAAAATGTAAAGCAGCTTGCCGATGTTATTATGCAATCAGCCGGGCAAAATGCTGAAACTGAAAAGCCCGATCAGCAGCAGGACGGCAAATACATACTCCCGGCTAAAAGAGAAAGTCTGTTTGACAAATCTTTCGAAGGGACCGAAAAAGAGGCAAGGGACTACGAAGCGCTTCGAAACGAACTGCGGCTGCTCAATATTAGCAATCCCGAAAAAATTGATGACGAAATCAAGCAGAAGATTCTAAACAGTGAAAAATTTAAGGTTCACGAACGTGCCCTTAACGATATGATAGAATCTTTCCGCAATGATAAGACCAGCTACACCGGCCAGGTCTGGGTTATGGCAGAACATGACGGTGAAAAGATTAACTCCGCAACTTTTGAACTTATTGGAAAGGCACGCGAACTTGCCGACTCGCTTGAAACTAAGGTCGGTGTATGCCTGGCAGGCGACAGCGTCAGGAAGTTTGCCGATCAGCTGGCACATGCTGGAGCCGACGATATTTATCTTTTGGAAAACCCCTTTCTTGCCAACTTTGACCCGTTCTGTTACAGAAAGGCTGTCTCTGACTGTATACAGAAGTATTCGCCGCAGATTGTTCTCTACGGCGCTACTCCGCAGGGCAGGGTTTTGGCACCGATGGTATCATACAGAACAGGTTGCGGTCTGACTGCCGATTGTACCGGGCTCGATATCCGCGACAGTTCAAGAAAAGGGCAGGTAGCCATTCTATTTCAGACAAGGCCTGCTTTAGGCGGTAACATCATGGCGACCATAGTAACGAAGGATTCTCCATGCCAGATGGCAACGGCCAGACCCGGGGTTATGAAACGTATGACACCTGATGAGTCGAGGACCCCAAATGTCATTGAGCATAATGTTGAATTATCGCAGAACGACCTTAGCCTGAACATCATAGAAACGGAAAAAGGACAGGGCGATGTTAATTTCGAAGCTGATGTCATAGTAGCAGGCGGCAAGGGTATGCAAAACAGGGATACTTTCAATGCTCTTACATCGAACCTGGCAGAGATTATCACCGAAAAGACTTCGGCATACGCCGAACTTGGAGCAAGCAGGGCAGCGGTCGAACAGGGCTTTGTAGAGCGTGTTCACCAGGTGGGACAAACCGGAACCGCTGTTGGGCCAAGGGTATATATTGCTATCGGCATATCAGGTGCGATACAGCACATGATAGGGGTTGCCAATTCCGAAACTATCATTGCTATTAACAGTGACCCTGATGCACCTATCTTCCGACAGTGCGACTATTATATTGTCGGAAATGCCGAAAAGGTCATTCCGGAATTAGTTGAAAATATAAAATCCGCTTAATTTATTACAGGAATTTACAGTGGCTAAAGAATACAGCAAAACAGACGTGCTAATTGTTGGTGCCGGTCCGGCAGGTTTGGCCGCGGCGATTACAATCAAAAAAAACAGTCCCGAAACTGAAGTTTGTGTTATTGATAAGGCTCCAGCGGCCGGAAATCATAATCTTTCAGGGGCCGCTCTGGAACCTGCTCCGCTCCATGATCTGCTCGATATGGCTGTGCCCGGTTGGCAGGAAAGCGAACAGGCAAAAAAAGTGCTTTCTAAAAAGGTTACCAAAGATAATGTTATGTTCATGCTCGGAAATAAATTCTCAGTCAACATAGCATGGAAGATGAAGATTATGAAAGCTCTTAAGCTTTGCCTTGGCCAGATGTCTCATGAAGGTGACTATAACGTATCTATAAGTGAACTGACGGTATGGCTTAGCGATATAGCGACCGATCTTGGTGCCGAGGTTATGTACGGTTTTGCGGCTGAGGAAATAGTAAACGACAAAACCGGTGATTTTGCCAGGGGCGTAAAGCTCGTCGATCAGGGACTTGACAAGCATCTCAACAAGCAGCCCAATTACAAGCAGGGCGAAATAATTGAGGCTGATATTATTTTGCTGGCAGAGGGGTGTGACGGCCTGCTTACAGAAAAATTTATCGATACCGCCAATCTCAAGCGACAGCATCATCAGCTTTATTCGGTGGGTGTCAAGGAAGTGATAAGGGTATCGCAGCAGCAGTATGAAAAATTCTCGGATAACAGAGCCGTTCATGCAATGGGCTATCCGCTTTGGACTCCCGTTTTGGGCCCGTCAATCTTTGGCGGGGGGGTGATGTACCCTGTCGGCGATAACCGTATTGCGGTAGGGCTTATAGCAGGGCTTGACTGGAAATTTAACGATTTCAACCCGCAGGATGCGCTTGTAAGATTCAAGGAAACAAAGTTTGTAAATCAGTTTATCGAAGGCGGAACCGTGGTAGAGGCTGGTGCCAAAATGATACCAGAGGCAGGCTTCTATGGAATACCAAGGGACCCTGGTACGAATACAGTTGGAAAAACAAACGTGCTTATTCTCGGAGACAGTGCCGGTTTTGTCAACATGCTGAAGATTAAAGGGCTTCACAATGCTATTGACTCCGGTATGACAGCAGGCAGGGCAGTATGTCAGAACCTTGATGCTCCTAAGGTTGCGGCGCGGGTATACACTAGGCTGCTCGACGGGTCCAGGCTGATGGAGGAGCTTAAAAGCGCAAAGCATTTCCGTCAGACGATCGGTAAATTCGGTATGCTCTTCGGT
>CAZAYB010000003.1:20234-33961 GCA_964489215.1 uncultured Pirellulales bacterium
GGTGTGTATGAGACGATACACAGTGAGGTAAAGGCTGCAAATCCATCAAATTGTCTCCATTGCAAAACTTGCCAGAGGAAGTGCCCGTTTGATAATATCCGCTGGACAGTGCCGGAAGGTTCAGGCGGACCGAGATACCAGAATATGTAAAGGTAAGGTTAGAAACGCTGCCTGAAAAAACCGCATAATATCTTTACAGGTCCCGGCAGGCTCGCGATTAAAGATTGTCAGAAATTTCACTCTTTGATTCGCTGGTCGGCTCTGGGTTCCTGGCTGCGGAAATTTCACCAAGCATCCCGATAGATAATTCTGCAGTTTTACGCGAAGCATTCTCCCTTGCAAGAGGCTCAACAAGACTTACTAAATCATGACTTGTCCTGCTTAGCTTCGCTCTGTTGTTAAGGATCTGATGAGCCCTTTTATAGATCGGAGTTATGGAAGTGTAGTAAGGCATAAACTCCGGAACAAGCTCCCGGCCGGCGAGGATATTTACCAGCGAAAGAAATCTCGAGCGAACCAGCCATTGCCCGAAAAGTTTCCAAAGTATCCTGCTCGACTGGTACATGATTATCATCGGACATCCCGCCGCGGCAACCTGAAGTGTCGCGCTGCCGCTGGCAGTCAGTGCAAAATCACATTTTGAAGCAATAACCGGAACGTTTGAAATACTGTACCGGCATTGAAAATCCGGAATCTGAGAATCTTTCAAAAGCTCAAGTTTTTCCTCATTTGGAGCACAGGCTGTAAATTCCATATTCGGCCAGAAAAACGAAAGCTTCCTGCATATCTTCTGCATGGCAGGCCAGAGCTTTTTAATCTCAGCTGACCGCGAACCGGGAAAAATCGCAATTTTTGCCCTTCGTGGATCAAAATCCTTATAAGACTTATAGCTTTTTTGTATCTCGATACCAGGGTCATCAAAAAGCGGGTTACCCACAAATACAGTATCCACATTTCGCCTCTGGAACCAGTCCTTCTCAAAAGGCAATATACACGCAAGCTTGTCGCAAAGCCTCCTGAGCTTATGTATACGCCATGACGCCCAGGCCCAAAGCTGCGGAGCAACATAAAAAAGCGTCTTGATACTGTTCTTTTTAGCAATCCGGGCGATATGAAAATTGAACGCAGGCGAATCACATACTATGACAAGGTCAACTTCATTACCTTTAATATATACCCTTGCCTTTTTAATAAGGTTGTAAAAATATTTTATGCTGGAAAAGGCGTTATATATCATCGCTGCTCGATTTGTGGGGTCCTCGATGATTTCACAGCCTGCCTCTGCCATTTTTTCACCCCCTATACCAACGAACTGAAGGTTGATGTTAGTTTCGTTGACGGGGTCAAAACTTGCTTTTTTCATGGCTGTTATAAGATTTGCGCAATGCGCATCGGCGCTGGGCTCTGCCGCACTTATAAATATCTTTCGTGTCTTTGTCTGGTCATTCATAAACTGACTTGCTTTAGCCGGGGCTTTTATTCTTCTACAATCTGTTTAAGTATCTTTCCAAGATTGTTCTGTTCACATTCTTTCTCAATTACATATCGGCCATTTTCCAGTTCCCATTGAGCATATGCGATATTCCTCGAATAGTCAAACATAACATTTACACTCTTTGCGTTTGGGTTGTGAATGACGTAGATTTGCGACAGCAAAAAGCCGTTATCCAGTAATGTATCCAGGATATTCCTGTAACTGTTCAGATGATTTGCGACAATGACAAACTCAACGTACCGTCTCTGGTACATGTATGTATCATAAGCCTTGATGTTATGAATTATATGCCCAAGCAGATCGGTTCTGCTTTGATTATACATTTTATCAAGCGGACTCAGATGTGCCATATAGCCGAACTTACCGGGATAAGCAGCAATCAAAGCTGTGCAGGTCGACACACCTGCCGTCTGTATAAGCTGATGTTCATCAGCCTTTAAAAATTCATCTATATCAACATTGATTATTTCTTTATCTTCCATTTCCGGAAACTCATCTTCAACATTGCAAAGTTCGTTTTCTTTCAATCGCTGCGAAACCTTTTCGTGGTAGTACTTATTATGATCGATAAAATGCTCCGAAAGCACCTGCGACAAATCTATTTTTGCGACGACCAGCCATTTGGCGCCCATAAACTCAACAACTTCAAAAGACGTCATAGCCGTAAAACCTCTGTAGTCGGTTACTATCCTGTGTCCTTTTTTTTCACGAAACTTCGGCTGAATGTTCCTGTCGTCAAGTTTGATTTTCAAAATCGTCGAATCAGCGATAAATATCGATTCTGTGAGCATATATCCATCATGGTTGACCATAACCACTTCTTCTGTAAGCCCAAGCTCATGACCGGAAAATATCGAGTTAATCTTATTTATAGCGCACTGGAGAACAAACCATCCCAGATGTTTGCCGTTTTTTACAACAGGCTCAATCAAAAAAGCGGCCGGCTCATCTGAATAAGAATAATAATGGTAATCAATAAATGTCTCATTTTTGGGATTTGAACGAAGAGTTTCGGCAAGTCGGCATTTCGAAAATTCGTCCTTGCTAATGTTCTTGTTAAAATCACCTTCTTTGCGGATAGAATAAAAAATATCACCTTCAGTATTGACAAAAAGAATGTCGTAAAACGCAAGATAATTGTTTATATAATATTTCTGAAGCTGTTTCTTAAGCTTATTTATTTCATCTTGTGCGTTTTGCGGAGGCCTGGAATTTTTCGACAAGTGCTTGTAATCATTAAGAATATCAAAAAAGGCCAGCATAATATCTGCTTTGCTGAGCTCTTTGGCCCGTTGGGTAATATTAGTCATATATTCATTGAGCTTAGCCTTCTTTTCTTTCAGCGAATAATCAAGGTTTACATATGCCCACTCATATACACTTTTGTCCGCATGAACATCAACAGTTAAAAAACAAATCAAAATAGAAAAAAATAATAACAAACGTTTCATATTAACCTTTAATAAAATGGTAATCCTCCTTTAGAATAAAACGGGTCTGTCCTCAGGCGATTGTTTCAATAAGCTGATTAAACGTTTCCCTGGCCCGTGCAACTCGATTGCCCGACGGGCCTGACCATTTAATCTGGGAATCCTTATTGATAAAATTCTCGATCTTCCTGCACGCCAGGATAACAGTTGCATGGTTCTTGCCGCCCATCAGTTTGCCTATCTCAGGAAACGAAAGCTTTGTGTATTTCCTCGCCAGGTACATCGTAAAAGAGCGGGCAAGGCTTACGGTACGGTCCTTTTTCGATGAATGGATATCAGCAGTTGTCACACCAAAGTATGTCGTAACCGCTGAAGCTATGTCAGAAATATGAACAATAGGATCGGTTCTCGATATATGGTCTGCCAGCACCTCCTGTGCCGTTTCTAAAGTTATCCCGTCCTTATTTAACGAACCATACGCAACCAGTTTAAGCATTGCACCTTCTAATTCCCTTATATTGGTGCGCATCTTTTCAGCAATATACTGAATTACCGCCTCAGGTATTTGCTTACCCATTGTCTTTGCCCATTGTCTGCAGATTTTACAACGCGTCTCAAGATCAGGGCTGTCTACCTTGACTACCATCCCGGAGACAAATCTGTTAACGAGCTTTTCACATAACTTACCTATCATCTTAGGATGTGCGTCCGAGGCAAGAACCACCTGCTTGCCCGCTGTGTCAATTGTATTGAACGTATGAAGAAACTCCTCCTGCATGGAGGGTTTACTTGCGAGAAAATGTATGTCGTCTATCGCGAGAAGATCGACGTTACGAAATCTTTTTCTAAAGGCATCGAGCTTTTGGGTTTTAAGAGCCAAAACAAACTGATTTGCAAACTGCTCAGCAGAAACATAAAGCAGATTGACCTCAGGATTCTCTTTATAAAGCGAATTACATATACCCTGAAGCAGGTGGGTCTTGCCAAGACCGTATCCGCCATGTATAAAAAGAGGATTGAACATCGTTTTTCTCTCTGAAACTATAGCTTTAGCCGCACTGTAGGCCAGCTCATTACCATTGCCTACTACAAAATCATCAAGCTTAAGCTTAAGGTTTATCTGATTGTTATATGACTGTTTCCTTCTCGGCCGAGTACCGGGTTCATTCGCTTTTGTTACCTGTTTAGCCTGCCAGTCCAGCTGAGAACGCTTCTGGTTACCTGCAAGGGAAGGGTCTATACCAAAAATTATCCTTTTATCACTGCCGGTAACTTCACGGACAGAGTCAGTTATATCATTATTAAAATGGTTCTCTATCCAGCTGGCAATAAACTGATTAGGGACCCCGATATTCACACATTCATCAGTAACAGTAAACGTGGTTGAATTTTTAAACCAAACCCGATACTTCTGAGGACCGATTTTGTCATTTATCGCCTGGCAGATCCCATCAACTTCATCCGTGAAAGTTGCCTGCATTCAAGTCTCCCCTTTCTGGTTGACTCAGGAAATAACTAATCCTAAATTTCCGTTGTTATACTTATCTGTCTGTATTTGTTAAATTCCTGTTACATTATTATATTATGCATACTTTAATGAAATTCAATAACCAATTGACAACTTTCTTTTCCACAATTCACACCTTAAGCAATTCGCTGAATTTACATGCGAAAAAAAAATAATTTGAACAGGTTATGCACAACGTAAGTCGATATTGTGGAAAACCTGTGGATTTCGTTTTGAGCGGATTTTAGCTGTTAAAACAATTGTATGATACTGGTATGTTCAAAATTATAGGACTATAAAGCTTCGATCAGGCAATAATACCCGCCGTCATGGCCGATATCAGTACTGGTATCAGTTTTCGGGATAGTCAGTTCCTCGTTCAATACCCGGTAACTGCCTTGAAATCTATTGAGAAAACTCTCAACTGCCTGCTGGTTTTCCTCCCGCAAAACAGAACATGTGCTAAAGCATATTCTCGCACGCGGTTTGTGAATCTTTACAGATTCTGCCAGTATTCCTGCTGAAATTGTTGCTAACTTAGTTGCTTTGCCGGGCTTAAGCCTGTCCCTTACCTCCGGCCTGCGTGCCATCGTACCGGTGTTGCTGCATGGAACATCGACAAGGATGTGCGTAAACTCCCCGTTATGCTTGCCGGATTTACTTAACCCTTCAGCGCCGCCCAAAACCGTTTCAACAATGCTGACACCCAGCCTGTTACAGTTTTGTCCTATCTTTTTAATCCTGTCCTTGTCAATGTCCGATGCCGTAATCCTGCCGTGGTTTTTCATCATCATACCCATCTGCACAGTCTTTGTCCCCGGCGCTGCGCAAATATCAGCAGCAGCACAGCCGGGCCTTGCTTCAAGACCCAAAACCGGCAAATGCGCCATAGGATCCTGGACATAGAAATGTCCTTTCTTAAACGCCTCAAGGTTCGTCAGATCCGTCGTTTTTTCAAGTCTGATACAGCCCCGTTCACTAAAGCATCGCGTCTGAACACCCTGCGATTCCAACGACTCCTCAAGATTTGCCAGGTCTGTCCTGAGCGTATTTGGCCAGGCGTATATCATTGGCCTTCTATTGCTGCCCGATGCGAACCTGCCCGCTGCCTTTGTCCCCAACTGGTCTTTTAACCGCTCCATCAGCCATAAAGGAAGCGAATAAGCCTTACTGTAATATTCCATGGGCTTGATATCAGGCTCCGGAAAAAGACCGCAATCAAATTCACATCCCTTTTCAAGCGAAGAAGGAACTGTTCGGCGAATATTAGCATCCGTTACTGCGGTTTCCCTTGCCGTAATGCTGCGCAGTATATTTCTGCAAACAGCGTTTACAAAATTCTTCTGCTTTTGACCTGCCCTGTCACCCGAATTCTCAACCGCTTCATTTATCAATGCGTATTCCGGAGTGTCAGGATTAAATATCAGTTCGTAAACAGCAATCCGAATAAGGTTGATGAGCCTGCTGCTTATTCGCTTAATCTTAATGCCCCCAGCCTGTTCAATTACATGGTCAATCACTCCGCGGTTTTTAACCGTTCCATAGCATAACTCCGCACAGTGCCTTTTATCACGGGCGTTTATCTCAAGACCCTGAATCAAGACCCCTGTATCAGTTGATGACTTATAATATTTATCAAGAACATACCCGCTTCCCTGACGTGATGTCTTAATTGAAGAATGTTTCATCAGATATTGTTTTCATCATGCATAACAAAATAGTCCCCGGCTTTAATACTCCTGCCGTTGACAAAATCTTCAAAGCTCATACTTCTTTTACCGGCCGGCTTGATAGTCTTGATTTTTACAGCACCCTCACCGCAGACAACATTAAGATTCTCATCAAGATAACCAGGCTGCAAATCAGAATCGAGTGGATCGGCCATTTCCGCAAAACAGACTGTTACCCGGTGGCTGTTGCCGCTGTTTCTGCTGCGAAGTACACCAAAAGCACCGGGCCAGGGATTCATACCCCGTATCATATTGAAAACATCCTCTGCATTTTTGCCAAAATCTATCCGGCCCTGAGACTTGCTCAGCTTTGGAGCGAATGTCGCTTTAGATTCATCCTGAGCGGTAAAACTTGCCTCGCAACGCTCAATTTTGTCAAGCTCATTCAAAAGACAATCCGGTGCAAGCTCGGCCAGTCTGTCATGTACCGTCCCCGCCGTATCCGTCGGATGGATTGGTGTAGATGCGCAAGCGAGAATATCACCTGCGTCCATTTTTTTTACTACCGTTATTATTGAGATGCCCGTCTCTTTTTCACCATTGATTACCGCCCAGTTAACTGGAGCAGCACCCCTGTATTTTGGAAGCAAAGACCCGTGAACATTGTAGGCGCCTTTGGGAAAAAGATTCAATATACTGCTCTTTATAAACTGTCCAAAAGCAATAACCACAAGCGCATCGGCACCAAATGAGGATATCTTCTCAGCCATTTGGTCTGAATTGATATCGGCTGCCTCGGTATAGCCTGTATCGTTTGCCTGTGCCCATCTTGCGGCGTCTGTGCATCGCTTCTTTCTGCCTCTGCCGGTCGGACGGGCAGGCTGGGTGAAAATATGACAAAGCTCATGGGATGATTCTTTGATACCCCCTAAGCTTGGAACTCCAAAAGACGAGGAACCAAAATAAACTAATTTCATAATAATTCCGATTAAATTAATTCGTTACTGAATATGTGCATAACTTTTCAACGTCACAATAACATACATTCAAACAAGCAGTTGACTGCACAGAATTTTCAGTTCAATTGTCCTGCTGCTCGAGTTTCTTCAGCAGTTTTCTTGCCCCTATTTTACCAACCTGTGACATCCTGTCCTTTATCATCGTTCCCTGAAGATGGTCGTATTCATGCTGAAGCGCCCTGGCATAAAGCCCATCGGCTTCCTCCGTAAACTCCTCACCGTCAAGCCCCTTAGCGGTTACCTTACAGAACTTGTGCCGTTTTATCTTTGTATAAAGCCCGGGTATCGAAAGGCACCCTTCCTCAAAAGGCGCAAGCTCGCCGTGTGCCTCTATCTTTGGATTTATATAAACCCTGGCATTTTCCCTTGAACCGTCCAGGCTGATAACGAATATCTGAAGGTCGAGCCCCGCCTGCGGACCTGCCAGACCGATACCCTTATTCTCCAGCATAATATCTATCATCTTTTCAGCGATCTGCCTTACAGTATCATCGATTGTCTCAATCGGTTTGGCAGGTTCACTCAAAACTGGTGAAGGATATTTTGTCATATTAAGTTCTTCGGCATTCATAAAAACCACTCATAAAATCAATCGAATTCATTTCCTTTGAATGTTGAACCAAGGTAACTTTGACGCACAAGCTCATTTTGAATAACCTGAGCAGGAGTACCGTAACCGATTATATTGCCGTGATCCAGAATATAAGCCTTATCAACGACCTCAAGAGTCCGCTCAACGTTATGGTCGGTAATAAGTATGCTCACCCCTGCGCCCTGAAGCCGTCTTATCTCATGCTGAAGCTCTTCAACCGCGATAGGATCAACGCCTGAAAAAGGCTCATCCAGCAGTATCAGTGATGGATTGGTAACCATTGCTCTTGCAATTTCAAGTTTTCGCCTTTCTCCTCCTGAAAGGAACCTCGCCTGGCTTTTCCTTACTTCGCTAAGCCCGTACCTTTCGATAAGTTCATCAGCTCGTCTGTCACGTTCTTTGGATGTTATCGACATTGTCTCGAGTATCGCCTTTAAATTGTCCCTGACGCTTAGACGCTGAAAAACGCTTGGCTCCTGTGACAGATACCCCATCCCCAGCCTGGCGCGTTTATACATCGGAAGCTTTGAAATATCCGTACCTTCAAAAACCACCGACCCGTCATCGGGAATAATCATTCCCATAACCATTCTGAAACTAGTCGTCTTGCCTGCTCCGTTTCTTCCGAGCAGTCCGACTATCGCACGCTGTTCCACAGAAATACAAACACGGTCGACAACTGTTCTGCCGCTGTATCTTTTAACAAGGTCTCTCGTCTCGAGAAGGGTTATATCCAAAACTGATCTCCTATATTTTGCGTCTGTTATTGCTAAGCTAACCGTTTACAGAGCTTCCTTTACTGCACCCATCTTACCGCCTGGCCCAACTGTGTAAAGCCGGTTCTTTTTGGATGTATTGACATGCGATGCCACAACCTCACCGATAAAGAGTATATGATCACCAGTTTCAACTTCCCTGACAAGCTTACACTCAAAATTCGCAACCGCATCAGCCATGATAACCGAATCTATCTTGACAGCCGGTATCGTAGTCACGTCCTTGTTTTTAAGTTTATCAACCTCCGAACCGGATTTAGTACCAAAGTAAAGTGCAAGATCAGACATATTTGCATCGGGAAAAACAATCGTAAAACATTTGGAATGCCGAATCGCCTCGGCCGTATACCGTTTGCCGGTGATAGCGACAGCCATCATGGCAGGCTCTCCGGATACCGTCGTACACCACCCGACAGTCATCGGATTGGGCTTTTTGTTCTTGTCCCGGGCAATTACAAAAACTGCTGCTTCCGGATACTTCGTTTTAATCGCTTCCTGGTACAATGTTTGTTTCTGCATAAGGCACCTCCTGAAATTTTGTGCTTTAAGATACAATCCTTTTAGATTAGAATTATACAGATGTTATTTAGACTAACAAGGAGAAAATGATGAGTAAAATAGGCTTTATCGGCGCAGGGAACATGGCACAGGCCCTGATAAAAGCAGTAATGGACGCAAAACTCTTCAAAAATACCGATATTTACGTTTCAGATATTATTACAGAAAAGCTCGATCAGCTCACCGCTCAGTTTGCAGTTAACGCCCTCGGCGATAATATCAGGCTGATTCAAAGCTGTGACATAATATTTCTCAGTGTTAAGCCTCAGAATATGAAAGAGCTTTTCGAAAGCATAAAATCTCAGGACTTTGCCTCCAAAACAGTTATTTCAATCGCCGCCGGTATAAAATGCGATTTCATTGCCGAAAACCTCAAAAATGCCCGGATTATCCGGGTAATGCCGAACACTCCTGCCCTCGTAAATGAAGCAGCCAGCGCCATTTATCCACACAAAGCCGACAAAGCCGCCTCTCAGACCGCCTTAGATATCTTCTCCGCTGTCGGAAAGGCAATCATTGTCGAAAATGAAGAACAAATCGATGCCGTTACCGCCGTAAGCGGCTCAGGACCTGCATATTTCTTCCTGCTGATGGAAGCGATGATATCTTCAGCTAAGAAACTGGGCCTTACACAGCAAAACGCTCAACAGCTCGTACTCCAGACCGCAAAAGGAGCAGCGGTGCTCGCTCAGAATTCGCACCAGAACCCCGACCAGCTGCGTAAAAATGTTACCTCACCCGGAGGAACTACCGAAGCGGCCATTAATATCTTCACAGAACACAATTTTAACCATATTGTCGAACTGGCCTTAACTGCCGCACGCGACAGGAGCATAGAACTTTCAAGTGCCGAAAAATCCTGACCATACGGGTTTGATTAATTTCGGAAATTTTATAAAACCGTAAACGATGATGATTTAAACTTGAAAAATATCGAAAGATGTCCCATTATAGGGAAAGTTTTTCAAATGTTACGGATATTTTGCATGGATGAAAATACAAAATACAGGAGGTAGATTTGTTTTCCACCAGTGGTGTTTTCAAAAATTTCATAAATATAAATACTGCATCGCCAAAAAGATTAATTGCGCTTTTGCTTTTACTGCCGATATATTTTTTCCTGCAGGGCTGTCAATCTGATTATGTAACTTACGACCCCTCGCCCCGAATAATCGGCAAAAGGCCGGTTTACTCTCCAAAACCAAAGCCAAAACCAAAACAGGTCCCCTGCCCCGACCCTTACAGTTCAAAAAGCTATAATAACAAAAACCTTATCGGAAAAACTATCATCATAGACCCCGGACATGGCGGAAGGGACCCTGGCTGCGGACACGTCGGATACTCCAATGTCCCTGAAAAATACATCGTACTTTCTATCGCCAGACAGATAGCAGAAAGACTCCGCCTCAAAGGCGCTAATGTTATAATGACCAGAAACAATGACACATTTGTGGACCTGGACTCACGCGCAGCAGCTGCAGAAAGATACAACGCCGATTTGCTCCTGTCAATACATGCCGATTCTGCTCCGAACTCATCCGTCCAGGGAGCTACAATCTACATCGCAAGAAACCCCTCATACGCCAGCCGTAGAATCGCAATGGCCATACATAGAACTCTACAGCAATGTGGAATATACTCAAGGGGCCTGCGAAACGCCGACTTCCGCGTACTGGCAGCACACTCAAAGCCTGCAGTATTAGTAGAAACAGGATACGTAACAAATTCTCAAGACGCCGCTCGATTGAATAACAGCTGGTACCAGGCTAAAATAGCGGCCAACATCGCTCAGGGTGTGGAAAATTCGCTAAGCACAGGCTACTAAACGTTTGAATCTGCCTTTGCCAACTCGATCCTGCTGCAGATTTGCCCCAAAACTTCAATATCACCCTTCATCTTGTCCACAAGCTCAAATGTTGCGGATTTCTCAAGACAGCCCGCCTTTTCGCCAAGCTCCGCGAACCCCCTGTCAAAGCTTGCTCGCCTAAGACCCCTGGCAAGCTCTTTCAAACGCTCATAGTCACCAGAGTGCATAACCGTGAAAAGCTCATCTATTACGCTCGGCAGATTCTCCACAAAACTCTCTATCGCATGCAGCATTTCAGGAATATCAGAATACTCAGAAACTATTGCACCGTCATTAAAAGGCTTTTCATTGCCAAAACTAAAATCACTCCTCGCTTCTCTTAACTTAAAACCGCCTATTGGCTCGATAAACTTTGCTACACCCTCATACAAATCCTTCTTTCTGACTGGCTTAGTCATATAAAGATCACACCCAGCTTCCATTGCCTGGTCCTCAGTCTCACTGGTAACATCTGCGGTAAGTGCTATTATCGGCACCTTTATACCTTTGCCCCTCACCTCTTCTATAATCTCTGAACCGCTGCGTTCAGGCATCTTCATATCCATAAACACAAGATCAAAACGCTCCTTACGAAGCATCTTAACCACCTTATCTGCGTTATTGCATATTACAACACTTAGACCCCTTTTACTCAGGGCCTCATGCATTAACAGCTGATTGGCAGGATGGTCCTCAACAACAAGCACCTTACCGCTGAATCTGTATCGGTTCATTTCTGCAGAATCAACCTGCTCATCGATAACCTTTTCCATTTCATCTTCAAAATCCGCCACGCCGGGCAAAGTTAATATAAACTTTGTCCCCTTGCCCACTTTGCTTTCAAGATTTATCTCTCCGCCAAGCAGACCGATAAGTTTTTTCGTTATCGCAAGACCAAGACCGGTGCCCCCAAAATGACGTGTCGTGCTCATATCAGCCTGGGTAAACGGGTCGAATATAAGTTCCTGTTTATCAGCAGCTATACCGATTCCGGTATCCTCAACTTCAATAATAAGCCTTTCATCTGTATCAAACTTTATCCTGACTTTTATATAACCTTTCTCGGTAAACTTTACAGCATTGCTTATAAGATTCATCAGGCACTGCTTTAATCTCGTCGGGTCGCTTTTAATAACCTCCGGACAATCTGCTGCCACCTCAAACTCAAACAAAAGCCCCTTGCTTCTGGCTCCGGGAAGCAAACATTCCCTTAATTCCTCTGCAAAACCTCGAAGCTCAAAACCAACTTTCTCTATTTTAAGCCTGTCAGCCTCTATCTTTGAAAAGTCAAGTACATCATTGATTAACGAAAGAAGATGACGTGAAGAACTTGTAATCATATTGACATACTTTAACTGCATCTCGGTAAGCTCCTCTTCTGCGAGAAGGTCGCTAAAACCGATAATTGAATTCATTGGTGTGCGTATCTCATGGCTCATATTGGCCAGGAATTCACTCTTGGCGTTATTCGCTATAACCGCCTCATTGGCAAGCAGGTTAGCATGCTCAACCGAATCCTCCAGCTGACGGTTGACATTCTCTATCTGCTCTTTGGCTGTCTTAAGATTGTTCTCCATACTCTTGAGATCTGTTATATCCTTTGCGAATATAATCAAACCTGCAACCTTGCCGTCCTGATAATAAGGCACACGGTCAACCAGGGCATACTTTATCTGACCCTTTACAGTTTGATATTTACGAACCTGACCGTACTTGCCTTGTCCGCTTTCAAGTACCTCCAGGTCCCTGTTTCGGCTTTGGTCATTCTTCTCGTGAAATACTTCATAATAATTCTTGCCGATAAGCTCGCGAACATCCATACCAACTGCCTTGGCTGCGTATTTGTTCGCACGGATTATCTTGCCCTCATAATCTCGGTACCATATCATCGCGGGAACAGAATCAAAAATTGTCATAAAATCGTGACGAAGTTCCTGAAAAAGAGACTCTGTTTTTTGACGGGCAGACCTTTCTTCATTAAGCTGAATTGCCTTAGCCTCAACTTCCTTCTCAAGGTCGCATACTTTTGCTTTGAGCCTTTCTAACTGTAAGGTATCTGCTCTGTCTGGTAATCGCTTTTCAAACCCGCTGTCTTTTGTCAGCTGGATCTTGCGTTTCTCAATCGAATACAATATAGACTGAGAAAGCATCTGGTTAAGCAAATCACCCTTTACAATGTAATAATCCGCACCCTCACGAATCGCACTTACACCTGCGTTTTCGTCCGGCAAACCGGTCACAACAATAATCGGAATCTCAGGCACTGTATCACGTATCTGCCTGACTGTCTCAACACCTTTGCTGTCCGGCAAACCAAGATCAAGAAGAATACTGTCATAATTATGTCGACTTAGACTGCCCTTGGCTTCTGCCATATTGCGGGCGAAACTTATCCTGTACTTGTAATCCCCCTGGCCTTTCGAAAGGCTTTTTTCGATTAGACGTGACGAACCCGGGTCGTCTTCTACAAGAAGTATGTCCAATATATTATGTTTGTCAATTGGTGTAACCTTCATTTGGTTCCTTGTTGAATAGAAAAAAAGATGTGCCCGATGCTGATTGTTTACTTCAAAATTTTAAAAATGATTACCGCAAATGCGTCTCCATTACCAGTTTTCAAAATTTTCAGGCAGCTCAAAAGTTCCTCAATTTACCTGTAATATAACAATTTAAATACAAATCGAGACAGCGCCTGGCCGTCCCGATTTGCAGAAACGTAAACTGTAAACCATCTTACAGGAGATAGCGAACATGTAGTTCATAAAAATTAAATGATAGAAAGTTCATGTTCTGTTCTTCCCAGACATTTCTTTATCGTCATTAAACAATACCCG
>CAZAYB010000004.1:0-18796 GCA_964489215.1 uncultured Pirellulales bacterium
CCTAAATTTTTTACTTAATTTTGGCTGCCTGTAGTTTTTACGGCAGCTTTTTTTGCTTATAATCATATTCTGAAAAAAGACTTTTCGGTTACAGGAAATTGGGTTAGAATACAGGAGTAGTGAATTTAGAATTATTGGTAATGATCGCGGCAGGAGGATTTTTTATGTTTTGTACGGTTTTGAATTGTATGGACGGGAGAGTTCAGCGGGGGGTGTTTGATTATTTTTGTGAGAGGTTCGGCGCTGAGTACGCGGATATGATTAACTGGCCTGGTGTTGTGAGGGTTTTCGGCAGTGAGGGCGGGGTTGATGAAAGTTCGTATGCGGTTTTGTCTTTGAAGGAGATGATAGATATATCTGTTAATAAGCATGGTTCAAAGTGTATTGGTCTTGCTGGTCATTATGACTGCGGTGGTAATCCGGTCAGTGAGGCAGAGCAGATGGAGCAGGTTAAAAGGGGTGTTGTGTATCTGAGGGGGGAGTATGAGTGTGTTGAAGTTGTTGGTGTTTGGGTAGGTAAGGACTGGCAAGTAAGTGAGTTAGTTTGCTGAGGTTGTTTTGTATAGCGGGAGTTTTTTGGTTGACAATGTTTTGATTTGGCAGTACAAGTATTTTTGGTTTTTTAAATAATGGTTTTATGGTCTTTTTCAGGGAGGATAAAATGCAGGATGGTAACGATAGTGTTCAGGGCAATGAGGGTCAAAACGAGCAGGATGTTTCAGTAGGCAAGGAAGAAGTTGATATTTCTACCGGCGGCGGGGGTGAGGTCGGCAAGGATTCTCGTAATCTGGCGATGCTTTGTCATGTGCTTGGTATTTTTACGGGTTTTATCGGTGCGCTTATTATCTGGCTTATCAAGAAGGATGATGACGCATTTGTTGCGGATCAGGGTAAGGAGGCACTTAATTTCCAGATAACGGTATGTCTTGGTTATATTGTGAGTTCATTGCTTGCGGTTGTTGGTATAGGCTGTATATTGTGGGGCGTTATTTATATCGGCAATCTTGTTCTTTGTGTTATGGCAGGTCTTGGTGCGAGTAATGGTCAGAAGTATCGTTATCCGGTTAATATCCGATTTTTGAAATAATCTGATATTGGGATTTCGGGGGTGATTTTTTTGGGCTCAGAGGCTGAGAAGGGGGTATATTTGCGCTTTTTTGAGTTAATTTATTGTGATGGGGGTTGTTTGTCTTGAAATTTCGGGGTATTTGGCTATGATGCTGCAATGGCAAAGAAGAATGTTAAACAATCGAATAATGTTCAGATCAAGAACCGCAAGGCTTATCATGATTATGAGTTTGTGGAGAAGGTTGAGGCAGGTATATCCCTGAAGGGTACTGAGGTTAAGGCTTTGCGTGAGCGTCAGGCGGATTTGGAGGGAGCTTACGGCAGGATTGATAACGGAGAGGTTTGGCTGATAGGCTGTACGATAAGTGCTTATTCACAGGCGAGCACAGGTAATCATGACCCTAACCGCAAGCGTAAGCTTTTGCTTCACGGCAGACAGATAGTCAAGCTTGAGAGCAGGGTTCATCAGAAGGGTTTTACACTTATACCGACCCGGATATATTTTAACGATCGGGGACTGGCGAAGGTTGAGCTTGCAGTTGGCAGGGGCAAAAGGCAGTATGATAAACGAAGCAAGATAACCGAAGCGCAGCAGAAGCGTGATCTGCGTAAACAGCTTAAAAAATATATGTAGGGGAAATGACTATGACGGAAAAAAAGAACGGTAATAAAAAGAAGATTATTGTAGACGAGGGTTGGAAGGAGCAGGCGCAGCGAGAGAAGGAAGAGCTTACCAAAAAAGAGCAAGAGGAGCGTCTTCGTGAGGCGGCGGATAGGAGTAATGAGGCTAAGCAGGCGAAGCTTCCTCCTGCGGATTTTTCAGGTTTGGTTAGTTTGCTTGCGACTCAGGCTTTTTATGCTCTTGGCGTTTTGCGAGTTAATAAAGATGAGGAGGTTAAGGCTGATCTTACAGTTGCAAAGTATAATATCGATCTTCTTGGTGTTATCGAGGAGAAGACCAAAGGCAATCTTGAAGAAGGTGAGAAGAATATGCTTAGTAATACTCTTCATCAGCTTCGTATGGCGTATGTGAGTGTTTCGGGCAAGCATAAGGAGGGTGATGAGGCGATTAAGGAAGGTTAGGTTTGGGTACGATACTTGACAAGATTATATCGGATAAGCGTGAAGAGGTTAAGCTTGCCCGTGAGAAGGTTAGTTTTGAGCGTGTTCGCGAGATGGCGGCAGGAGCTGACCGCTGCCGAAATTTTTATAAGGCAGTAACGAAGAATAATCTGCGCGGGCTTAATGTTATTGCGGAGGTAAAGAAGGCGTCTCCGAGTGCCGGGGTTATATGTGAGGATTTTGATCCTGTTGTAATAGCGAAGATTTATGAGTCTTGCGGAGCCGATGCGATAAGCTGTTTGACAGATGAGAAGTATTTTCAGGGTAAGCTTGATTATATTGGTATGATCAAGGAAGCGGTTGGTCTTCCGATTCTTCGTAAGGATTTTATCATTGACAAGTACCAGCTTTATGAGGCGAGGGCAGCAGGTGCAGATGCGGTATTGCTTATAGCAGAGGCTCTTGAGGCAGGAGAGCTTATGGACTTTCTGATATTGAGTAATCAGCTGACGATGACGTCGATAATCGAGGTTCATGGTGCTGATAAGCTGATGCAGGTTCGCAGTATGCTGGGTTTTCCTCAGGAGCATTACAGTGTTATAGGAGTTAATAACCGTAATCTCAAGACGATGGAGGTTGATATTAATAATACTTGCAGGCTTGCGGAGCTTGTTGAGAACCGCAAAGAGCTTGTGGCTGAGAGCGGCATAAAGAGCCGAGAGGATGTCAGCAGGCTGGTTCATGCAGGTGTTGGGGCTGTTTTGATTGGTGAGACTTTGTGCGGCAGCGGTGATATCAGGGTTAAGTTCAGTGAGCTTTTTGACGGTGATCTTTACTGATAGGTTAGCAGATTGTCGGATGTTATTATACAAATCATCATAGGTTTGTTTATGGGGCTTATGGGGGGTCTGCTTGGTATAGGCGGTTCTGTTGTTATGATACCTGCATTTACATTGTTTTTCGGGGTTAATCAGCATTTGTATCAGGCGGCGGCGATGATATGCAATTTTTTTGTTGCTTTGTCTTCGGCAGCTGCGCACTGGCGAGCGAGAAGTTTTCGGTTTGATATTTTAAGGTGGCTGGTTCCTGGTGCCTGTCTTGCGGTTACGGCGGGGGTGGCGATAAGCAATCTGGAATTTTTCGAAGGGGATAAGAGTTACCGTTTGACGAGGGTTTTCGGTGTGTTCCTTTTTTATGTGGCAGGTTTTAATGTTTACAAGTTCCGGCAGTATTGCAAAGGCAGGGGGGGAGAATCTGGAGATGAATTCGCTAATGACGGGTCAAGGGGGGTTAAGAGTTTTGTTACGGGCGGGGTTACCGGGGTTTTGAGCGGTCTGCTGGGAATTGGCGCAGGTACGGTGGCTACGCCTATGCAGCAGCTTTTGATGCGGGTTGAGCTTAGAAGCGCGATGAGCAATTCTTCGGCAACGATTGTTTTTATGGCGTTGATCGGGGCTTATTTCAAGAACAGCAGTCTTGGTGAGCATGGTGTTTCGGTATTTGAGTCGCTAAAGATAGCAGGTGTTGTGATACCGGCAGCGATTGCGGGGGGCTTTGTTGGCGGCAGTTTAATGCATAAGCTTGATAAGCGTTTTGTCTGGTCGGTGTTTATAGGGCTTCTTTTGCTTGCAGGTCTTAGGATGGTTACGGCTGGTCCTGTCGGATGAAAGAGCGGGTTTTGGTGGTTTTTTTGGTTTTAAAATTGCTTTGCAATTTTTTGGTGTGCGGTTAAAATAAATGTTTTGCCGATGTAGCTCAACGGTAGAGCACAGCTTTCGTAAAGCTGAGGTTGAGGGTTCGATTCCCTCCATCGGCTTCTGGGCGGTTTTTAAATCAGGCTGAGGGGTTTTTATGGATATTGATTTGAAATATGAGAAGCTAAAGAGTTCTTTAGCAAAATTGGGGAAGGTTATGACGGCTTATTCGGGGGGGGTTGATTCTACGTTTCTTGTTAAGGTTGCCGTTGATGTGCTTGGTTTTGATAATGTTTTGGCCTGTATAGGTGTTAGCCCTTTGCTGAGCGATTATCAGTACCGTATGGCCCGGGCCCGGGCGGAGGCTTTGGGTGTTCGTTTGATCGAGGTTGAAAGCGGGGTTTTGAGCGAGGATACTGTCAGGGTCAATAAGGCAGACCGATGTTTTCACTGTAAGAGCTGTTTGTTCAGGAAGCTTAAGGAAAAGGCAGCGGAGGAGGGTTTTGAGCATATTATCTGCGGGAGTAATGCAGATGACGAGGATGATTACAGGCCCGGCAACAGGGCGGTGAGGGAGTTTGGAATCGGCAAGCCTTTGAGTGATGCAGGTTTGTGCAAGGATGATATCCGTGAGCTTAGCAGGCGGCTGGGTCTTGAGACGGCTGATGTGCCGGCTTCGCCTTGTCTTGCGTCAAGGGTAAGTTACGGTCTTGAGCTTAGCAGGGAGCGGCTCAGGCAGGTGGAAAATAGTGAGGATTATCTTAGGGGTCTTGGTTTTGATGAGTTCAGAGTGCGGCATCATGGTGATATGGTGAGGATTGAGGTTTTGGCTGAGGATTTTGAGCGTGTTATGGCTGAGAGGTTAAAGATAGTCGAGGCGATAAAGAGTACGGGTATCAAGTTTGTCGCGATGGACCTTGAGGGTTTTCGCAGCGGTGCTCTTAATGAGAGTTTGAGTGAGACTGAAAAAAGGGACAATGTTTAGCGGCTGGTGCGCGGGCGGTTTGTTTTAATCAGCGGTTTGGGCGAGCAGGTTCCAGGCGGCTGCTAAGTAAATGTAGTCCTGCAGCTCTCCTATGTCAGGGACGCAGATGGTGTATTCAATGGGCAGGGGGTCTTCGCTTATGGCAATGGCGGGGGGTGAGTCTTTTTGGTTTAGGTTAAGTAAGGGGGTTAGCTGATTTTTTGAGGGGTTTGGGAAAATCAGGCAGTCGGAGGTTTTTACGGCATGAGCGAGGTGGTTTTCAAGTATTGACGGTTCGATGTGGTAGGCGGGTTTGTTCAGCAGCTGGATTGTTCTAAATGCCAGTTCCGTGCCAAGGCCAGTGTTTTCGGCGACGATGAAGATGTTTCGGGCATTTTTGACTGTTTCGATGAATTGGGGTTTTACGGGTTGTTGTATTGTGTTTTGGAACTGTGAGCTTAGCTGGTCGAGTTTTGGTGCGATGGTTCTGTTTTGCAAAAGTGCGAGAGTGTTTTTGAGGAACAGGGCCTGTGTTATGACGGCGGGGGGGTCTGTTACGGGGTGGTTGAGGTTTAGTGAGAATGATTTTTTTACGAATTTTTCAATGTTTGATTTTGGGTCTGCGACTGCTGTGAAGAGGCTTTTGTGGTTAATGTCGTGGAGTCTTTTTGCAAGCCGATCAACGTCGGGATGAGTTTGTGAGGCGGCGAGCAAGATTACGGTGTGTTCGAGGAGGTAGTATTTTGCGGCCTGTGCGGGCATTTCGAATGAGATGTCAAGGCTAAGGCCTGAACGCATTGACCAGTATTTGATGTTAGGTGCGGGGAAGAAAATCTGTGAAGGTGTTCCAGTTATGAAAAGCTTTTTTGTTCTTTTTATGTCATCGATTAGCAGCTGGGGCGGATTTTTCGGCAGATTATTTATTGCCAGAGCGGTGTCTTTGAGCTTGTCATGGAAATTTTTAGGCATTGTTTTTTTTAGTTTGTCAGACCTGCTATTGCGGCTCCGATGAGAGTTGAGTTTTGGACCTCGGCGATTCTGTAGTGGACTTTTTTGGTATCGGTGAGGTATTGTTTGAGGTAATAGTTTACGCGGTCCCTGAGGTTGGCGAGTTTGTAGAAAGTTGTGCCTTCGGCTATGATGCAAATCGGCTTTGTGATGTCTGTTCCTTTCTGACTTTTGAGGGCGGCAGCGGAGAGGTTTACGGCGGTAAGTTTTGCGCTTCTTTCGATGAGCTGGTCAATGATGTGATATGCAGTTACGATATCGGATGGGTTATTGTTGAGGGCTATGTTGATTTTTGAGTCGGAGTATGGTGAGCTGAGGAAGGTGCTTATCGGCTGGGTGTCAATGTCTTTGAGTTTTTCGAGCAGAGCGGCGGAATCTTTGGAGAAGAGGGAGTTTTGTGCGGCAAGAGTCAATGTCTGAGTGCACAGGTTTCCGAAGTATGCACCGGAGATCATTTTTTCGAACTTGTAAATTCCCGGAGTCTGTGAATTCTGGTCGAGTATTTTGTCAGCTGAGCCCTGGGGTACGCAGCCAAATCCTCCTGATTCGACGTTTATGATCATTGATTTTGATTTTTCGAGGTCAGGTTTTTTTTCTATGTTCTTGTTTTGTTCGATGTAGCAGGTGTTTGTTCCTGTTCCGAGTATGAAACCTATAAAACCGGAGTATTTTTTTTGTGCGTAGACCGCAGAGCCTGCCAGGAGAGTAGTTACAGTGTCGTTTAGTACGACGATGTTTTTGGGTGCGTTTCCTGTTTTTCTTTCGATGGCCTGGAGCAGGTTTTGCCCGACGTATTTGCCCTGTACCTGCTTTGCCTTTATTTCCTTTGAAAACCTGATCAGTTTTCCATCTTTGGCGGGGTTTATTTCGGTGGGGTATGAGAAGCAAAAACCTACTTTATCGCTTTTTTCTGCGGTTTTTCCGATCGATGCTGCCATGTCGTCAAAGAATTGTTTTGCTGATACTTCTTGCTGAACGCCCGGCATTGGATATTTGCTGAAGTTTTCAATTTGGGGAGTGTTGTCTTTTTTGAAGGTAACGGTTGCGACGCGAAAGTTTGTTCCACCTGCGTCGACTACGATGACCTGCTGGTCAGAGGGTATTTGGCTGGGCGGTTCAATGTAGGTCGGTATCATATCGAGAGAGCTTTCTTTGTTTTGCAGGCCATTTTGCATTTCCTTGAGGAAGGTCATGCAGGTGTCTTCGATGTCAATCGAGCAGTGGTGCATATTGTGCGCTTTCAGGAATTGATTTACTTTTTGTTCAATGCCTATCATTTGTTACTCCGTTTATTGTTTGTCATTGTATCCGTGTGGATTTTGTTTGTGCCATTTCCATGCAGTTTCGATAATTTCTTCGAGCTGAGTATGTTTAGGTTTCCAGTTGAGTTTGCTGGATGCTGTTGATGCGTCAGCAGTTAATATTGGGGGGTCGCCTGGCCTTGGGGGCGCTTCTGTTACCTTGAAATCCATTTTTGAAACTTTTTTAACGGTATCGATTACCTGCCTTACAGAGTATCCTTTCTGGTTTCCGAGGTTTAGTGTTATCTGTTTATCAGAGTCGAGTTTTTCCAGAGCGAGCAGGTGTGCAGAGCATAGATCCTCGATGTGTATGTAGTCTCTTATGCAAGTTCCGTCCGGTGTCGGGTAGTCAGTGCCAAATATTTTTATGTCATCCCTTTTTTGCATTGCCGCGGCGATAACGAGCGGTATAAGGTGTGATTCCGGGCAGTGGTCTTCTCCGAGTTCGGAGTTTCGTCCAGCTCCGCAGGCGTTGAAGTATCTTAGTGCGGCGTAATTGAGCAGATTGTTCTGAGAGAGGAAGGAACACATTTCTTCGACGGCAAGTTTGCTGTGTCCATAAGGGTTAATGGGTTTTTTGTGTTCAGTTTCCTTTATTGGTACGTTTTTGGGCATACCGTATACTGCGGCAGTGCTGCTGAAGACAAATTTTCTTACGTTGTTTTTTAGCATTACATCCAGCAGGTTTCTTGCGTTGCAGAAGTTGTTTTGATAGTACATAAGCGGGTTGCGGACGGATTCGGCGACCTCTATGAATGCAGCGAAGTGCATGACTGCTTCTGTTTTGTGTTGTTTAATAGTTTTGTCGAGAGTCTGCGCATCGGCGAGGTCGGCTTTTATGAATTCGGCGGCGGGGGGTACTGCTGAGCGGTGTCCTTTTGAGAGGTTGTCGTAAACGAGGACTTTGTGGTTTTTCTGGATCAGGAGGTTTACCATGTTGCTTCCGATGTAGCCAGCACCTCCGCATACGAGAATGTTCATAGTTTTTCCCGGGCGATTTTCATTTTAGTTTTAATGAGCTGATGTATTCTTTGTTCGAGCATGTGGTCAGGGCCCAGGTTGATCCATTCTGCGTTTTGGATATTCTGGAGGTTTAGCTTCTGTAGGTCTCTGTCGCCTCCAGTGAATATTCCTGCCATTCTATCCATTCCCTCAAGTCTGGCTTCTGGAAGCGAGAGTCTTTTGACGCTTGTAAATGCAAGTGCGCAGGTAGTTTGTCCTTTTGTGTGGAACTTCATTTCAACTTGTCTTGTGATGCTTTGCATGTTTGCCTCGGCCAGATTATATGCTCCGACGTTGTCAGTTCTCCAGAATTCGAAGAGCTGTTTTCCTGACAGGGGTCTTGTTTTAATGTATCCCTGGTCCAGGTCGAATTTTTCGATTTTGAAGTGCATTTGTCTTAGTACGTCTTCGGCGACTATCATGGTCTTTTCGAGGCTTTGCTGAAAACATACTGCTTCGGGAGTTTTTGTTTGTGAGGGTGTTGTGGCGGCGCATCCAGCGAGTATGGCTGGGACAGCGAAAGCGATTTTGTAAAGGGCCTTTTTTGCGTTCATTTTTATCTTCCCTGATATAAGAGTTTCTATCTAATGGGGACCTTTGATTATTTTGCCATTATAGCGTGAAAAAAGGTGATTACAAGCTGAAAAATCGCAAATCGCAGTTTCTTTGGCTTGTCAACAGTGGTTATGGTGAATCGGGGGCTAAAGATTGGGGTATGATAAAGACGATATTTGTTTTAAGGCAGAAAATAAGGGGGGGCTGGAAATAATAAATGGTCATGTTTTTTTTATGAGGTTAATTTGTCATCAGGTCAGATTGAAAAACTGAGGGAGTCGCTGGGCGGTCTGGCGATGGGTCGGGAGATTTGCTCTTTTTTGGATTATCTTTCTGTTGAGGCAGGACTTAGCGAAAATACGCTTCTTGGTTATGGAAGGGACCTTCGGGAGTTTGCCAGGTTTTGTCTTGGTAAGAAGGTTGATTCGGTTAGTAAGTTAAGTGCTTCATGTGTATACTCTTATCTTCATTATCTGACAGGTGAGTCTCTTGCTGAGGCCAGTATTAACCGTGTTCTTGTTGCGATAAAGATGTTTTTGCGTTTTGGTCAGCTTCAAAAGCTTGTAGCTGAGGATTTTACAGATATTCTTGAGGGTCCGAAGCTTTGGCAGAGGCTTCCTAAGGTTTGTTCTAAGGAAAAGGTTCTTGATCTTCTTAACTGTCCGGGTCCTGAGGAGCCTTATTATCTAAGGGATAAGGCGATACTTGAGGTTCTTTATGCGGCCGGGTGCAGGGCCAGTGAGGTTGCTGGTCTGCGGTGCGGAAATGTTAATCTGAAGGTTGGTTTTTTGCGTTGTCTGGGCAAGGGCAGTAAGGAAAGGGTGATTCCGATCGGCAAGAAGGCTTGTGGGGCTATTGAGGAGTATAGTGCAAGGCTTCGTCCGAGGATGGCTAAGGAAATAAGCAAAGATTACCTTTTTATATCCCGGACGGGGAGGGTTCTTGACAGGGTTGATATATGGCGTGTGGTGAAGAAATATGCCAGGCGGGCAGGTCTTGGTGATAATGTAAGTACTCATACGCTTAGGCACTGTTTTGCGACGCACCTTCTTAGCGGGGGTGCGGATCTCAGGAGCGTTCAGGAGATGCTTGGTCATGTTGATGTGGCGACAACGCAGATTTATACCCATGTTGACAGCGAAAGGCTCAGGAAAGTTCATAAGCAGTATCATCCACGTGGTTGATTTTCGGGGAAGAAATTATGGTAGTCGGTTTGCTGAAAATAAAGGTTCACCTTTTCGGGGTCGGCAGTCTTAAGGAGAAGCGTAGTATTATTAAGTCGGTTGTAGAGAGGGTTCGGAACAGGTTTAATTTTTCTGTTGCAGAGGTTGAGTCGATGGACAGTAAAAAGCTGGGTGTTATCGGTCTGGTAACGGTCAGTAATGACAGCAAGAGGGTTAACAGTCAGCTTGATAAGGTTATCAGTTTTATTCATGGCGACGGACGGTTTTATGTGGGTGAGATAGACAGGGAGATATTTTCTTGATTTTACGCCAGCTTAAGGTTATAAGGACCAGCCTTGTTTTGTTACAGGTTAGTTTTTAATAAGGTGAAAATATGAGCTGGGCGGTGATATTTGATGTTGACGGTACTATGGTCGACAATGTGCTTTACCATGAGCGTGCATGGATAGAGCTGGGCAGGCGTTACGGGTTTGGTATAACCAGTGAATTTTATCGGGAAAAGATTCATTCCAAGTCCAATGACAAGAATGTGCGTACCTTGATACCGGGAGCGAGTATCGAGCAGATAAACAGTATTGCAGAGGAGAAGGAGGTTATTTACCGGGAATCTTACCGTCCTTATATTCGTGAGATAGCGGGTTTGAGGGTTTTGCTGGAATCGCTTTTTGAGGCGGGGGTTTTGATGTCGGCTGCGAGTAATTCTCCTAAAGGTAATGTCGATATGGTTATCGATGAACTTGGTATTCGGGATTATTTTTGTACAGTTATAGACAGGGACCAGGTCAGCAGGGGTAAGCCTGATCCTGAGCTTTTTTTGCGGGCAAGTGAAGGTATGGGGGTTGAGTCTGAAAGGTGTGTAGTATTCGAGGATTCGATATCGGGTTTTGGTGCGGCCAGGGCGGCAGGGATGGGTTTTATAGCAATTACGGATGGGGCTGATAAGGAGTCGCTTTCAGGAAATGAGGGGGCGTTGGGAGTTTACCGAAATTTTGAGGGTATTACAGTCGATTTGATAGCGGAGTGTGGGGGTTTTATTTGAGATAACCGGTAAAAAATCATTCTGGCGACAAGTGACCCTTGATTAAAGAGCTGGTTGGGAAGTTATTTGCCGAGAGGGGATAATAGTTGAATTAATTAATTTTATGAATAGAATGGGTATGCGGCAGATAATGGGGTATCGAAGCTAAGGGAGTTTATGGCGGCGAAAAAGAGCAGATTGTTAAAGCGCATTTTTACGGTGTTGATTTGGGCTGTGATTTTAGGGGGGCTGGGGGTTTTTTCATTTTATGACTTTCTGCTTTTTCATACGTTAATTGAGATATTTACGATTGTAGTTGCGTTTGCTATCTTTTTGATAGTTTTGAACAGCAGCAAGTATATTGAGAATAATTATTTTGTTTATCTTGGTGTGGGCTACTTTTTTGTGGCGGTTTTAGATATTCTGCATACTTTCAGTTATGAAGGTCTGAATATTATTTCCGATGATAACAGCAATATTGCAACTCAGTTCTGGATAGCGGGGCGGTATTTTCAGTCTGCAATACTTTTGAGCGCACCTTTTTTTGTGCGGAAAAAAGTAAGAATCTGGCAGCTTTTTGCCTGCTTTTCATTGGTGTCGGCTATTTTGGTATATTTGATATTTGGCGGTATTTTCCCGGAGTGCTATGTTAAGGGTTCGGGGCTGACAGCATTTAAGCTTTTCAGTGAGTATATTATAATAATTCTTTTATTGCTGTCGGTTTTTTATTTAAGTCTGAATCGAGGTGCCTTCAACAGAAAGGTTTACAGGCAGCTGGTAATGGCGATTCTTCTGACGGCGGTTTCTGAGTTGTCGTTTACGTTTTATATTGATGTTTACGGTTTATTTAATATCATCGGTCATTTTTTCAGGGTGGCGGCTTTTTATGTTTTTTATAAGGCAATTGTCGAGGTTTCGCTTCGTGAGCCTTACAGTCTATTGTTCAGGGAGCTGAAGAAACATGAGCAGCTTTTGCTTGAGACAAGCAGGACGGCTAAGGTTGGGGGCTGGTGGCTTAACTGGCAAAGCGGGGAGCTGATATGGTCCGAAGAGATTTATAATATTCATGAGGTTGAACAAGGGTTTGTTCCGAGTTTTGAGGAGGCGATAAAATTTTATCCGGAGCCGTTTTTAGGGGAGCTTAAAGATTCGCTGGAAAGGGCTGTTGGTGGTGAGCAGCGTCAGGAGCTCGAGCTTGAGCTTATTACGGCTAAGGGTAATCATATCTGGGTGCGTGATATAATTATGCGTCGTCAGGAAAAGGACGGTACGGTTACGCTTTTTGGTACTTTTCAGGATATTACTCAGGAAAAGCTTGATAAAAGTGAGCTTGTCCGGCTTAATACGCTTTTAACTTCGAGGAACAATGAAATGGAGAGAATGATCCATGTCGTTTCCCATGATCTCAGGAGTCCTTTGGTTAATATCCAGGGTTTTTCGCGCGAGGTATTGCTTTCTGTCGAGCAGATTGAGAAGTTAATTGGGGACAGAGAAAAGGTTGAGGCTGAGGATTTGTTAAGAATACGCGAAATAATTGAGACGGAAATAAAAGGTGATCTCGAGTATGTTAAGAGTTCGGTAGAGAGGATGGATTCTCTTTTGAGCGGTCTTTTGAAAGTCAGCAGGGCAGGCAGAGAGGAGTTTGTGCCTGAGTATGTAGATATGAACGATGAGATTGACAAGATAATCAGGAGCGTTGGTTCTCAGATTCGCAGGACAGGTGCGGTGGTAGAGGTTGGCGATCTGCCCGTTTGTTATGGAGACAGATCGCAGGTGTGCCAGGTTTTTACCAATCTTATTGATAATGCGATTAAGTATCTTGATCCCGGCAGAAAAGGTTTGATAAGAATTCGGGGAGAGGCTGAGGGTATTTATTGTTTTTATACGGTAGAAGATAACGGGATTGGGATTGATAAACTGCATCATGAAAAAATATTCAGGATATTCCACAGAGCGGTTAAGGACTCTCAAGTTAAAGGCGAGGGTATAGGTCTGACGATTGTTTCAGAGATAGTTGAAAGGTGCGGCGGTAATATAGAGGTCGAGTCTGAGCCTGGTGAGGGGACTAAGTTTCGGGTTATGCTGCCGGCGGGGCCAGTTCCGTAGTCATTTTTATTGTGTTTTGCCGTTTTCGTCGACATAGCAGGCATCACTTTGGAATTTATACCATTCCTTCTGGTAATCTTTTAAGTATCATGGTTTTCCTTTTGTTTCAAAATGTTTGATAAATAAAGTATTCCCGCTATAATGTTGATTACTAAAGGTCTTTTAGTTTTGTGCGATAAAAAATTTGGGTACGGTAAATAATAATCGAATTTTTTCAGGCCTATGGTATAACAGTATCACTGGACTTTTTATGGTTTTTTATTTGATTAAAGGGATTTTATTATGCCGAGTCGAACATTGACATCAGAGTTGGGGGATCTTGTAGGCAGGGAGGTTGAATTATCGGGATGGCTTTACAACAGCAGGTCGAGCGGTAAGGTTCAGTTTTTGATGATCCGCGACGGCAGCGGTATTTGCCAGTGTATTGTTGAGAAGGGAAAGGTCAGTGATGAAGTTTTTGAGAGATTAAAGCATCTTGGTCAGGAGTCTTCTCTGAGGCTGCGTGGTTTGGTCAGGGCTGATGAGAGGTCGGCAGGGGGTGTTGAGCTTGTTGTAAATGATGGGGAGGTTCTGGGCGAGGCACGTGATTATCCTATTACTCCTAAGGAGCACGGAGTAGATTTTCTTCTTCGGCATCGTCATCTTCATTTGCGTTCGCATCTTCAGTGGTGCATTTTGCGAGTTCGGCATACTATCATTGACGCGATAAGGCGTTTTTTTAATGATAACGGTTTTATACTTGTTGATACGCCCATTTTTACGACTCTGGCAGGTGAGGGTGAGCAGACTCTTTTTGAGGTTGATTATTTCGGTGATAAGGTTCATCTTTCTCAGACGGGTCAGTTGTATCTTGAGTCTGCTGCGATGAGTTTAGGTAAGGTTTATTGTTTTGGTCCGACGTTTCGGGCAGAGAAGTCCAAGACGAGGAGGCATCTTACGGAGTTCTGGATGGTTGAGCCTGAGGCGGCGTTTATTGATTTGGACGGATTGCTGGAGCTTGCGGAGAATTTTGTAAGCTTTATTGTTGACAGCGTTCTTGGCAGTAACCGTTATGAGCTTGAGTCGCTTGGAAGTGATATTGCATCTTTGGAAAAGATCAAGGCTCCTTTTAATCGTCTGACTTACAGCCAGGCGGTTGAAATACTGACCAGCGAGAAGACGGAAAAGTTTATGGCAGAGCAGCTGAGCGGGTTTGAAAGCAGAAAGGCACAGATAGAGGGGCGTTTGGATGAGATTGAAGAACAGCTTAAGGGTTCATTGAAGAAGTGGAAGCAGGAGAAGCTTATTAATGAGCAGTCGGAGCTTAAGGGGGAGCTTGGGGAGATTCTGGTTAAGATAGAGAATAATCCGAAGCACGCTGAGCTTGCTAAAAATTTTAAGTGGGGTAAAGATTTGGGCGGTTCCGATGAGACGATAATTTCCATGATGTACGATAAGCCTGTTTTTGTTACGCATTATCCGAGGGCGGCCAAGGCGTTTTATATGCGTACAGACAGGAGTGATGAGCGGGTTGTGGAGAATTTTGATATGCTTGCGCCTATGGGGTTTGGAGAGATTATAGGCGGTTCGATGAGAGAGGACGATTATGATTTGCTGGTCTCGCGGATAAATGAGGAAGGTTATAATGAGCACAGCTATGACTGGTATCTTGATTTGCGCAGGTACGGTTCAGTGCCTCACGGCGGGTTTGGGCTTGGGGTCGAGCGTACTACGGCTTGGCTTACGAACGAAAAGCATATAAGGCAGACTATCGCTTTTCCGCGTATGATGGACAAGCTTCATATATGATTGCTGAGTCGTCCGAGCATATTGGTGCTTACGGGTCAAAGTATTTTGAGCAGGAAATAAACTGGTTAAGAACGGCAGTTAAGGGTTTTCGCTGAAGTAAGTTTTGAAGTATTCTGCGAGAGATTTGATGGGTATTTGTGAGTCTTTTGTGAGTGTTACCGGCTTGTTTGCTTTTTTTAATGTGAGGCTTTTTTCCCAGTTTTGGGTTGAGGCTTGTTTGCTCCTTTGATAGCCGTATCTTGTGCCAACAGGTGATGTGAAGTAAAGTTTTTTGCCGGCGTAGAATGTTTCGGGGAAATATTTGTTTATTACAGTTGCGGTGTACCAGTGGTATGGAAATTCATGGTCCGGGATTGTCGGGTCTATTTTTGTAATGTCAACGTTGTGGGCATTTGTCAGTTTTACTTCGGTGGCGTATAGTGTTAAGTCGCGTGTGAAGTATTGTTCGGTGTAGCATTTTCTGTTTTTTGAGCAGGTCAGCTGAGCCAGTTCGTTTTCTTTCCAGAAGGGTGGGACGTAGGCATCGAGCAGTGTTATGTGCAGGCTTGCGTTTGTGGTGTTCGCGAAGTATTTTGCAGCTTGTGAGACTGCCCATGACCCTGCTGAGTGTCCGATGAGATGAACGTGCTGCAGGTTTTTTGTTATTTGGGGTGGGAATGATTTTGTGATTGCAGGAGCGATTTTATCTTTTGCAATTTGAGCTGCTTCGATGGGGTTTAAGATTCGTGAGCTTTTTCGCCAGTCGCAGAAAAATGATGTCCATTGAATGTTGTCAGTTTTATATGTTATGGCAGCGGCAAGCTGGAAGAACCATATTGTCTGTTCGTTCCAGCCGTGGGTTATTATGACAATATTTTCGGGCATGGTTTCTATTTGTGCGTTTTCGTCGATTAACAGAGCGTTGTATTCGGTAAGAGAATTCGCCTCGGGGATGACGGCGAAGAGCCTGGCTTTGGGGGAGATGTTTTTTTTGAGCTGATTCATGGAAAATTCCTGAAACCGTGGTTCATTTGCGAGAGTGAAATTTGCGATTATCAGGAATATCAGGGTTTGGGCGAGGTGCGTAATTTTTTTATAAAAACTGTTCATTCTTTATTATCGGCGTTATTAACCTGGTTCTTAATTTGGTTTAGCAGATTTATAGCTTCAATCGGGGTGAGGTTGTTAACGTCGAGGTTTTTTAGTTTTTCGAGTACGTCTTTGTGCTGATTTACGAAAAGAGAGTCGGGATTTGAGGTTTGTTTTTCTGTCAGTGGGCCTTTTGATGTTTCATTGTTTAGGTTTTGTTCAAGTTCCTGAAGGATTTGTGAGCTTCTTTTTATTACGTTTTCTGGTACTCCGGCGAGTTTTGCGACGTGTATTCCGTATGATTTGTCAGTTTTTCCGGGCAGTATTTTGTGCAGGAATACGACCTGTTCCATCCATTCTCTAACGGCGACGTTTAGATTTTTGATGTTGCCGAAGAGTTCAGCCAGAGCTGTAAGTTCGTGGTAATGTGTTGCGAAGAGTGTTCTGGCTTTGATGTTTTGAGCGATGTGTTCTGTAATTGCCCATGCCAGTGCCAGTCCGTCGTATGTGCTAGTTCCCCTTCCGACTTCGTCGAGTATTACGAGAGATTTTTCGGTTGCGTTGTTTATTATGTTTGCAGTTTCGGTCATTTCGACCATGAAGGTAGACTGGTTTCTGAGCAATTCATCGGAAGCACCGACCCTTGTGAAGATTCTGTCAGTCAGGCCAATTTCTGCGTTTTTTGCAGGTATGAACGAGCCAGTGTGTGCAAGGATTGTAAGCAGAGCGACCTGTCTGATGTATGTGCTTTTTCCTGACATGTTTGGGCCGGTGATTACAGCGATGTCTGCGTCTTTTTCGCCGAGTGAGGTGTCGTTTGGTACGAATTCAGCCCCGAGAGCCTCAGCGAGCACGGGGTGTTTTCCGTCGGTGATTTTTATTGTGGGTTTTTCTGAGATTATCGGCCTGGTCCACGAGCGGTCAGCGCTGATGAACCCCAGGCATAGGATGCAGTCAATGGTTGCGATGGTGTCGGCGAGTTTCTGCAGGCGTTCGATGTATTTTGTTGTTTCTTCGCGGAGCTGTTCGAAGAGTGTGTTTTCCAGTTCCAGTGCTCTGTCCTGTGCGGTGAGTACTTTTTCTTCGTACTGTTTTAGTTCTTCGGTGATGTATCTTTCGGCGTTTTTTAGAGTTTGTTTTCTGTGGTAGTTCGGCGGGGCTTTTTCTGCGAGCGACCTTGGAATTTCGATGTAGTATCCGAATACTTTGTTGAAGCCTATTTTCAGATTCTGCAGGCCGGTCAGTTCGATTTGTTTTTGCTGATAGTTTGCCAAAAACCTGCGGTTGTCCTTTGAGATTGACCTTATCTGGTCAAGTTCTTCGTTAAAGCCTGTTTTTATGACTCCGCCGTCTCTTGTATGTGCCGGGGGTTGTGGTACAATTGCTGAGGAGAGCAGGTCTGCGAGTTGGTCGATGCTGTCGCATTTTTTTGCGAGGTGTTTTAAAATGTCGCTTTTGCATTCTTCGAGTATCAGCCGCAGTTCAGGCATTGATTTTAATGTCGCTGCAAGGTGCAGCAGATCCTTTGGAGTGGTTCTGTATGTGCTTATTCTTGAGACGATTCTTTCTATGTCGGAGATATTTTTGAGGATGTTTGCAAGTTTTTCTGCGAGTTTAGAGTCAGCGTTGATTTCCGCGACTCCTTGCTGTCTGTAGTTTATGCTGTCGAGTTTGCATAACGGCTGGCAAATCCAGTTTCTAAGCATTCTTGCTCCCATAGCTGTTTTTGTATGGTCGAGAGAGTGAATCAGAGAGCCTTTTGCAGAGCCTGTTCTTATAGTGTATAGTATTTCAAGTGATCTCAGCGAGTTGTTGTCTATTCTGAGAAAGTGTGAGCGGTCGATTTTTTTTATCGCGGATATGTGTTTCAATGATGTTTTCTGTGTTTCCGAGAGGTATTCGAAAATTGCTCCCGCTGCGGAGGTTCCGATGAAGTCGTCATCTATTCCAAAGCCCTGCAGCGACTGGGTTTTGAAATGCTTTGTGAGGTTTTTTCTGGCTGAGTGCTTGTCGAAGTACCATGACGGCCTTTCTGTGATGACCGCATTTGATAAATTTTTGAGCTGGGCTATCAGTTTTTTCATGTCCTTTTCGAACAGGTCTGCCTTGTTTTTTGGTACGAGTATTTCCTTTGGGTTTATTCTGAGTATTTCGTCGATTATTTCGTTTTCGGTGATTGTCAGTACGTAGAAGTGTCCTGTAGAGATGTCAACCCAGCTAAGGGCGGAATTTTTTGGTCCGATTGCGATTGCTGCCAGGAAGTTTTCCTGTTTTTCGTCGAGCAGCATATCGTCTGTAAGAGTGCCGGGTGTAACTATTCTTACGACATCTCTTTTTACGATTCCTTTTGCCTGTTTGGGGTCCTCTATCTGTTCGCAGACGGCGACTTTATAACCAGCCTGGAGCATTTTTTTCAGGTAGTTGTCAACTGCGTGGTATGGTACTCCTGCCAGTGGTATTGGTTCGGGTCCTTTGCTTCTGCTTGTGAGTGTCAGGCCCAGTACTTTTGAGCAGATCCTTGCATCTTCGTAGAAGGTTTCGTAGAAGTCGCCCATTCTGAAGAATAGTACAGAGTCGGGGTACTTGTCCTTGAAGTGGTGGAACTGCTTCATTGCTGGAGTCAGATTTTCGTTATTTTTAGGCATATTTAAGGTACAGTATATTCTGGGCTTTTTGTTCAATCAGCCTGTTTTCGTATTTATCTGGACTTTTGTGAGCTATTATTCATTTCGTTTGTGCATTTTCTGAAATAATTAAGAAATTGGAATTATTGCAGTTTGTTTAGGTTGTGTCAAATGCAAATTGGGTTTGCCGAGCTGTTAATGAGCATTTTGGAGTTTATTGTTTATTGTTCCGTTTTTTTTTGCGGCGGCGGGTTTTTTATGCGTAAGTTTATGTTTTGCAGTGTTTTATGTATGTAATATTTTACGGTTGTAAGTTTGTCAGTTTTGGGTTAGGATTGTTGTATGTTTAAATAA
>CAZAYB010000004.1:18896-21625 GCA_964489215.1 uncultured Pirellulales bacterium
TTTTACGGTTGTAAGTTTGTCAGTTTTGGGTTAGGATTGTTGTATGTTTAAATAAAGATTTTGCGGGCTTTGGCAGGTACATTTCCTGGTTTTGCCTTTTGTATCTAAGAGGGATCTTATGGCTGAACAGTTATTACTTAAGGGTAACGAGCTTATGGCAGAGGCTGCGATAGAGGCAGGATGCAGATTCTTTGCCGGTTATCCGATTACGCCACAAAATGAAGTTCCGGAATATATGTCTGTTCGTATGCCTGAGGTGGGTGGTACTTTTATTCAGGCAGAAAGTGAGCTTGCGGCAATCAATATGATCTTCGGGGCTTCCAGTGCGGGGGCCAGGTGTATGACGAGCAGTTCATCGCCTGGTATAAGTCTTAAGCAGGAGGGGATAAGTTATATTGCAGCTGCTGAGCTTCCCTGCGTTATAGCGAATATGCAGAGGGGCGGTCCTGGTCTTGGTAATATACGTGCATCCGGAGCAGATTATTTTCAGGCGGTTAAGGGGGGCGGTCATGGAGATTACAGGCTGATAGTCCTTGCGCCTTCGACGCTGGATGAGCTTTATGAGCTTACCCGTAACGCATTTGATTATGCGGATTATTACCGTAACCCGGTTTTGATCCTTGGAGACGGTATACTTGGTCAGATGGCAGAGCCGGTTGAAAGGCGAGAGTATGTAAGTCTTTTTGATCTTCCTGAAAAGGATTGGGTTCTTGACGGTTGTCAGGGGAGAGAGCCGCGTGTTGTTCGCACTCTTCATTTGAGGCCCAGCGGTGCTCTTGAGGAGCATAACAAGAAGCTTGCCCGGAAATATGCGAGGATAAGCAGGGAGATGCAGCTTGTAGAGGAAGTTGATGTTGATGATTGTGAATTGGTAATAGCAGCTTACGGCATAACGGCCCGTATAGCTAAAGGCGCTCTTGGCCTTGCCAGGGAAAAGGGTATGAAGGTCGGTCTTGTCAAGCCTATAAGTCTTTGGCCTTTTCCGAATGAGTCTTTTAACAGGTTAAGGGGAAAAGTTAACAAGATACTTGTAGTTGAGATGAGTAACGGTCAGTTTGTCGAGGATGTTCAGCTTGCGACAAAATGTGATGTTCCGATAGAATTTTCAGGCGGGGGGGGAGGCTGGTACCCGACCCCTGAGAATATTCTGGAAAAACTTGAACAGATATATTGACATATAAGTATTAACGGGAAGTTCCTTTACAAAGATAACAGAAGTTTTCTTTGGGAGTATATAAGATGTCAGTTACGGAAAAGGAAAAGTCAACAGATATGGAAAAGACACTTCGCAGTGTCAAGCGTCATTACTGTCCTGGATGCGGTCATAATGTTGCTCATACCATAGTTGGTCAGGTTATTGACGAGCTTGGTATAAGAGGTTCGGTAATCGGAACAGCTCCTGTAGGTTGTGCTGTTTTGCTTTATGACTATTTTAATATTGACTGTGTTGAATGTGCCCACGGCCGCAGTCCTGCGGTAGCGACGGCTATCAAGCGTGTTCATCCGGATAAGATCGTTTTTACTTATCAGGGTGATGGAGATCTTGCCGCAATCGGAGCAGGTGAGACTATCCATACAGCTAACCGGGGAGAGAATATAACGGTTATCTTTGTTAATAACGCGATATACGGTATGACGGGTGGGCAGATGGCTCCTACTACCCTTACAGGTCAAAAGAGCACTACCACTCCCGGGGGGAGGGGTTATAACCAGGAAGGTCCTCCTATAAGGGTTTGTGAGCTTTTGAGCACCCTTGGGGGAGTTACTTATATTGAGAGGGTTTCTCTGGGGGGCAGTGATGATGTCAAGAACACAAAGAGGGCTATCCGCAAAGCGTTCAGCTACCAGATGGAGAACAAGGGTTTTAGTCTTGTGGAAGTTCTGTCGATGTGTCCGACGGACTGGAAGCTTTCAGCTAAAGATGCGGTGGGGTTTGTCAATGATAAGATGAAGGAAGTTTTTCCTCTCGGTGTGTTTAAGGACCTTGGCTGATTATGAAAGAATTCAAAAGTACATTAAACGAGATACGTATCAAGGTTGCAGGTTCCGGCGGTCAGGGCGTAGTTCTTGCGGGTAATATTATAGCAAGGGCGGCGGTTCTGGAGGGCAGGACGGTTACCGGTATGGTGTCTTACGGAGTTGAGATGCGCGGCGGTACAGCGAACGCGACTGTTATTGTTTCGGATAACGAGATAGCATCACCAGTTGTGGAGTATCCCGGTCAGGTGATAATACTGAACCAGCCTTCTTTTGACAGGTTTGAGCCTTTGGTTACCGAGGGGGGTTTGATAATTTTTAATTCATCTCTTGTAGAGCCTAACGGTTTAAGGGCTGAGATAAATTATTCGTCGATAGATGCTACTGATATTGCCAAGGGTATGGGAGATGTCAGGGTTTCAAATATGGTGATACTTGGGGCTTATATCAAGAGCAGCGGGATATTTAATTCCAAAACAGTCGAGCAGTCTATTGAGAATTTGTTTTCTTCGAAGAACCCAAAGCTTATCGATCTTAATATCAGAGCTTTCAGGGAGGGTTTCGAGAATGTTCATAAGATACAGGAGTTGTCGATAAGGCATGCTTGATTTTTCAGGTAATGAGCAAAGCGTTTATGGTCTTATGAGGGGCGGGTTTTCGGTTAAGGGCCGGGTCAGGTTTTGTATGACCTCGATGATCGATATTATTTTTCTTTTGCTGGTGTTCTTTGTGTTGACTGCGGAGTTTGATTT
>CAZAYB010000004.1:21725-32560 GCA_964489215.1 uncultured Pirellulales bacterium
GTATGCGGTGATGATGTCAGCTGGGATTATCTGGCGAAGGTTTATAACCTGCTTGGAGTTTGCGGTATGAATAATGTTACTTTTGTGCTTGAGGGCTTTGAGGAGTGAATTTATTTTTCCTGCCGGAGAACAAAAATTTTCTGCTTGCCGGTAAAAAACAATTATTAAAGTTGTTTTTAATTATTCTTTGTTTGTTTTTTTGCGGGCCGGTTTATTCGGCGGTTTCGAGGGTCGATCTGGAATCGGAAGCACAAAAAGCAAGGGTAATTTATAACGATTTTATGTCTGAGATGCTTTACGCGAGAATATCCGCTCATTACAGCGGTTTTATTGCTTCTGATGAATTGCGTAAAAAAAGCGCAGCGGTTTGCGACAAAAGCAAGGGGGAGCTTTTTGAAGTTTACAGTCGGCAAAATCAAATGCTCAAGGAGGTTGAGGAGTATGAGGGTGATAACTGGTATGAGATATACGGTGAAAGCGGGTTGTGGAAAGCGGCTAAGAGGTATCCGGAGCAGACTAAAGGCTATATCGAATTTGTGAAGGTTTATCAGGAGTATTGCAGGCTTGTTCGTGGTGATGATATTCAAAGAGTTGTCGACAAGGAGCTTGGTTTGTTGAGAAAGTATTCGCTTAAGGAGCGGATTGAAGTTCTGGAGGGTTATTACGGCAGCTGGGTTGAGGGTGAGGGTGAGAGACTGGCAGATGAGTTTATTGCAGGCGGTGAGTTTGAGGGCAGTGTGCTTTTGGGTCTGAAGCTTTGCAGGGCAGGTTATTTTGAGTATTTTGAAAAGGCAGGGAGTAAGTTTGGGCCCGAGAAGGTTGAATGGCTCGGCGGGAGTGTTGTTTTTGATGACCTTATGAATGCGGCCGATGATGATGGAGTTGATTTTGTGGATTTTGTTGAGGATAAAAGCGTATACGAGGTTTCGCTTGCTTTTAAGTTCAGGGCTTTTGAGAGCGGGGAATTAAAAGTGGGGGAGTATGAAATGATGAGCCGAGTTCCGGCAATCGAGAAGTTTCAAAAGCGAAGTGTTTATTTTTATTTTGCCGAGGCGGTAAAGGATTATAAGCCCTATAAGGGGCTTGAGGGTTATCTTTTGAGCATTCAGAGCGATGGTGAGCTGAAAGGTTCGAGAATATATGTTTCCAGAGAAAGGGCAGCGAAAGAGGCGGCTGTGCTGGCCTATAAGGGTTATCAGGAAAATGTTATGGAGCTGGATTCAGCACGGAAAGCGTTGGGTTATTATATCAGGCTAAGCGATGGTGAGGACAGGGACAGGTTTGAATATGTCTATGCCGGCCTGGAGCTTGAGGCAGGTAACATTGCTGAGGCGATGGAGATTCTGGAAAAGCTTGCCGGCCGAGGGGGCGAACTTTCGGTACGGGCAAGGCTGGATATCGCGGCGATGGGGCTTGATGAAAACAGCAGCGATGAGAATTGGTTAGAAAGGGCGGGAAAGGAAGTAAAAGAGATAATAGAAGAAGCGAAAGGGCCAAAGGATGCACAGCAGAGGCTTCGGGCGGTTAGGATATATTGTGCGATACTGCTTGAGAAAAAAGGTGATGATTACAGGGGGGAGGTTTTGAGGGTTATTTCTGAGAACGGTTTTGAGGATGAGCTTGTTGGTCAGGCGGTTTGGGCTATGGTGGATTTGGGCAGGTATGAAGAGGCGGCGGACAGGCTCAGCAGGGCAGTTGGTGAGGGTAAAGAGGAGCTTAAAGATGAGTGTGAGTATCTCGTTTACGCAGTTAATTGTCGGCTTGAAGAGGAGATTATCACGGCTAAGAGAGGGGAGCAGTTTGTTAAGAATCTTGATAAGTGTGCGGCGTTTACCGGCGGGGCCGGACTTGCTGAAGTTAAGCTGATGATACTGGCACAGAGGAAGGGTTGGGAAAAGACGGCTGGCCGGAGATTGCAGGTGTATGAGGATAAGTATGGGGAGCAGGACCTGGAGTATTTGAAATGCAGAGGATTTTATGAGGAGAAAAAGGGAAACTGGGACCAGGCTGTAAAGGTGTGGTCGAGGGTTTGCGGGGGAGGAGATTTTGGGAATCAATGGCAGCAGCAGGGGAAGTATCATCAGCTTTATTGCAGCTGGCGAGGCGGGTTAGTGCAGCCGGATGAGCTTAAGCGGATTGTCGATGTTTTGATGAGTGTGCATGGTGAGGATTTTAATGAGCCATGGAAGGGTCTTATTGGTGAGTTGGGTGCAGCGGGTTTGAAGAGTGGGGAAAAGCGATAGAGCTGACGGTTATTTTGCGGGTGTGTTTATTACGGCAAGTTTTATGTTGTCTGCCCGGCTGTCTGCGATTGCCGAGAGGGCTTTTTTGACATGGCGGTAGGTTATGTTTTTGTCGCATCTTAATATAACGGTTTTAGGGGATGTTTTAATGTTGTCGAGGTATTCGTTTAGCTGGGCTGTTATGAGGGCTGAAGTCTCGGCGGGTGCGGCAGGGGTAATTATTTGTGAGCCTACGGCGTAGGTTATCTGGTTAGTTCGGTCCTGCATTATGGTTAATGACGCGGATTTTGTTTGTTGATCTTTAGCAGGTGGAGCTGATGATATTTTGTCGGGTACCTTGACGTCAAAGCTTTCGGCGGAGATGAACTGGAATACGAGCATGAAGAAAATAATAAGCAAAAAAACTATGTCGATAATGCTTGTCATGCTGAAAGCAGGTGAGGTTGTCTTTTTGTTTTTTGCAATTGAGGTTAGGGGGTTCATTTTTTATGCAGATTTTATTTTATCGGGATTTTGAGTTTTTTGCCGGCTATCATGGAGTTGAGGACGGTTCTTTTGGCCTGATAAACTGGAAATAACAGTGTCGGCAGTCATTGCAGCCTGGGCGGTGATGTTATCGAGTTTGGCAGAGAATATGCCGAATAATGCCAGAGCGGGAATAGCTACGAGCAGGCCCCAGAAGGTAGTAATAAGTGCGATTGAAATTGCAGAGGCAAGCTGGTCGGGCCTTGGCTGGCCTGCGGATATGCCGAGTATGTTGAATGCTTTTATCATTCCGTAAACTGTTCCGAAAAGTCCTACCATTGGTGAGACGCTTCCTATGATGCTGCACCACTGAATTTTTCGTTTTATGTGGAGCGTTTTTATTGTTAAGGCCTGGGCGGTGAGCTCGCGGAGCTGACGTGTGCTTTTTCTTTCTGCGTGGTCCAGGGCGTATTTAAGTGATTCTGCGATGAGGTTCTGTTGTTGATTTACCTTTTCTGTGAGCTGATTTATATTGTTTATGCTGGTAAGTGCGTTTTCGGAATTTCGGTTTGGAAGAAGTTTTTTTGTTCTTACGTTTATGCTCAGCAGTATAGCCAGGTATACGGTTATGACCGAGGCGGGTATTAGTATGAACCAGACTATTGGGCCTCCTGCAATGATGAATTGCGAGAAGAAAGTGGAAGGGTCGGCAGATGCAAGGTTCGGGACGTTATGCAGGCTTGGGGTAAGTTCAGTTGTGAGTTTGGCAATATATATCATAGGTATTTAGTGTTTGTAAATTCTGGTTGATTTATTTTCCGATTTTGATGAATTTTCCGCCGTTTTCTTTTGCGATTTTTTCGAGGATGAGAGCATCCTGAGGCTGTGCCCAGAAAGCGATGGTGTTTATGGTTATGTTTTCGAGCAGGTTTTGGCGGAAGTCTTTTACTTTTTTCGCGAAATCGCTGGAGTTTTGGGGCTGAAGGTCCAAACCGTCTGTCAGGAAAAATATTTTCTGCGGGGGTCTTTGAGCATTGTCCCTTGCGCTTAGAGCAATTCTTATTGCATTAAGCGGGTCGGTGGTCCCTTTTGGTTCTATAGAATTTATAAGCTTAAGAGCCTTTGTCTTGTTTGATGCAGAAGCTCTTATCATAGCCCCCGGGGTGACCTGCAGTATTTCTTCGCCCCTGAAGAAGACTATGGAAAAGTACTGGTCGGGCCTTAATGAGTTTATTGATTCGATGAGCTGTTTTCTTACCTGAGCGAAAAGCCCCTGCATAGAACCAGAGCAGTCCACGACGTAGCAGAGGTTTTTGTTCCGGTCTGAATCTGAGAAGAAGCCTTGCGATGTTTCGGCAGGGAAATATTCGTCGCTTATCTGGAAAGAATAATTTTTCCGCTTAGAATTGTCTTCAGGGTCCTGGCTGGTCAGGTCTGTTTTTTTTGCGGGCATAAGTTCATCAAGTTCAAAGAGGCGGTGAGCTGTTTGATGACGGAAAGTTGTGACCTTTGGTTTTGGTAATGTTAAAGGTGATGATACTTTTTTTATCAGGCTGGCAGTGCTGGGAGTGTTTTGTTTGTTTTTTGTCTGTGCAGTTACGGAAGATGTAAATTCAACGGCGGCAAAAACGGCCAGTAAAATAATGTGAAGCGTAATAGAGGCGGACAATGCCCAGAAAGAAGGCGATTTCCTTATTGCTCTTTTCATCATTTACCTCTTGCATCAATTAGCCGATTTGCTTATTGTTTATTTTACTATTTTGATTCTTGATTTTCCAGGCGTCATCATATCATAAAGCTGTTTCACATCACCGTTGAACAGTCTTATGCAGCCCATTGAAGAATTTTTTCCGATAGATTCCGGTTCCTTTGTGCCGTGTATTCCGAATCCTGCTCTTGCGACAGCATCTCCTTCAATTCCTTTTATACCTATCCATCTTGACCCCAGCGGGTATTCCGGGTCATCGGGGTGTATAAGCCCGCCTCCGAGTTCCTGAGGTCTTGGCCAGGGCGGTCTTATCAGTTTTCCATCAGTTTTGACCAGCCATGTTCCGGTTGGTGTTTCGTTTTCTTTTGCCCCCAGTCCAACCCTGTATGTTATTACGTAAGTTTTTTTGCCAAGATATAAATCCATGGTGTATTTGCTTTTGTAAACTATTGCGTGGAACGGACCGTTTACGACTTTTATAGTTGAGTTTGCCCGGAGCAGTTCGGGTCTTTTGATGTTGTTAATTCTCATCAGCAACTCATAGGGAACGTTATGTTTGTCTCCGATGCTTTGCAGGTTATCGCCGGGCTTTACTTTGTATTTTCCAGTCAGTGTGTCGTTTGGGAATACCACGGAGCTGAAGAGCCATTTTTCGGAGAGTGCTGCGAGTATTTTTTTGATGTCATCTCTGTCAGAATCTTCCAGCTGCATAGTGAGTGTTTCGTTTAACTTGTCCCTGGCGGCAATTATTCGCCCGGCAGAGAGGTCCTTTTGTGCCTCTGTTATGAGTCTTTTTGCATCGTCTTCGGTTTGCTCTGTTTTTTGTGTATCGGCCGGCTGTAAATTGTTTTGAACAGTTACAGGCTGGGTTTGTGGTTGGTTTGTTTGCGGAGCCGGGGTGGGGACAGGTTCTGGCTGGGCGGCTGGCTGGTTGTTTTCTTCAGTATATTCATTTTCCTCAGCCTGTATTTGTGAAGGTGGTGTAAAAGCAGTTATTTTTTCGCCTTCCAAAGCGTTAAATGATTTTTCCGGCGTGTTTTGATTCTTAGCCTGGCTGTCATTTTGATTTGATCTTATGAGCATAACGCCTGCGACGATGACGATAATTACGACGACGGCGAAAATGAGTATGTTATGCCCTTTTGTTTTACTTTTTCTGTATGGTTTATATTTGTACCTGGCCAAAATATGTCCTCCGTGAACAATTTGGTTATCTGTTAAAATGCAGTATTTCCTCATCTGTTACGAGCATGTCGAGTTTTTCGTCGTGCGGGTCAACAGGTATCTGTTCGACAAGCTGCTCGTGGAATGCCAGTCCGCATCTTACAGCCTTTAGCCTTTCAGAACCGAAGAATCTGTCGTAGTATGCGCCTCCTCTTCCAAGTCTGTTTCCGGTATTGTCGTATCCCAGTCCGGGTGTAACTACTATGTCTATCTCTTCAAGAGGTGTTGGTATTCCGGTGACGGGGTTTCTCAGCCTTGAACTTTCACTGGCAAAGCCGGTTTCAAGCGAAGTTATTTCCACAGGAAGCATGTGCCTTTGCTGCCAGGAGACTTTTGGTACCGAGACAGTTTTTTCCCTTTGCCATGTATATAGAATTGCCGGGGTTGTGTCTATCTCGTGGGGCAGGGAAAGGAACAGCATTACTACAGACGACCTTTGAAACTGCTCGGTGTTTACGAGATTCTGGCAGGCTTTTCTGCTTTTTTCATTTCTCTGGGATTCAGTTAACTCAATCAGCTTTTGCTGGAGCTGTTTTCTAAGTGCTCTTTTATCCATAAAATACCTTAATTTCCGCAATATAGTTTTTGCTGATTCTTACGGTCCCTGGTAAATCAATCCAAATTATCAGGGATTTCCGTTATTTTCATTTTTGATATTATGCACTAATTGTTGAAGTTTTTCCAAATATTCCTTGATATTTTTTTCTTTTCCAATTTGTTTTGGTTCGTAATATTTTTTTTCGAGTTCCTCACCAAGATAATCCTGTTCCACGTATCCCGAGGGACTGTTGTGAGGATATTTATATCCGATTCCGTGTCCAAGTTTTTTTGCCGCTTTATAATGAGCGTCTCTTAAGTGCTTTGGAACCGGAATAGTTCTTCCCGCCTTAACGTCAGCCAGTGCAGACCATATAGCCTTTGCCGAGGCGTTTGACTTTGGCGCCGCAGCGATATATACCGCAGCCTGTGCAAGAGGCAGCTGAGCCTCTGGAAAACCGACTAACTGTGCAATCTGGAAAGCAGAAGCAGCGAGTACAGTAGCATTCGGGTCGGCATTTCCGACATCTTCAGCGGCACAAATTGCAATTCTTCTTGCAATAAATCCTGGGTCTTCACCGCCAGCTATCATTCTTGCGAGCCAGTATATTGCAGCATCAGGATCTGACCCCCGCATTGACTTCTGCAATGCTGAGGCCAGGTCGTAATGCGTATCGCCGGTCCCATCATATTGAATCGACTTAGCCTGTATAGATTCTTTAGCAGTTTCGAGATTAAGTTCAATTTGTTTGTTTTCAGAGCGAATTTGGGGCAGTATAGCCACTTCCAAAGCAGTAAGAGCTCTTCTTGCATCTCCATCGCACATTATTGCCAGGTAATCAAGTCCCTGCTGGTCGACTTTGACCTGAAATTTTCCGAAGCCGTTTTCCTTGTCCTGTATGGCCCTTTTCAAAAGTTTGATTATATCATTTCTGTCGAGCGGTTCAAAGTGAAAAACGGTGCTTCTGCTTATCAGAGGGGAGTTTACGGAGAAAAACGGGTTTTCTGTGGTAGCTCCTATCAGTATTATTACGCCGTTTTCTACATCGTCGAGCAGAACATCCTGCTGAGCCCTGTTAAAGCGATGAATTTCATCGATAAATAGCACTGTTCTTGCGTTATTTGTCAGTAATCTCGCTTTTGCGTTTTCGATTATGTTTCTGGCGTCCTTTACGGTAGCGGCAGGTGCGCTTAGGTATTCGAATCGAGCTTTTGTATGGTTAGCTATTACCCTTGCCAGTGAGGTTTTTCCGCTTCCGGGAGGGCCGTAGAATATGACGCTTGTGAGTCTGTCTGCGGTGAGCATTCTTCTGAGGAGCTTTCCTTTTCCGATGAAATGTTGCTGACCAACGAATTCATCGAGGTTTTTGGGCCTCATTTTGACTGCCAAAGGAGCGTTTTCCGCAATTTTGGCTTCTCTTGCCGAGGTAAAAAGCGGGTTTTGGTCGTTTTTGTTCATAGTTATATTATACAGTTTTTAATTGTAATTTCATTAATTTATCTTAAATGGTACTAAAAAACAGATCGGCTGGCCTGATTATCTTTTCAGTGCGGTTATCAAGGCATGGTGTTTTCTAAATGAAGCAGTTTTTTTTGCAGAATAAGGAAAATCCTGAAAAGATTTATCAAAACAGGGTTTAGAGGGGTTTCGACGTGGTTTTTGAGGTATTTTTGCCGGTTTCAGGAGGCAGGATTAAGGAATTGACTTAATTGAATAATATGTGATTGTGTGGTATAACTTGGTAAAAGGATAAATAAGAGCTCAGTTATACTTCAAAGGGAATCAGATGTATTTAACATTGATCGTTGTTTTACTGGCGTCAGCGGCAGCAATTAGTCTTAACGGATTAAGGAAACGCAATTATTTTATGATAGGTGCGGGGGTTTTATCAGCCGTGGCGGTGATTGTTTTCTTTTCGCTTTTGAATTTTTGGGCGGAGATGCTTTGGTTTGAGTCGGTGGGGTATCCTGACCGTTTCTGGAAAGTTATTTTTTCAAAGGCTGGATTCGCTGTTGGGGGGGGGGTGGCAGGTTTTGCTGCCGTCTGGCTTTTAGCGGGGAGTATAGGCAAAGAGAAAATAATTATCCGTCTTGCCGGGGCCGGTATTGGTGCTTATCTGGGGGGGGCGATAGGCTATGCGAACTGGGATACAATACTGCTTTTTTTGAACCAGGCCACTACAGAGCTCAAAGACCCTGTTATTGGTAAAAAGATAGGGTTTTATATGTTCAGCCTTGGTTTTTATGACGCAGTTTACGGTTTTCTCCTTACGGCGGGCATAATAGCTTTTGCAGCTTCCGCTATTGCGGTTTTTGTTTATTTCGGCAGGAACGGTGAGGTTGGCTTTGAGACCCATTACGCGGATAATTCAAAAAAGGATGGTTATCGCGGGGTTTATTTTTGCGGCGGATTTATTCTGCTTGTTCTTGCGATGGGGATGTTCCTTAACCGTTATCATTTAATGTATTCTGATCTTGGTGCAGTTACCGGGGCTGGCTGGACGGATGTTAAGGTACGTTTGCCCGCTTACTGGGTTATGTTAACTGTTCTGTTTGCTCTTGGAGGTATGTTTTTGTTTGTCCCGAGCGAATGGTGGGTAAATGTATTTGAGGAAAAGTCGGGCAGGTATGTTCCTCCTGGTATTGTGCATGTTTCTGTTTTGCTTTTGACGGCAGGGACAGCAGCAGTATTTTGGGTTGTTTCGCTTGGTGTGGTACCGAGTATGCTTCAGTGGCTAAGGGTCGAGCCCAATGAGATTACTTTTGAAAAGCCTTATATAAAGAATAATATTGAGTTTACTCTTTACGGTTTTGGGCTGGATAACGTTGAGGAGCGCGAGTTTGCAGCTAAGGAAGAGCTGACCGCTTCTATGGTCGAGCAGAATTCGGAAATGTTTAACAATATACGTTTGTGGGACTGGCGTGCACTTGATTCTGTTTATAAACAGTTTCAGGAGATAAGGCTTTATTATGAGTTTTCTGATGTTGATATCGATCGTTATGTAATCGATGATGATTACAGGCAGGTTATGGTTTCTGCCAGGGAGATGAAGCTTTCGAATTTGCCTCCCCAGAGCCAGACGTTCGTTAATAAGCGTTTTAAGTATACTCATGGGTACGGCCTGACTCTTACGACAGTAAGTGAGTTTACAGAGGAAGGTCTTCCCAATCTTCTGGTTCGTGATATTCCGCCCCGAAGTAAATATGAGAGTCTAAATGTTGACAGGCCTCAGATATATTATGGAGAGCTTACCGATACGCATGTAGTTGTTAACACTAAGGAGCCTGAGTTTGATTATCCTAAAGGCCAGGAGAATGAGTATATAAATTATCCCGGCAAGGGCGGAGTTGAGATATCATCGTTGTGGCGTAAGTTTTTGTTCGGCTGGAAGTTTGACGGGACGAGGTTATTCCTTTCTTCTTATCCTAAGAAAGATTCACGCATAATGTTCTATCGTGAAATAATCCCGCGTATAAATCGGATAGCTCCGTTTCTAAAATATGATGACGATCCTTATGTTGCTCTGGTTGACGGGAAGATATTCTGGATCGTTGACGCTTATACTACTTCTGAGCGTTATCCTTACAGCGAGAAGTTTTACAGCGGCAGCGGATTTCGGTTTAAGAGTCAGGGCAGGGCTATGGGGTCGAGTTATCTTTCGGCAAAATTTGACGGCATAAATTATGTACGCAATTCTGTAAAGATTGTTGTTGATGCTTTTGAAGGTTCTGTGAAGTTTTATGTTTTTGATTCGGAAGACCCAGTGATACAGACGTGGAGCAATATTTTTGGCGGGCTTTTCCTTGACAGAGCGGATATGCCGGAGGAATTTGAAAGACATGTTCGATATCCTGCGGATATGCTTTTGATACAGGGTCTTGTTTACGCCAAGTATCATATGACCGATCCTGCGGTTTTTTATAACCAGGAGGATTTGTGGGTTCGTGCGACGGAGAACTATTACGGCACAGTTCAGCCGGTTGAGCCTTATTATATAATTTGGCAAAGGCCCGAAAGCAAACGCAGCGAGTTTGTGCTAATGCTTCCTTTTACTCCGAAGAATCGTCAGGTTCTTATCAGCTGGATTGCAGGCATGTGCGACGGAGAAAATTACGGCAGATTTCTGGCGTATAAGTTTCCAAAGGAAAAGCGTGTTCTGGGTACCCAGCAGATGGAGACGAAGATTGACCAGGACAGTTTTCTTTCTTCACAGCTTTCTCTGTGGGATCAGCGGGGCTCGAGCGTCATACGCGGTAATGTTCTTGTTATTCCTGTTGAAGAGACGATTTTGTATGTTGAGCCGATATATCTAAGGGCAGAAACAGCAGCTTATCCGGAGCTTAGGCTTGTCGCTGTTATGCATAATGACAGGCTAAGTTACGCGGAGAGTTTTTCCGAGGCTCTTGAGGGACTGCTCGGAAAGGACAGCGGTAAAAAGTTTAGTATAGACAAGAGCATGCTTACTGAACAGTCAGGAACTGATGCTGGAGATACGCAGGTCCAAAGTGCCGCGGTTCAGGCGAACAGAGCGTTTGAGAATTATCTTAAGTATCTCGGCGAGAAGCGGTACCGGGAAGCGGCCGATGAGCTTGATAAGCTTGAGGAAGTTTTGAAGAGTATGCTAAATGATCAGTAAAGGCAGTCATTAGAGTTGTCT
>CAZAYB010000005.1:0-12576 GCA_964489215.1 uncultured Pirellulales bacterium
AACTGATCTATCCGGACAGAAAAGTTTGAAATGCGCATAAAAAAACCGCTGCGATAAAAAATACCACAGCGGTATATGTCTTAAATAAAAATCAGCCGATGATTACTGCTTAGGTTTGATTTCTCTTGGCTGACCGCCTGGCCGCATCTGAGGACGGGGCTGGGGCTTGACGCTTTCATCAATATATTCAATATCAGCTTTGTCTTTCATATCCGCAAGATAACCCTGGGCGAACTCTCGCTTCTGCTGACCCTCGAGCATCTCCTTGATCTGATCTTTTGCATCTTCATAAGAAGTCTGGCCAGCATCTTTACGGTCGGTAACCTTGATGATATGATACCCAAACTGTGTTTCTATCAGTTCATCGCTTATCTGCCCGGGTTCCATTGCAAAAGCCGCATCGGAAAAAGGCTTTACCATTCGGCCCTTGGCAAAGAAACCGAGGTCTCCGCCTTTGGCACTGGAAGGACACGCCGAATGTTCCTTGGCAAGTGCCGCAAAGTCTGATTCCGGTTTTTTAACCTCTTTTAATACCTCCTGAGCCTTTTCCTTTAACTTAGCCTTTTCCTCTTCGCTTTTGCCCCGAGTATCAAAAAGAATATGACTTGCTTTTACCTGTTCTTCCTGTTTGTACTTCTGAGTATTGTTGTCATAATAATCATGAACCTGCTTTTCAGTAATATCGGCAAGTTGGCCCTCAGCTTCATTTTCGAAAAGTTTCTGCATCCCGATTCCAAGTTTCACCTGCTTGTTAAGCTCTTCTTTGGTTAAACCCTGTTTGAATAACTGAGCCTTGAAATCTTCCAGACTCATGTTGCGCTGCTGGGCAACCTCAGTAAGCCGGGCGTCTATTGCTTCCTGGCCGATCTCGATATCCTTGGCTTGGAGCTCTTTTTCGATAAGCTTACTGGTTATCATCATATCCACGATCTGCTGACGCATTCTGCCCTTCATGCTCTCCAGCTGTTCCGGAGTAGCCCTGCCCGCCATCTGCTTAAGCTGAGGCTCCATCGCCTTATTAACTTCATGAAGCATAATAGGCTCATCGTCAACCTTTACAAGCACACGGTTAGCTTCTTCCTTGACCGCAACTGGGTTACTTTCTACGCCTTTTACAGCAACAGGATTGCCGACCGCTTCTTTAACCTGCCTGCTCTGTGCCGGCTCGGGCTTACCTGGTGTAATGGAGCTTTTGCTCACCGGCTCAGAGGACTTAACTTCCTTAACCTCAGAATCTTTATCTTTCCCTCTGCCCATACCCATAACGATGCCAGCCGTTGAAATAACTATCAAACAACTTAATAATGCTCTAAAACTCATCACTTAATCCTTTCTGTAAATCAATTAACTATACAATTTCAGGCAAAAAAAACCTTAAATCATGCTCCTTTTTGCCGTTGTTATTTTGATGTATGTAATAACTGTGGTGTCTATGCTATGAATACCTCAAAACCTATATTGTCTTCATCAGCTCAAAAATGTCAAGAAGCTTTCTCCTTAACACCAAATAAATACTGAAATTACATTTTTTTGTTCAATAATGTTTTTTTAACCTTAAAAACTTGAATTCGGCGATGAATTTGATATTATTCTCCACAAATGACTATAAAAATTCCAGATCACATAACCGTACAGTCACACACAATAGAGATTGTCCCAAGATACAACGAAACCGACCAGGCAGGCGTTATACACCACACAGTATATCCGATATGGTTTGAAATGGGCAGAACTGAACTTTTGCGGGCTAACGGTATGGCATACAGCGACCTGGAAAAGACAGGAACGTTCTTCGTTGTCGCTGAACTAACCCTAAAGTACCGAAGACCAGCACTTTACGACGAAAAACTTGACCTGACTACCACCTGCACAAACATCACTGCAGCAAGAATAGAGCATACATACCAGCTTTTCAGAAAGCAGACAAAACTGCTTTTAGTGGAGGGTAAAAGCATATTGGCATGTGTTGACGATAACGGAAAGCCAAGAAGAATACCATCTTTTATGTATCCCGAATAATAACTATCTTACAAAAACTCTTTTGGAAAGAGAAGGAAGATTCAAACAATTACAAAGGCACTGAAGTGTTAGTCAGTGCTTTTTTTATGAATGTAAAGTTATTCGATCATAAATAACAAAGCCCGTATTGGAAACAATTTACTTTCACACAAATGAGTTTTAATGACTTCTCTTAATGTCAGGCCCAATCCATTTCCCTAAAGCATATTAGGCATTTATACCCATTTTTGTTTTTTTCTGCCATCTTCTCTTGACTTGATTATTAACTGCCTTATACTCCATCGCATGGGCAAGTTAAATGGGTGGTTAAGTGGGGATTTCATTAAATATCTCTAAAAGCAATTTAATAACGCAGAGAAAGTCTGTCTTAATAACAAAGTTGCAAACCGCAGTAATTGTCAAATTTTTAATTAAAGTTTTCAGGAAATTTTTTATTAACTCTATGGAGGGTACCAAAATGAAGAAACGAAGTATTGTATTAACCTGTCTTGTACTTATCGCCTTTACAGCTGCCGCAGCATTGGGTGACTGGATGAAAGTTGATCCGGCCCCGGATGTTGACAAGGCAAATCCAAACAGCGACCTTAGCTGCTGGCTTGCAACCGCTGCCAATATGCTCGCAGGAGCAGGCTACGGAGACGGCGCTACAATGCAGGAAAGGGCAGAAGACATCTACGGTGAACTGGTCGCCCAGTACGGCTTAAACAACGGCGGATGGACTGACACCGCACTTACATGGTGGCTCAATTCATCCCACAACACATGGCCCGGCAACCCATACGACATCGTAACTGTCTATGGTAATAAAAGCAAGGTGCCCTGGTCAAACAGCAACGGAGCAAGATTCATAGGAAACGAACTTAGACGATGCCAGATGATGGGCCTTAGCATAAGCTGGCCAAGAAATACAAGCTCTGGAAGCCCCGGCGGAGGACACGCAATTGCATGCTGGGGTGACAGCGGTACACAGGCAATGCTCTCGGGAAATCCCGCACAGGTCCGCGTTGTAGACTCCGACCGTGACAATGGAGGAGATGTTCAGGTATACGGCTATGATTCGTACACAAACCCCAACCCGGGAAGATTCAACGAAGGAAACGGATGGTACTTAAACTACAGTAACAACCATCCGTTCATCAAGCACATTATAACTTTGTGCCCCGTTGACAATCCTGCCGACCATTCACAAACTCAAAAAGTCGTCGGAAGCTACAGAATACATCAAAGCAACAGGGAAGTAAGGGCAACAGACCTGCACTACAACGTCGGAACTGATGTTGACATACTAAGCTATAAGACCACCATCAACTGGAACACTGATAATCCCCCCCAGATTCAGGAAGACAACAACCCGCCAAGAAACCTGCAGGTAGACTGGGACCTGACCGACAACCCCGTTCCATATTGCACATGGGTAACAATTACAACAGAGTTTGTAGTGCCCTTCTGGAATGCCATAAGCTATTCAAATGTCAGGTTCACATATCCCCAGTTTGTAGGCCCAATTATGCCTATGTTCAGATGGGAAATTCAGACCCAGCGATTAAAGGAAACGGATATACCAAACATCAGCGGCGGATACGTGGTAGGAAGTTTCGACCTCATAGACGTTCAAACCTCTGACCAGCCGACCGTAATTGGTGAGTACAGATTTATGCACGAGTACGACTTCAACCAGAATCCCGAGTTCCATCTATTCCAGCTGCAGTCGCTTGAACCGATGGGTTATTACGTAGGCAATTTCAAATTCGGACATTCCTACGGCTATCTCGATCCGGAGTCTCTGTGGGATTACAATGAATGGATCACAAGGCTTCCTGCTGTTCAGTCTCTCGACCAGGCGATGTCCTTTACACTCGACTGGGCTGGTCAGCTGCCCTACCCGCAGGGTGAAATTTACCAAAACAACTTCGAACCGCTGCTTTGTACTGAATATCATGAAGGTGACCTCAACAAGGACTGCTGTGTAAACTTTGCCGACTTTACCATTTTCGCTGAAGACTGGCTCCAATGCACATATAACTATATATTACTGAAATAGAAGTGCAGATACAGATGTTAATCCCGGTCGGTATTAAATCGGCCGGGATTTTTAATGATTATCATTCCAACAAAATTTTCTAATAATCTGTCTCATATTCAAGTTCATGAGCAAGCTCGCAAAGCGGACATCCCTCACACCGGGCTTTCCGTTTGCAGTAATCTTTACCAACTGCCACAAAAAGAGCGTGAAATTCGTTATACAGCTTCGCATCCGGCGATAAATTGGAATGAAAATACTCCTGCACCGTCTCATAATCCACAGGCGGCTCAATAAGCATATGCCTGCAAAGAACCCTGCAGGTGTAAGCGTCAACCACAAACACCGGCTTGCCGAAACCGTATAAAATAATCGAATCTGCCGTCTCCGGCCCAATCCCGTTTATACCCAAAAGCTCCTCCCTCAGCATATCCGTACCAAGACCCTCAAGCCGGTCAAGTTCAAGATTATAATTGTCATGCAGAAATATGAGAAAATTTTTCAGCCTTTTAGCCTTGATATTGTAATAACCGGCTGGACGTATCATCTCAGCAAGCCTTTCATTATCAAGCTCATACATCTTACCGGGCTCAAGACAATTATGCTTTTTAAGGTTTGATATCGCCTTTTCAACATTCTTCCATGAAGTATTCTGAGTTAATACCGCTCCGACGATAACCTCAAAACTACTCTCCCCGGGCCACCATTGCTGTGCTCCAAAACGGTCTAAAAGCAGACTGTATATTTCCATTAGTTTTTCACGCGACACGCAAACTCCTTTCATTTTAGGATTTTTACTTTACAATAAGAGCTTTAGAGCTTAATTTTTCCAACAATGGCAAAGGATAAACTTAAAAAGACTTCAGGTCAACTGCTGGATTTCATGCAGGGTTCATATCTGGACAGAACCGCAAGGCCGATATACGCCTTGGCGTACCTTATTCCATTCATACTCTTCTACGAACTGGGAACAATCTTAATAAACCCCCAAACTCTCAGCCAGTCAATGCAGCAATCTCAGATAAGGGTAGTAGCTTTTGTCTGGATCAGGAACATGATTGAATACCTCGGCTTTTCCGTAAGGGCAAGCTGGATTGCCACTCCGCTTGTCGTTATTATCATTCTGCTGACACTGCAGATAACTTCAAAGGCTAAATGGCGCATCAAAATCACCGATTTTTTGCCGATGACACTTGAATGTATAATACTCGCTGTACCGCTGATAATACTCAGTATGTTGTTCAACAGGCAAATAGGCTATTCAAGTCAATTTACCTTTTTAGATTCAGCAATGAGCATAATCGGAAAATTACCGGCTCTCGGTGCAAATATAATAACCTGTACCGCAGATAACAACGCTGCCGTCAACGCTTCAGACCCGGTTTCAGTGCTGTTTGTTGATATCGTAACTGGAATAGGTGCAGGGATATATGAAGAGCTCGTATTCAGACTAATCTTGATAAGCCTGCTGATGCTCTTTTTTCAGGATTTCCTGAATATCAGCCTGAAAAATTCAGTTTTTCTGTCTATTATAATAAGCGCCGCACTTTTCAGCACATATCACCATTTCTTTTTCATAAACGGCTCTTTAGGCATAGGAGAGGCCTTTTCAACACCAAAATTCATATTCAGGATGATAGCTGGCGTATATTTTGCCGTTTTATTTGCCGTAAGAGGCTTTGGAATAACGGCCGGATGCCACGCTTTTTATGATATCATCGCAGCTGTGCTTAACTCATCATTATTTATACAAAATTAAGAAAAAATCTTCATCACGTTAGTCTCTTAATTTACCGAAGTTGCAAAATAATAGTCCGATAAGGACCCTTAACCCCCTTATCAGCGCTAAAAATGGGGTTGATTTAACACCCGCCTTTTTTGTATAATGAACTTCGTTAACTAAATTGAGTCTTTTTAAGTCGGGGTTGGATATGGATGCACCGAAAGGACATTTAGCGATAGGTGAATTGACGTTCTCGTTATATCAGAGACCGCTTCATCCGGAGCTGTTTACGATTTATTCGAAACGTCACCTGAAAACTGAAAAATATGAAAACATTATATGGGCTACCGGTTGTGCGCATGTGGTTACCGTCTTTGCGGGTGATAATTGCATTACAGAGCTTATAAGCTTCCCAGGACAGCTTTTGCCCAAGAGGGGACTGGTCGAAAAGTTCCAGTTCCGAGGTCAGAAAAACCACAAATGTAATTTAAGCAAGAATCTTAGTTATATGACAGATTTCCAGGTTGAAAAAATGAGCAGAAACCTGTATGTCCAAAGCCACAAGGACCTGGAAAGATTTGCACGTAACAGAGGGCTCTTCGTCAAGTTCCCGCATCTGAGCATAGGAGGCCTGGAGCCTTTCAGCTATATAGATTTTGAAGCCAGGAGGGAAGAACTGCATATCCATGCGTTCCATGCCTATCCTGACCAGGTTACAATCATCAAAACGCAGTCGCTTTTTGATTTCAGATAACTGTCACCTCTTGTGTTTTAATACCCGATCTGGAAACCAGATATCCAGGTCGGGTTTTTTTGTGCCTCTTAAAATAGCAATCCTAACTGCCACCATGACAGTTGCGACAAACGGATTTCGGCAAATCTGCAATTTTGCCAGAATATGCCTTAACAGCAATTCTTTCGTTAAATATTTTATACATATAAGGTTATAGTCGCTTATCTGGCAGCCGAGCCGTTTGGCACATCATTTGCACTTATCAATTACTGCGTAAAATGTACATTAAAATTCTATTAGCAAGTTTGTTTGAAAGGAGAAAGAAACGATGAATATCCGACCATTGGCTGACAAGGTTCTTGTTCAGCGTGTGGAGGCCGAATCTGTCACGGCCGGTGGTATTGTACTGCCGGAAAGCGCTAAGGAAAAACCACAAAGAGGTAAAGTAGTTAGTGTAGGTGAAGGAAAAACCGCCAAAGACGGAAAAAAGCTTAAGCCTCAGGTAAAAAAAGGTGACCAGGTGCTTTTCACAAGTTATGCAGGTACGGAAGTGAAGTTAGACTCAAAAGAGTACCTCATCATGGACGAATCAGACATTATGGCAATAATTGAGAAGTAACCATATATTTGGGAGATAAATAAAATGGCAGCAAAAAAAATAGCTTTTGATTCACAAGCCCGCCAGGCAATTCGCGAAGGTGTGCGTAAACTGTCCAAAGCAGTAAAAATAACTCTTGGACCGTGCGGAAGAAACGTCGTTTTGGAAAAATCATTCGGTTCACCGACTGTAACAAAAGACGGGGTAAGTGTAGCTAAGGAAATCGAGCTTGAGGATTCATACGAGAATATGGGTGCTCAGATGGTTAAGGAAGTTGCCAGTAAAACTTCAAATGTAGCAGGCGACGGAACAACCACTGCGACAATCCTGGCTGAGGCAATTTTCGAGGAAGGTCTCAAAAACATAACCGCTGGCGCAAACGCTATGCAGGTTAAACGCGGAATAGACAAAGCCGTGGATAAAATTGTCGATGAGCTCAAAAAAATGAGCACTTCGGTTAATTCCAGCAAACAGATTCAACAGGTCGCTACCTGCAGTGCTAACCAGGAAGCCGAAATTGGAAAAACAATGGCAAAGGCAATGGATAAGGTCGGTAAAGACGGCGTCATAACCGTTGAAGAAGGCCAGTCGCTGGAAACAACCGTTGAACTCGTTGAGGGTATGCAGTTTGACAAGGGGTACCTGAGCCCGCATTTCATTAACGACACCGAGAACATGGTAGTTTCTCTGGACAAACCCTATATACTCGTCCATGAAAAGAAAATCAGTTCTGTAAAATCAATCGTGCCCATCCTTGAAAAGGTTGCAAAACAGGGCAGACCGCTGCTTATAATCGCAGAGGATATCGAAGGTGAGGCCCTTGCCACTCTCGTAGTAAATAAGCTGCGCGGCGTACTCCAGGTCGCTGCTGTAAAGGCACCGGGCTTTGGCGACAGAAGAAAGGCAATGCTCCAGGACATAGCTATACTCACCGGTGCTACTGCTATATTCGAGGACCTCGGCATGGATGTTGAAAAGCTTGAGCTCTCACAGCTTGGACAGGCAAAGAGAATCACCATAGACAAGGACAACACCACGGTAATAGAAGGCGCCGGCAAAACTGCTGATATCAAGGGAAGAATCGAGCAGATTAAAAATGAGATAGAAGCTTCCACAAGTGATTATGACATCGAAAAACTTCAGGAAAGACTGGCAAAACTTTCCGGCGGAGTAGCACAGATAAACGTCGGAGCAGCAACAGAAGCTGAAGTAAAGGAAAAGAAAGCCCGTGTAGAAGATGCACTTCATGCCTGCAGAGCTGCGGTTGAAGAAGGTATTCTGCCAGGCGGCGGAGTTAGCACACTAAAAGTACTTGCCACGCTGGATGACGTTAAAACAACCGGCGACGAAAAAATCGGGGTCGATATTGTAAAAAGAGCCGTCGTAGCTCCTATAAAGCAAATCGCTGTAAACGCAGGTCTCGACGGGTCTATTGTTGCCCAGAAGGTTATGGACAGCAAGGAAAAGAACTACGGATATGATGCTCTGCGTAAAGAGTACGGAGACATGGTTAAGTTCGGCGTGATAGTACCTACGAAAGTCGAAAGAACTGCTTTGCAAAACGGTGCTTCAATTGCTTCTCTGCTGCTCACTACAGACGCCCTGGTAAGTGAAATACCGGAAAAAAAGTCTGAACCTGCTATGCCCGCAGGCGGCGGCGGAATGTACTAAAAACCAGTAAGTTATTAGCAATTTATTTGCTTACTTGATATTAAGGCGGGTTTTGTTATAATGACATTACCCGCTTTTTTAATGGGAAAGGAAAAATATGTTCAGGTTCTACTTTAATCAGCTTTCAAGAATAAGCAGAGGATTTGCCGTTAGTGTGTTCATTACCGGAATGCTCTTTATCGGTTTTTCAATGCTTATTTTCGCTATACCTGCCTTTTTTGGAATACTCGCAGCCATCGCTTTTTTCATAATCGGGATAGGTATTGTAAGCTATGGAATAAAACTGCTCATGGCACTGGGACAGATGAATCGGCAAAGCCAGGACCCCCAGGACCCAAAAAGAGAAAACGTCAGGGTGCACCGCCAGGAGAATTACTTCGAAGAACTTTAAGATTATCCTGTTTTCACGATTACAATAAATAAACTTCGCGCATCTGATAGGCTGTAAATTACTGCCCGGATTATTCAATAACTTTATCTTTAATCTTCATCTTGATAATTGCTGCATTACCAAAGCGGTCAACCTTTACTACCGCCTTGGCCTGGTCGGCATATTTGCGGAACATTTCGCCTGTTTGACGCCTTTTAACTTCAGGAACATAAAACCTTTCGATACCGTAAATGATTCTGCGTCTTTTCCTTATGCCCTTTATAAATACCTCATCTTCAGCAGTATCACCGGGCAGTTTACTAACTATACTGTCTAACTGCCAATTCCCTGATTCATCTCTGTTCAGACTTGCATAAACCGTTTCCCCCCGGCGATAAGGCATAGGCTCATTAGGGTCAGGATTGCTTATTGCGTCATAACTGATATTCATGTAGTAGCCGCTCAGAAAATCATAAGGGTCATAAGGAGATATATCCAGAACAATTGTCCGTCCGGTTACATGCGCAGAAATTTTAGGAGCTGCAATCAATACAAGCACGCCTGTCTTCACTGCGATAAGAACTGTAAAAAGTATTAGCAATTGCCTTTTATTCATTTCAAGCTCCTTCGTTTAAGGATTTTTTCAAATAAAAACGCACAAAGCATCACCGAAGCTCCGCAAACGGCAAATATTATTGACTTCAAAAGCAGATTAGTTTCATATTCCAGCGTCCTTGCTATCACCGTAATAATCAAAAGCGTACCCGCTCCCCAGAACTCAAGCCTGGATTGCTTAACCACACTCCTGTATATTATCATCCCGCAAAGCAGAAGTATCGCTGTATTAGCCCCGACTGTAACGGTAAAAAAATCTCCGGTTAAAAGAAGAACGGGCACTGCTGTCCCGCAGACTATAAATATGCCGAAATAAACAATATTAAGAACCCTGCCTTTAAGTGACCAAAGGGCCCCGAGTATTAATATAATTGTAACAAATACAGGCAAGGCCAATGTGGTTAACGGATAAATGCCGTCAAAATCAAACCTTGAAATATCCCTGATAATTTCCTCTGATACTTCATGAAATGATGTCAGAAAAAGCGTAAACCCCAGCGCAAGAAAGCTAAGATTAATCCCAAGGCCCTTAAATTTCTCATAACAGTCCTTATTACCGCTTATTACAGCAGTTCCGATACAGGCAAGGGCGCACATGTATAATGAAAGAATCGCAGCACTTTGTTCGCCAAAGATATGCCCCCAGGAAAATGGCGTTACTATAAAAATTACGATCCAGCTAAGCACAAACACCACTGAGCTCTTCCTCCAGTAAGCGAAAGGAAGCAAAGCTGCCGCAGTCAAAACAGGATAATACCAGACAAGCCCCGGTTCACTTACAAAATTATGGCTGAACACAGAACCTGTAATCGCAACCGCTGCCAAAATTGCGTTAGGCACACTGCAAAACAGATAAGCCGCCGCGACAGCTCCGGCCGCCCAGGCCAAAAATCCATTGTAAATATGCCCGTGGATATGAAAAATCTGGGCGACAAGCCCGATATTTGCCCCGAAAATAATAGTGCCCACCACTACAAGACAGTGCCCAAGCCGCGGAAACCTCCCGTCTATCTTCCAAAGATAAAAACCAGCCGAATCCACAATCAGCATCCCGGAATATATGATAACGGTCTTCCACCCGGGCCCTAAATAATCCCAGTTAAACGCTACAAAACTTATTACCCCGATTCCTAAAAGAGCCGCCCCTATACCATAAACAAACGCCATTATAAGGTTCGTATGGTCGGTCGAAAGATTCTCGAGACCATATTTGCTGCTTATCGTCTCAGCCTGCCGGGCCTCTATGATACCTTCATCGCGCCACTGCTCCAGCAGACCCTTTAACTTCGACTTGAACCCTGACGACAAATGCCACTCTTTCATGCGATATCTCCTTAAAATGTGTTCATATTTATATTGTATATATAGATACAATCAAGTCAAGCCAAAAAACGCAATTTTCTGTAAATTTTCTTAAAATGTTCGATAATACTTTATGTTGACATATTGCGTGTAAGCATTTAAAATCAAATGTGTTCTGAATTCTTGAAAAAAACTGACTATGGTTCAATAGGAAAAAAATTATGGATCCTTCAATTTTCAAAGCATACGATATAAGAGGAATTTACCAGGACCAGCTCGATGAGGATGCCGCATGGAAGATAGGTCACGGTACCGCTCAGTTTTTGCGTTCACTCCTGAGAGGTTACGAAAGAGGCCAGGCAAACGCACAGTCCATTGTCGTGGGTACCGATATGAGAACCCACAGCCAGTCCCTCAAAAAATCGCTCATCGAAGGAATGAACGCAACCGGAACAAACGTCATCGATATTGGAATGATAGACACCCCCCAAATCTATTTCGCCGTTAACCACCTGGGAACCTGCGGCGGAGTCCAGGTAACCGCCTCTCATAATCCCGCTAAATATAACGGCTTTAAAATTTCAGGACTCAACGCAAAGCCAGTCGGTCAGGATACCGGCTTAAAGGAAATTAAGCACATTGCCACCGCCTTGCTGCATACCAAGGCCACAAAGGACGGCTCCGTAGAAAAATACGAACTGGCCAAAGAATACAAACAGCACGTAATGAAGTTCCTTAACCCAAATATAAAACCGCTAAAACTCGTCATTGACGCCTCCAACGGTATGGCTGGAAAAGTCGTTCCCATCATATTCGGAGACGCACCAGTGGAAATAGTAGGCTTAAACTTCCAACACGATGGAACCTTTAAACATGACCCGAATCCTCTCGTGGACGCAAACCTCGCAGAGCTCAGGGAAACCGTCCTCGAAACACAGGCAGACGCTGGAATATGTTTCGACGGCGATGCGGATCGGCTTATGATGATAGATGAAGAAGGAAACAATATCGGCTGTGACCTGCTAACTGCACTTATGGTCCCCTATTTCTTAAAAAGAAATCCAGGTTCTGCGGTTGTTTATGATCTGAGAAGCAGCCATGCCGTCCAGGAAGAGATTATAAAAAATGGTGGAATACCAAGGCGCGAACGAGTCGGTCACGCCTACATGAAAAAAACTCTTCGAGACAGCCACGCCGTTTTCGGAGGCGAGCTCAGCGGGCATTTCTATTACAGGGACAATTACTACGCAGATTCGGGGATGATAACTCTCGTGCACGTTCTTAATATTCTCAGCGAAACTGACAAAACTGTCAGCGAGCTGATTGCGCCTTTGCGGAGATATGCCTCAAGCGGTGAAATAAATTTCGAAGTCGAAGACAAGAACGAGGCTATGACCGCCCTTGCAAGAAAATATCAGCAGGGTCAGCAGGATGACCTTGACGGAATCACCATACAGTTCAAGGACTGGTGGTTCAATGTAAGACCAAGTAATACTGAACCGCTTTTAAGACTGAACGTTGAAGC
>CAZAYB010000005.1:12676-32003 GCA_964489215.1 uncultured Pirellulales bacterium
TTTATAGCGACATTCGCCAGCCGTTTTGACAGCTTCGCTGTACGTTGCGAACACTCCATCTCCCAGTTAAGTATAAACCTGACAGCTGCTTTTTGCTCCTCTGAAGAAACTTTTACGACATAGTAATGACTGTAATAATTCTCCCCCATAATTTCAGGCTCGATATTTGAATCAACCCCATTTTCCCTGAGCAGATTAACAACCCTTTCCGCCAGATCATAAGGACCTTTGTAAACAACCGAATAATTATCCAGCTCTTGATCCATTGCACAGCATCCAAATACAGATTATCTCAAAAAAGGGTTGCCTTGCTTCTCAGCCCCGATAGTCGAACCTGGCCCATGTCCCGGCAAAACTTTCGTATCATCTGGCAGACTAAGAAGCTTTTGCTTGATATTGCAGATAAGCTCATCCATATCCCCTCCGGGAAAATCAGTCCTGCCGACTCCCCCCGCAAAAAGCGCATCACCGGTAAATACAACCTTATCATTCTCGGAATATAAACTTATACCCCCGGAAGTATGCCCCGAAGTCCTGATAACCTCGAAACCTAACGTGCCGAATTCCTTAAATCCCTCTTCTTCTATCAGAATATCAGCTGGTTCGTGAACGATGTTATACCCGGCCAGCATCGAAAGATTCTTATCAGGATCGGTCATCATATCCGCATCGAATTTGTGTATCGCTGTCTTAAGGCCCGGCCATTTCTCCTTCAAATCACTAAGACCTGCAGTATGGTCCGCATGCCCATGAGTAAGAACAGCAAAAAGCGGATTAAGCCCATTTTCCTCAATATAGTTAATCAGTGAAAAAGGCTCAAGACCGGGATCTATTATTAAACAATCTTTATCATCGCTTTCTTTACGTAATAAATATGCGTTCGTGCCAAATCCGCTCAATACAAAACTGTCAATCTTCAATGCAAAATCTCCCATAATAAAATATCTGTTTACAGCAACTATAATAGCCTTGTAATAATATTTTTGCAAGCTGCTTATAATCGCAGAAATAGGATAGGGAAGGGTTGCCTGAAAAATTGCAAAATTTTTTAAAGCTTACCTTAAGTATCTCACTTTTTTATTTGCAATATTAACTGTTGTATATATAATATGGCCAAATTAAAATCACTTAAAGGGGAGAAGGAACAGATAATGAGAAAAAAACTAATAACTATTTCAATGCTGATTTGCCTGTTTTCGCTTGGTTGTTCAAAAGATTCAAACCCCGAAGAATCTGCCGGTCAGACAGATACCCGCAAAAAAGATGACAGTTACCAAAGAATGGCCGAGCATACTTCAAAGGCAGTCGATGCAGCAGGCGATTATCTGGCACAACAGAAAGAAAAAACCGTCGATTACATCCAGAAAGAAACCGTAAAACTCCAGGAAAATATGGCCGACCTGAAAAAACAGGCACAGCAAAAAAGCAGCGAAGTAAAACAGCAGTTTGATCAGCATAAAGAGCAGCTTGACCAGAAACTGGAGCAAATAACTGGTAAACTCGACCAGGCAAAGCAGGTAAGTGCTGAAAAATGGGATGATTTCCAGAAATGGTTCGATGAAAATATGGATAAAGCTGTACAAATTTATAATAATGCCCAATCGACTGTACAGCAAGAAAATTAAGGACACTTGAATAAAGAAAAAATCACTAAAGAGTCCTATAAAAAACACCCGTAAGCTTTACCAGAATGCTTTTTTCGGTTAATTTGTTAATAATCAACGCCTTTTATTGAGTTTCAAGCGAATTTGTGGTATAATAAAACTGTAAATGGGGCGTGTTTACCCGGCCATAAGTAACGCCGGTTTTTTAAGATTTTGGCTTCGGAAAGTATTCTATGGGGGTGTTATGATGAATGATGCAGGATTTAGAAAACAGCTTAATGAACTTATCAAGGAGATGGACTCTCTGCCGTCACCGCAAAAGAAAAAACTTACGGACTTAGCAAAGCAGACCAGTAAATCTCACAAGCAGCTCAGGGATAAAATGAATGCTTTACAGCAGTCCCTGGATTATCTTAGAGTGAGCGTAAAGTATTTGCTCTTCGATCTGGAAGCGACAAAAAGGGAAAACGCTCATTACAAGAAAATGCTTGATGATAATAAATAAAGGCGCCGACGGAAATATCTATCCGTGGTGCAGGCTTTGGGCCTGTTAGTCAGAAATGACAATAAGGTCTGCTATTTGAAAATTGATATAACGTCGTCTGTGTCAGATGTCCTATGTTCCTCCGGGCACAGCTTAACCGGTCGCTCCTACCGGTAGGCGGACACAGGCGGCGTTATTTACTTACATGGTAGTTATGATATTAAAACGCTTGAATAATTATCAGCTTGAAGTTATGCTGATATAAAATGATTGATTAAAGGAAAAACCTTAAAACAAATTTTATTTGAGATAATTTTTGTTTTGTTTTAAGGATTGAAAAATATGTCTTCAAATAAAAAAACAATTATATTGATTGCTGAAGATGACGATGCGCATTTTCTCTTAATCAAGAAAAATCTTATGCGTCAGGGCCTGGAAAATGACTTTATCAGGTTTAAGGACGGAAAAGAAATACTGGATTTTTTGTATGATGACCAGTATGGAAAATTCGACCCTGAAAAGTCCTACATCCTGATTCTTGATATTCGAATGCCCCTCGTCGATGGAAGAGAAGTCCTCAAGAAAATTAAATCTTCAAAAAAGACTGAGGACATACCTGTCATAATGTTAAGCACAACCGATGACCCTGACGACATTAAATATTGCAGAAATGTCGGATGCAGCATCTATATTGTAAAACCTGTCGATTATGAAAGCTTTGTAAAAGCGGTGGAAAAAATTGGCACGCTTATTTCCGTCGCAGAGCAGCAGAGCGCTTGATTGATATCAATCATTATTCCGGGCAATATTGTCAAAAATGCCGAGAATAAAAAACATACATCTCAACGATTTATTTGAACAGCTTCGCTTTGCTCCTCAAAGAAAGCAATTCGATATGCTCATGGCCGCTGCTGAACTGGTTGGTCAGATAAAAGATGACCGACAATACCCCCTCGAATTTATTTGTTTCAAGATTACTGAATACAGACCAAAACAAAACCTTGCAGATGTCATAGTTACAGGAAAACAGCTTAAACAGGCTCTCCAGTCATACATCCTGAATCTAAGCAGAAAGCTCAAATTGAAGGCCGCTTCACGGGACCAGCAGATATATACTCTTGACCAGTTAGCTCAAAAACTCGATATATCAAGAAGAACGCTTGACAGATGGCGAAAAAAAGGTCTCGTTGCGGCATACTACATATTCGAAGACGGCGAAAAAAAAATCGGTATAGCACAGAAAGACTTAAACAGTTTTAAGAAAAAATACCCCGAACTGGTGGAAAACGCGGTAAATTTCAACAGGATTGACCAAAAAGACCGCCAGCAGATTATAAAAATGGCAAGAGACATTTCAAGAAATAAAACAGCAACACGTCATGAAATTATTACACAGATTGCTCAGCAAACCAAAAGAGGCCTCGAAACAATAAGAGTAATTCTTGTAGAGGCGGAAAAAAAAGGAAAGCGAATATTTCAAAAGCTCTCCGGCAACGCCGACCCGCAAAAGCAAAGCCTCATATACGAAATGCACAAAAACCAGGTCCCGGCCAGCGAATTGGCGAAAAAATTTCATTTAAGCAAAAGCAGCATATATCGTATATTGAATAAGCGTAAAGCCTCCGAGCTAAGGGCGGTAAAAATAGAATTCATCGACAGCACTGAGTTTTTGGAGGAAGATGCCGCTGATAAAATCCTGAACTCGCCGGATATAGATAATCCCAAAAACAGTTCAGGACTCCTGAACAGACAGCAGGAAGTGGACTTATTTCGAAAGTACAATTACCTCAAATACCTCGCTGGTATTGAAAGAACAAAAATCAACAAAACAAATCCATGTGCGACCAGGCTGAAAATAATTGATGATTACCTCAAAAAGGCTGAAAACATCAAAAGAACTATAATTGAGGCAAATGTCAGATTGGTTGTCAGCATCGCAGGCAAACACAAAAAAAGCGGGGCTGACATACAGGACCTTGTAAGCGAGGGTAACTTTTCGCTTATGAGAGCTGTGGAAAAATTCGATTACACCAGAGGATATCGTTTCAGCACATACGCTTCATGGGCAATTGCAAAGGATTTTGCCCGGCATATTGGTGCCCAGGCTTCAAGACCTGACAAAGCTAAAACTGATATATCACAATTGCAAAAAGACATGAGAATTCAAAACACCAGCCGAATAAAAGCTGTAGAACAGGCAGGACTTACACTTGAACAGCTTATAGAAAACAATCTTGACGACAGGGAAGGGTTTATCATTAAAAGCAGGTTTGGCCTTACAGGTAATAAAGTAACGAAGAAAGGGATGACACTGAATCAGATAGGCCAGACACTCGGCTTAAGCAAGGAACGGGTAAGGCAAATTGAGCTGCTGGCACTGCAAAAACTCAGACACAGCCTAAGTACCGACCAATTCGAGTTGCTCACTGGCTGAAAAAACACCGGCCCAGCCGCCGTTTCAGGATCAGTTTTTATTTTAACATAAAGAAAAATGAACCAAATCTGCTGAAAAACTGTACAAAACCAATGTATTCGTCTACTTTCAGCCTGACAGGTCCCTTTTTTAACGCTGAATTATTTAATCAGCTTTTTTACGGGATTAGGTTGAACTTAAAGCCTCTTGATGTTAAGATTACTAAAATTGTGTTTGCAGACTTTAAATAGTAACAATGCCCAGCCCGGAAAATGCGGTTTAGGGCGATTTTTCGGTAATTAAAATATGGATAAAAACTTTAAGCAAAACAAATTCAAACAACAGGGACCTTCACAGGGTCCAAAGTATAACAAAAGCCCTTTCAGCTGGCTGATAATAGGACTTATTGCCCTGAGCCTGCTGCTTATGGTCAGTAATATGAAGAAAGTAGATAAACTGGACTCCTTTAGCCAGTTTGAGGATTATGTAATAAAAGGGTACATAAAAAGCGTTGAGGTACATCAGCGTAAGATAGTCGGAAAATTCAACGAAAAAGGGCTTCAGGAAAGAGGCGAGGACACTGCGGCAAGCTTCGAGGTAAATTTTGACCCTGAAATAATACGCCAGGACCTTAAAAACCTCTTAAATGAAAACGGGGTGGAATTTAGTTTCGCAGAACCTGATATATGGATGCCGCTTTTCTGGAATATACTCCCGATACTGCTGCTTGTTGGTATTATATACTTCTTCTTCCTCAGAGGCTTAAGAGGCGGAGGCGGAGGCGGAATGCTTATGAGTTTTGGCAGAAGCAAACACAGATTAAGGGGAAAAGAACAGGTAAAGATAACCTTTGACAATGTCGCGGGGATCGAAGAGGCAAAAGATGAGGTCGGCGAGACAATAGAATTTCTCAAAAATCCAAAAAAATTCAAAAAACTTGGCGGAAGAATTCCAAGAGGCGTACTTTTAGTCGGACCTCCGGGGTGCGGAAAAACACTGCTCGCAAAAGCCATCGCCGGTGAATCTGACGTGCCCTTTTTTAGTATTTCCGGAAGTGATTTCGTCGAAATGTTCGTCGGAGTTGGTGCAAGCAGGGTAAGGGACCTGTTTAAACAGGCAAAGGATAACTCACCGTGCATAATATTCCTTGACGAGATTGATGCAATCGGAAGAAAAAGAGGCCCGGGCTTCGTCAGCGGTGGTCATGATGAACGTGAGCAGACTCTAAACGCCATACTTGTCGAAATGGATGGTTTCGACACTAACGACCAGGTCATTGTCATAGCCGCCACAAACAGAGGCGACATTCTGGACCATGCACTTACCAGACCGGGCAGATTTGACCGTCAGGTAGTGGTCCCCTTGCCGGATTTGAGCGGAAGGCACGAAATCCTCAAAGTCCACTCAAAAAAAATAAAAATGGCAGATGATGTCAACCTTGAGAGAATCGCAAGAGGAACCCCAATGTTCAGCGGTGCTGAGCTGGAGGCGCTTATAAACGAAGCGGCAATCGGAGCCAGTATGCAGGACAAGGAATCGGTCGAAATGGCCGACCTCGAAGAGGCAAGGGACAAGGTTCGATGGGGAAGAGCAAAAAGAAGCAGGGTTATTGATGAGTCGGATAAAAAACTGACTGCCTACCATGAAGCAGGACATGCCCTTGTTCAGTGCATGCTGGAAGATGCCGACCCGCTGCATAAAGTCAGCATAATACCAAGAGGCCCGATGGGGGGAGCTACTTTCGCACTTCCGGAAAAGGACAGACTCTTCTATACCAAAAAGTACTGTATCGCCCAGATGCAGGTATGCTACGCAGGAAGAATTGCTCAGGAGATATTCTGCAACGATATAGACAGCGGAGCTGCCTCGGATATCAAGCAGGCCAGTATGATGGCAAGAGAAATGGTGCTTTCATGGGGCATGGGCCAGGATATAGGCCCGATAGATTACAGTAAAAACGATAATATGCAGATGTATTACGGCCAAAGTTCAAACAGTGATTATTCAGAAAAAACCGCTGAATTGATTGATACTGAGGTCAAAAAACTCATTGACGAAGCTTACTCTGCAGCAAAAAAACTGATAGAGGAAAATAAGCAAAATCTTGACCGTCTGGCTCAGGCACTATTGAAATACGAAACCCTGGATGTCCAGGATGTACAGGCTATACTTGAGGGAAAGGAGCTGAATCACCCAACTGTCTCGGACCTCTTAAAAGCCGAACAGCAAAAGCAAAGCAAGGAAGATTCAGAAAATAAGGAAGAAAAAAAGCAGGAAGCCGGGGATAATAATCAGCCTGAAAATCCCGACCTGTCAGCTGAAGAAAATTCACAACAGCAAAAGGATTAACACCGGTTAACAAGCTTAAAGTGTTCTCAAAGATGCTTGAATTTCGGTTTTTTCAGGTTTTCACAAAGCTTTTTACTGTCATAATTGCATAATGCAAGCAAATTCGGCAGTAACAAACCTTCGGCAGCTTAATAGCTGTTTAAGTTAAGTCTGTATTTAGACTGTATTTAAGTCGCACAAAGCCTTCTGGCATAAGATTTGTAAATATGTTATTACAGATGTTGGAAGTTACTGTAAAAAAACAAATACAGATATTGAAAGGAGGTGTTTACTATGGCTCTTGGTAATTTAGTACCATGGCGTAAAGGCAAAGGCCTGCAAAGAAGCACAGGTGAATATCCTCTGGCAAAACTTCAGAGGCAGATGAACAGGATGTTCGACGATTTCTTTTCAGGAACAGATTTGTCGCTTTTCTCGGACAAAACTGAGATGTTTATGCCCAGGATTAATGTCAGTGAAAACGACAAACAGATAAAGGTTTCAGCTGAACTGCCTGGAATAGACGAAAAAGACATTGAATTGTCGCTGGATGATGGGATTTTGACCATCAAAGGTGAAAAAAAGCAGGAGCACGAAGAAAACGATAAGCAGAAAGGCTACTATTATGAGAGTAGCTATGGCTCCTTCTCCAGGTCTGTCGATGTTGGAACTGAAGTTGATGAGGATAACGCCGACGCAAATTTCAAAAAAGGTGTTTTAACCATAACCTTGCCCAAAAATGAGTCAGCAAGGGAAAGAACAAAGAAAATCAATATAAAATCTGGATAAGCATTGGCTTTAATGGGCACAGCTTTATCAAGGCCGTGCCCGTTTTTTTACGCACTAATTTATGTTTTATGCGTATAGTGTGCTGTTTATTTCTAAAGACTCATAACAAACTTTGACAGAAAGGTAGTATAATGGACCGAAAGAAAATCGCATTAGCTGTTGCAGCAATATTACTTTTGCTCTTTATCTTTACTCCAATGGGGACATGTGCAAAAGAAAATTCGAACGATTCACTGGAAACTAATGGCCATGACGTCGAAACACTTCGTCAAACCAGCAGGGCATTTAGCAAAGTGGCAAAAAAGGCTATCCCTGCAGTCGTATCAATTCAGGTCGAAAAGACCATTAAAAGTTCAGGCGGCATGAATCCGTTTGAAGAAGAGTTTTTCGAAAGATTTTTCGGTCCTCGTTTCAGAAAAAGATCACCCCAGGAAAGAAAACAAATGGGCCAGGGAAGCGGATTTATTGTTTCCCATGATGGTTACATCCTCACAAACAATCATGTGGTGGGCGAAGCTGATAAAATAACCGTTATACTAAATGATGGAAGAGAGTTTGAGGCAGAACTCATTGGAAAGGACCCTGACTCTGATGTAGCTGTTATCAAAATTGATGGTGACGAACTGCCGGTGCTGAAAATCGGGGATTCAGATAATCTTGAAATAGGCGAATGGGTAATTGCCGTAGGTAACCCCTTTAGGCTAAACGCAACTTTAACCGTAGGCGTCGTAAGTGCAAAGGGAAGAACTGGCTTTGGAATGACCACTTATGAAGATTTTATCCAGACCGATGCCGCGATAAACCCAGGCAACAGCGGGGGACCCCTGATTAACCTAAACGGAGAAGCAATCGGAATAAATACATTCATCGTAAGTCAAAGCGGCGGATACATGGGTATCGGATTTGCAATACCCATTAATATGGCAAATTCAATCAAGGATCAGCTCATAAAAACTGGAAAAGTTGACAGAGGCTTTCTCGGTGTCGGCCCCAGCAGTAAAGGCCTCACAAAAGACCTCGCAGAAGCTTTCGGACTCGAAGAAGACAAAGGAGCACTTGTCGCAGAAGTCGTCCCGGACTCACCTGCTGAAAAAGCCGGTATAAAGCCCGGTGATGTCATCCTGAGCATAAACGGTAAAGACATCGAAGACTGGTCCGATCTGCTCAACACTATAGGAATGCTCAGTCCGGAAACAAAAATAAAGATTAAAATTTTCCGTGACGGTGATATCAAAAACGTAACCGCAAAGCTTGCCTCAAGATCCGATATGCCTGAAAGTGGCGGCTCTGTTACAAAGTTCTACGAAAAATTCGGTTTTCAGGTACAGCAGCTTACCGATGAACTGGCAGAGGGCTTTGGATACGAACCAGGCTCAGGGGTAATAATTTCGGATATAGAATCCGGAAGTGTCGCAGACAAAAAGGGTCTCGAAAAGGGAATGCTTATCACAAGTGTAAACAACCAGAAAATATCAAACATTGAACAGTTCACCAATGCCATGGAAAAATCCATGCGGACCGGCAAAGCACTGCTTCTGGTTCGTGACGGAAAATTTACCTTCTGGGTAGTATTAAAAGTTGACTGAAAATAGGCTCAATAATATCATGGCCGGTTTGCATAACTTGTGAATCGGCCATTTTTCAATCATCTTGAATTGGATTATAATGCTTCAAACCGGGGCAATCTTCAGTAGCCCGCTCAAAAATTCATTACATCATTTAATGACATGCTCAAAACTGCCCCAAATATAGATACTTTCTCAAACCCGCTGAATTTCTCTGGTAAGTTCATGTATCCGGGATCGTGTCCCTGGGTCGTTTTGTTGCAGATCCTGAATTTTGCTGCATGCGTGAAGAACTGTCGTATGATCCCTTCCCCCCAGATGTCCACCTATCTCCTCCAGACTGTGACGAGTCATCTTTCTGGCCAGGAACATACATATCTGACGCGGAAGAGTAATACTTTGACTCCTTTTCTTGCTCTGTAAATCCGAAAGTCGAACATCAAAATGGTTCGTTACCGCCTCGATTATTTCGCTTATATTAATCGATTTCTCCGTCGTAAATTCCTGGTCGCCAAGAGCGCTCCTGGCAAGCTCAAGTGTAATAGGCTGGTTATTTGTTTTCGAAGTGGCATAAATAATTGTCAATGCACCCTCCAGCTCACGGATATTTGTAGTAACTTTTTGGGCAATATACTCAGCTATCTCTTCTGATATATCCAGACCGCGAAGATGAGCCTTTTTCTGAACGATTGCTATCCTTGTCTCATAGCTGGGGGCATCAAGCCTGGCCACCAGCCCCCACTTAAATCGGCTCACAAGCCTCTCTTCCAATGAAGGAATCTCTCCGGGAGGGCAGTCCGCTGTCAGAACTATCTGTTTATTACTGTTATAAAGAGCATTGTAAGTATGAAAAAATTCCTCCTGGCTCTGTTCACGTTCTCTTAAAAACTGAACATCATCAATAACAAGCAAATCAACATTTCGAAACATCGCCTGAAAATCAGACAATTGCCCTTGTTCTATCGAATCAATGAAACGGTTTACAAATTCTTCACAGCTCAAAAAGCGGATAACTGCATGTGAGTTTTTCTTTTTAACACCATGACAAATCGCATGAAGTAGATGGGTTTTGCCGAGCCCTACACTTCCATAAATAAACAGCGGGTTATATGTTGTGCCGGGTGAATGACTTACTGCCACACAGCTTGCGTGAGCCAGTCGGTTTGAAGGGCCAACTACAAAGCTCTTAAAAGTGTAGTCTGGATGAAGCCGAATATCCCCGCAACTGTCTGTTGACTTGCCCAGACTCGGGTCAGGCTCTGTAAGGGCACTGAATTTGACGGTAACTAAATGACCTGTAATACTCTGTGCCGCCTTGGTAAAACAATGGCTGCACGTTTCCGTGAGATATTCTGCCATGGATTTTTCCGGACAACCTATTTCAAGCTCGCCGAATTCAAAACGGAGAGGAACAAGTTCATCAAACCATTTTCTTGCGTTGACTGGGTCTAAAGCACGGGCTCGGTCAATTACATCCACAAATAATTTAGCTGTATCCTGCATCATCAACGACTCGCTAAAACAAAAGTTGGTTTACTGCAGACGCCAATTTCGGCAAATAGCCCACATAAAAAAGATAAAACATACGTACCGATTATCTTTGATAATTGTTACTGCGCATACAAAAAGCGATTTTATCCAAAATGGAACCATCCGAATTGGCCCTGAAGTGCTATCCTTAGCATTGAAGAATATATTAGAACGAAAATTTTCAAAATGTCAATCGAAAATATCTCACTCAATAAAGATAATTTTTGCGATTATTATAAAAGAAGTATTGGCAAAATTTTATAGTGCTTGAAATTTATTGCGTTTTAACCGAAAATATCTCCTGAATTGGACCTAAACGATTATTAATTATTTCATGTTCTGGAGCTGATATGGGATTTTTCAGTAAAACTGTAGGATATCTAAAAGAAAGACTGGGAAAAACACGAAAAAGAATAACTTCTGGCCTTAACTCGGTACTTACTTTTGGCAGAGATATCGATGATGAACTGCTGGAGGAACTTGAAGCAACTTTAATTAGTGATGATATCGGAGTACAAACTACTGAAAGGTTGATAGAAGATCTTAGAGAGGCATATAAAACAAAAAAAATCCAAAAAAGTGACGACATTATCGATTTTTTAAAGGATCACTTAAAGGCATATTGGCCTGCAGAAAATACTCAGCTTAAAGAAGCCAAAAACGGTCCGACTGTCATTCTTGTTGCGGGAATAAACGGCTCAGGAAAGACAACAAGTATCGCAAAACTGGCATACGTTTTAAGCAGAAATAACAAAAAAGTTATCGTAGCCGCCTGTGACACCTTCAGAGCCGCTGCGGTCGAACAACTTACAATATGGTCCGAAAGAATCGGAGTAGATATCGTAAAACAGCAAATGGGTTCTGACCCCGCCGCGGTTGCTTTTGACGCTGTAAACGCTGCCCTGGCGCGGGATGTGGACTACCTTATTCTTGATACCGCTGGCAGATTGCATACACAGAAAAACCTTATGGAACAGCTTGGAAAGATTAAAAAAGTTGTTTCAAAGAAGATACCGCACGCGCCCCATGAAGTGCTTTTAGTGGTAGATGCTACTACCGGACAAAACGCTGTCCAGCAGGCAAAAATGTTTACTGAAACCGTTGATGTAACAGGGATATTCCTGGCAAAACTCGATGGTACTGCAAGAGGAGGAATAGTCCTGGCAATTAAGGAACAGCTGGACATACCTGTAAAATTTATTGGACTTGGCGAAACTCCTGAGGATATAGCTGAATTTGACCCCGCAGAATTTGTAGAGGCACTGTTTAATCTGTAAATGCAGCTGATAGCTTTTAAACAGCAAAATAACTGAATTCTGCAAGGAAGGAAAAAGATTAAATGAAAAATGAAAAGCTTATTTTTCTGAGTTTAACTCTAATTTATGCCCTTTTAATTTATGGATGCGGAAAAAAAGAAAAAAGCAAACCAGCTCCTGATAATAATCCTAACCAGCCAAAAACCACTGAGCCTCTACCCGATACTGCTGCAAAGCCAAAACCTGTGCAGAAAGAACCTGAAAAAATAGTTAAAAAAAACGGTATTACTTTGAAACTGAATTTAACCGAAGGATTCAAAGCTCAGATAGTTACAAATCAGCGATCTGAAACAATTAGCAGTACCGAAAAAGAAAAATTTACAACGATAGAATCTACTGACAGAGAATATCTTATAGAAGTTCTGCGGGTGTCACCGGAAAATGAGATGATAGTTAAGAAAACTTTCAGCGCTGTAAAAGTAAGCTCACGTCAGGGCACAGGCGATGAACTCAAAACTGTCCTTTCATACGACAGCTCAAAGCCTGTTAGCAAGGACAACCCCGGCTCATATTTTATGGGAACCGTCGGAAAAAGCGTAATTATTCGTCTAAATTCCCGGGGCAAGGTGTTAGGAAATGTCGGGGGCGGGCTCGAATTGGCAAATAATCTTGTACTGGCTATGGAACTGCCCATCGACCAGGCTGCTCATGCCAGAGACGCTCTGCTCGAATCTTTCAGACAAACCCCAGCCTTTTTGATGAAATATCCAGACAAAAACCTCAAAGAAGGTGATACATGGACAGCACCATACGCTTTTACACAGGGAACAAGTGTCCAAGGAGCGGTATGGAACTGGAAACTCAATAAAATCGACAATCAACTTGCCGTTATAACTGTAAACACCTCAGGACTCGTGCAAAGCAAACCCGAACAGATAGATATGAAAATCCAAAGTTCCGATGTAAATCAGAAAACAGACATAAAGCTTCAGCTGCACATACCTACAGGACTGATAACTTCTGCGGATATAGAATCAAAAATGTCTGGCCAGATAAGTACAGTTTCAGAATCTGAAGATAACCCGAAAACTCAAAAAATTGAAATTTCAAATCACACCACCGCCAGAATAGAAACCACGATTATAAACCACCCCTGAAAATGTATAAAAAAGGGCCCGCTCTCACGGACCCTCAGTTTACTGATTTTTGAAAACTATTTAACCCGCGGCAAACTGCCCAGCCAGGTTGTTCGCGGCAGTTCACCTGCCAGGGGTTTCGTATATTCAATAAAAGCTTCTGTAATATCGTTACCATCTGAACCGATGAACTCACCAGGCATTTCCTTGGTTTTTTCTGCAACATTACTCAGCTCGGTAAGAAAATATTCAATACCGTAATTATCGCCGTTGCCAGTTCTTTTCATAGCTACCGACCCGCTCGAATTGTTCATCGAGTACTTAACTGCTTCAATACCGCAGATTCTTGCCTCCTCAACATCAGTTTTAGACTGCATACCCGCAAAACTTCTTTGAAGATAACCAAAAGTATCCGCCCTGACACGCTTGGCCTTGATTTCGCTCTTTATCTTACCTGCCATAAAATCAGCCAATGCACCTGTGCCCGAAAGCTGAACATTACCGTGAGCATCTTTTTCCGCGCTTTCATTAAGCTTTTCTGCCCACGTCTTGCCCTCCGGAGCTGATATCCCCTCGCTGACTGCTATAACACACCTGCCCAGCCTTTTGTAAACAGATTCAACATCTGAAAGAAACTTTTCCATGCTGACTGGTCGTTCAGGCATATAAATCAAATGAGGACCATCGTCATCACGTTCCCTGGCAAGAGCAGATGATGCCGTCAGAAAACCGGCATGCCTTCCCATAAGAACATTGATCTTGATTCCAGGAATTGCACGATTGTCAATGTCATCACCCCTGAATGCAGTGGCGACAAACTTAGCCGCTGAACCAAAACCCGGACAATGGTCAGTTACCAAAAGATCATTGTCGACAGTTTTTGGTACATGAAAAGCATGAAGTTCATAGCCGGTCTCATCAGCCATATTGTTAATAATATGACAGGTATTAGCTGAATCGTTACCGCCGTTATAGAAAAAATATCTTATATCGTGCTTCTTGAAAACATCTAAAATCTTTCTGCAGTAATCCTCATCAGGCTTGTCCCTGCTTGAGCCCAAAGCTGCAGATGGAGAGCTGGCAAGCTTCTCAAGGTCCGCTCCGCTTAGTTTCTTCAAATCAATAAAGTCTTCCTTGACTATGCCCGCTACTGCATGAATCGCTCCATAAAGATTGTCAATTTCGTCATGCTTTGACGCTTCTTCGATTACACCGACCAGAGAAGCATTAATTACACCGGTCGGTCCGCCTGACTGACTTACTACGGCATTGGCCATTATTTCTCCACCTTTCAAAACTGAATTATTGGTTGATTCGAGCCTGAAATCACAAAATCACAGGTTGCAAAAAAAGAGTTTCACTACCCGTTAAACGAGCTTTGCATAAAGCTTGATTTGGCTTCTTTTTCAGGTTGGTGATTATACAAATTATAAAAGCTTTATCAAGAATTAATACAAAAAATACCGCCCGATGATACTAAAACCCTCAGACTTGCACAAAATGCCCGCCTAAACATCCTCAGTAAGCAAGTCAGGCTCTTCTATCAGATCTATTATTCTCCTGAAAAATTGGGCCGCATAAGTCTCCACTGCTATCCGCCTGTTCCATGAAAGACCCACATTCATAACTTTCCTCGTAACAAAGGACCCTCCGATAGGAAAAACTTTTTGCTCCAATTTTCCCAGCGAGACAATTGCCCCGGCTCTGGGTGGTGCTATCGCATGAAAAGAACTTAAATTATACATCCCAAGGCTTGACAAAACTATATTATCATTATCAAAGTCACTTGGCAAAAGTTTGGACCCGCGGGCCTTTTTCAAAAGCATATCGCTTTCGCGGGCTATTTCCGGCAAAGAAAGCTGAGTAACTCGCTTAACCACCGGCACAACCAAACCTTGAGGAGCTGCCACCGCAAATCCTACACCCGGTTCTGAGGCAATTTCAATATGATCACCGTCATTTAACAGCCTCCCTGTCATAAGCGGAAATTGGATAAGGGCCCTGGAAATTGCACATATAAAAAAATCATTCGTCGTGGCACGAACTTTTTCTCTTTTGCAAAAAGCTTTGCGAACATTATTAAGAGCAGTTAGATCAGCTTCTATCGTCATATAACAGCATGGGTTATGCCGCTTGGACTCAAGCATCAGGTTCCCTATAAGTTTTTGAATCTTCGTCAGGGGCAGTTGATTTTCTGTCTGGGTCATTTTATATCAATCAAAAGAAAACGAATTAATAACATTCTTGGAAAAAATAAACATTAAGGGCAGCTCTAATAATTGCTTAAGAAAGAATTATCATACACAAAAATTGGTCTTTAGGCAAGTTTCCAGGAAACACTGAAAAAAAACCCCTAATCGCTTGTATCAAGAATAGACATAAAAGCCTCCTGGGGTATTTCAACAGAACCAATGGATTTCATACGTCTCTTGCCTTCTTTTTGCTTTTTCAAAACTTTCATCTTACGGGTAATATCACCGCCGTAAAGTTTCGATGTTACATCCTTGCGGTAAGCTTTTATTGTTTCCCTTGCGATAATTTTACCGCCTATCGCAACCTGTAAAGGAATATCGAACTGATGACGGGGAATACTTTCGCGAAGTTTCCTGATAAGCTTTCTGCCCCTGTTTTGAGCGTTGCTTCTATGAACTATCAGGGAAAGCGCATCCACAGGTTCCTTATTTACAAGGATATCGATTTTTACAAGGTCAGAGCTCTCAAAACCAATAAACTCATAATCCATAGTCGCATAGCCTCTGCTGATACCCTTTAAAAGATCATAAAAATCATACACGATTTCCGCAAGCGGGGCCTTATACTCAAGCATTACCCTGTTCGGGCCAAGATACTCAGTTTTTATCATCTCACACCGCCTGTTTTCAGCCAGCTGCATAATACCGCCTATACTGTCACTGCTTGTAATTATTTCAAGCCTTACATAAGGTTCACGAAGCTCCTCAATATGTGTACGGTCGGGAAGATCAGATGGTGAATCAATTCTGGTTGTTTCGTCGCTGGTGGTAACTATTTCGTAGCTGACAGTAGGTGCGGTTTGAACTACATCTATATTATTTTCCCTTTCAAGCCTTTCCTGTATTATCTCCATGTGTAAAAGACCAAGAAAACCGCATCGAAAACCAAAACCAAGTGCAGGACTTGACTGAGCGGCATAACTAAAGCTTGAGTCATTAAGTGCCAGTTTCTCAAAAGCCGTCCGTAAAGCCGGGTAATCGGTATTATTGCCCGGATAAAAATCCGAAAAAACCATCTGCACCGGTGGATTATAACCCGGCAAAGGTTCACTGGCAGGTTCTGCAAAGTCAGTAATTGTATCCCCTATAGTAACATCTGAAAGTTTCTTTATATTCGCTATCATATAGCCTACTTCACCGGTACCAAGTTTGTCTGCGGAAGTCATCAAAGGACAAAACTTGCCCAGTTCTGATATGGTATAGGTCCTCCTGGAGCCCATCAGCAAAACCTTTTGCCCTTTTCTAAGTTCTCCCGAAAATACTCTTATATAGCAGATAACTCCCCTGTATTCATCAGGATGACTGTCAAAAATCAAAGCCGCACTTCGCTCCGAAGATCGGTCCTCCGGGCAGGGAAGCAGTCCGACTATTGCCTCTAAAAGCATCCGGACTCCTTCACCGGTTTTTGCGCTTATCTTAAATATGCTCTCGGTGCCTATACCAAGAACCTGTTCGATCTCCTCTGTAGCCATCTGGGCATCTGCAGCAGGAAGATCAACTTTATTTATCACAGGTATTATCTCCGCACCGCTCTCTACTGCAAGATAAGCATTCGCCACCGTCTGAGCCTCCACACCCTGTGTCGCGTCTACTACTAATAGTGCCCCCTCACAAGCGGCAAGTGCCCGCGAAACCTCATAATGAAAATCAACATGACCAGGAGTATCTATCAGATTAAGCATATATTCCTGCCCTTCAAGAGACTTATAGGTCATTGTCACCGCCGAGGCCTTGATAGTGATGCCGCGTTCACGCTCAATGTCCATATCATCAAGAAGCTGTTCACGAAACTGTCGTTCTGTAATGGCACCGGTCAGTTGAAGCATTCTGTCCGCAAGAGTGCTCTTGCCGTGGTCAATATGAGCGACTATCGAAAAATTTCTTATATTTTCTATCTTCATTAAAAAAATCCATTATTCAGGAGCAATACCGCAGCCTTAAAAACTGCGACTAAGGTTCGACCCGGTCGTTGATGTTAAGCGAATTTTCCCAGGGCCGATAGTATAAAATATAAAATCCTGTTTTTCCGTCAAAAACCGTATTTTGTCGTTATTTTGCAAAACATAGAATTATAGCACAACTTCAAATAGGATACAACCTGTCAATTACACCAATTTCATTGGAACTTGACTTTCAGGGTACATCATTGTATAATAAAAGTACCAGGGAGTGGTCAAAGCCTTAAAAAGGCCTTGTTTGTCCGTTTCACGGATGTTAAAGGTTATCTCGTTTCTTAGATACAGGAGAAAAGGTGTTTAGATACAGATTAAGGTCCGCTCTGATAGCTCTAATGCTCATCATGTCTATTGTTATTGTCTTTACCGCTTTGGCGGGAAATCTTCAGCCAGAAAACCCCCCTGCTCCTACTATGAATTCCCTCGATGAGATTTACGATATGGCAAGTGCCGGGGCCTCAATTGCGGATATTTCGACTAATTTGTTTGGGGCTTCATCGACAGGTCCTTCATTTATGGCTCTCAGCGGTATTCCCGGCCCCGATTCCTTTTCAACAATAACAGATGTTCATAAAATACTTTCTTTTTCGCAAAATATCGTTTTCAAAAAAGATACCTCCAGGCCGACTTTCTCACTCATGTCCATTACAAAAAACACAAATTCGGCAAGCCCGCAGATTTTTACAAAAATGCTTAACGGCAGCCAGATATCAAAAATAGAAATTTACAATACCGCTGAAAACAGCTCATCACTTGTACCAACCTCAAAAATAACAATCGATAATGTCAAAATAGTTAATATTTCCAATAACGTTAAATATAGAAATACTGATAAAAAATATGCAAATATAGAAAGCTTGCAGCTGATTTACGAAAAAATTAAATGGGAAGATTTTACCACAGGCACCTCGACTCAATGGCAGCTTATCGTCGATGATTTCATGCCGTGGTAAATATTCAAATAATGGTAACTCAACTTTAATTATGGGGACTTTATAATGAAAACTTTTAATGTAAGCTTCAAAATACTTTTAATTTCAGTCATAGCTTCAGTAATAACAACCCTGCTGATAAGTGAGGGTATTGCAAGAAATGATTCTTTTAATTTTACCGCACCGCTTACTGGCACAAAGCTGTTTAACAGTGACCAGTCTCAGGTCCTGACGGGCTTGAACATAGATGTTGCTGACAGGCAGAGAAATTTCATCAAGCTTAGCGGAATCAGCGGTCAGGTTAAAAAAAATCCGTACCAGAACTGGTCAGAGGTAATAGCATTTGAGTATGCCCTTGGAAATAAAAATATCTCAGACCAATATGACCTCAAACCAGGCTCAATTAGAGTCATCAAAAGAATTGACACCGCAACTACCGATATGACTGAATACTGGACAAAAAACAAAACCGTCAACAGCGCCGTAATTGAATGCACAATGGAGTTCAACAATAAAAGAAGCCCGGTTGTCTTCCTGAGACTGGAACTTGAAGGCGTAAAAATTGAAAAAATAGGTCCCAAAACTTTCACTTGTCGGGATGGTTTTATCGTAGCCGAAGAACTTGTCTTAAGTTACCAGTCTATTAGGGGAACCTATTACGAGATAGAAGAAAATGGTTCAAGGTCAGGCCCCTATAATTTCCTATATCAGAATAATTAAAGGCACCATTAGACCAAATTCCTGCTGATAGCCTTTAGAGGTTTCTCTTAACTGTCATTTACTTTTGTTCTTGTCAGGTGAGCTTTTCTTTTCGGCCGTCTTGGACTCTGAAGTCTTTGTCTGTTTTTTGGCATCGCCTTTTTTGTCAGAACCAGACTCCGTACTCGTTTTCGGTTTTTCCTTTTCTGCGTCTTTTTTATAGCTGTCGCTTCGATAATCGGTCTCGTAAAATCCGTTACCCTTGAATATGACTCCCGCACCGGAGCCGATAAGGCGTCTCAGCTTTAACTTTGAACACTTTGGACACTTTTTAGATGGATTTGCTGTAATCGACTCAAACTTCTCAAACTGATGGTCACAGTT
>CAZAYB010000006.1:0-7970 GCA_964489215.1 uncultured Pirellulales bacterium
AAGACGGCATACTAGATCTAGTACGGTCTCGTGGGCTCGGAGTTGTGTATAAGAGACATCTTCCATGCTTTGACCACAGGTTCAAGATAAGTATTTTCATCGAGGATACCGTGGTTTATTCCCCATGCAAGTGCATAAGTATAAAAACCTGTTCCGCTTGATTCTTTGGAATTGAAGCTTGAGGGGTCCAATAGGCTCGGATGCCACAGGCCATGTTCGGGCTGTATTTTAATCAGCTTAGCTGCCATCTCTTTATAAAGCTTCAGATAGTCAGGACGTTCCGGATAATTCTCCGGCAGTTCTTCAAGCACTCTTACCAGCCCTGCGATAACCCATCCGTTACCGCGTGACCAGAAAACTTTACGATTATTAGCCTCACGTTTTTTGAAGAAGTTTGAGTCTCTGTAGAAAAGATGTTCATGTTCATCATACAGATAGTCCGTTGTTGCCCACCATTCGTTGTTCATATATTCATAATATTTATCATCACCGGTTATCCTTGCCAGTTTGGCCCATACGGCAGGGGCCATGAACAAAGCGTCGCACCAGTTCCAGCGGTTGAGGCAGTTTTTTGTTCCCATTTTTAAGTCTGTCTTTGGCGGGTTATCAAGAATAGAATCAAAAATCCGGCGGACGTGTTCAATCATCTGCGGATCTTTGTATTTCTTGTAGAGGTCGATATAAGTCTGTCCAACGCAATGGTCATCGGCGTGATATTTGCGTTTGTAAAGCTTCCATTGGTTCTTCTTGCCGTAATCCAGTAGGGCATTATAATATTTGTCAGACTCTGCCATTTGTGCCCATGCGGTCAAGCCGGCAAATAATGCCCCGTGCGTCCAGTCCTGAGCCGGACGGCTGTCCGGATTTGCAAGCTGCCAGTCGGCGACTTTTTTCATGACAATCTTGATACTGTCAGGCTCGAGCTGGCGGTAAGATAATCTTTGCTGCGAATTGTCCGAGCTGTGGTTTTGGCAGCATCCGCCAAAGCCTGACAGGCAGACGGATATAATGGAAATTCTGAAAAAATTCATAACGGTCCTTTCTGATTAGATATATCTTACATGATTTTATGTTATTTTACCTGTTGTTTTTTTATGTGCAATATCGCTTTGCGTTTGAGTTTCCTCATTTTGCGCACCGGGTTTGTGCCCTGTATCATTATGATAAACAGACTTTGTCGTCTAAGATAAGTTCCCGATTTATTTTAACTTACCCTTGTTGACGGTTTCTGATTGCGTAAAGAGGATTGAAGATAGACAAGCTTTTTAAGACCGTTTTTTGCCAGATACCTGCTGGGTTATATAAATCGTAAATGCAGAGATGTAATTTTCTGTATGAGACCGCAATCATTGGTAATTTTCTTAAAAAAAATTCTTTTTTTTAATCATGACATAATATTTTGTAAGTCTATTAAATATATGGATATAAATATAAAAAACAAAAAATTTCATATTACAGGTTAAAAAATGAGTTGCAATTCTCCTGTCATAGTCTATAATGAGACTGGTATCATTAAGATATTAATGGAAAGCGGCAAGGGTATAATTTTGAATAAAAAAAGCGCAGAATTCAGCTCGAAATTCCGTACAGAGCTTTTGTACAGTAACAGGACCGCTGGAATTCGTGAAAGCAGCGGCAAATACAGTCTTTACAATCCAAAGGTAAGTCATCGCTTAATCCATGAGGCTAAGATAGCCGAGGGACATTTTGCTTATAATCACGATGTTTCTTTGGAGTGGTTTGACGGTAAGTTCTGGGCAGCGTGGAACGGCCACAGCAATACTCATATTGAAGGTGACGCAGGCCAGGTTAATGTTTTATCGACAAGTGCAGATTTTGAGAACTGGTCTGAGCCGATTGAATTTCTGGGTAAAGAAGCAGAGAACCCAGTTGACTGTCCGGAAGGGGTTATGTGGCAGCCTAACCTTCTTAATTATTATGACAAGAAACTGTTGTGTTTCTGGAGTTTATGCGATCCAATAGAAAAGAGTGCCCCGCTTGAGGGTTCGGGAACTTATATGAGCGTTTATGATCCTTCATTGGGGTCTAAGTGGGTAAATCATAAGATTGTTGACCGTTATGTTATTGACGGCAAGAGCACGATCGGTTTTCCATCTCAGAATCCTTTTCTTTGCACAAGCGGCAGGATTCTTGTACCTGTTACATTTATCGACAGCAGCTTCCAACATGGAGATGAGTCGAGGAACTATCATTACAATGTCTGCATTTACAGTGATGACGGCGGTAAGAGCTGGGGATTTTCAAATCCTATCAGCCAGATAGACGACCGTTTTGGTCAATGGGAGCCATTTTTCTTTGAGCAAAGCGACGGGAAATTACGAGCTTTTATGAGGAATTTTACCAAGGGTACACCTCCATTTAACTGCTGGCAACTTACCTGTGCAGGAATCGGTTCAGCAAAAGGTGAAGAAGTAAAATTCGATCCAGACCCTAAAATGTGCTGGATGGAAACAGCTAACACCCGTTGTCAGGTTTTTCGTACGGGTAAATCAAGATATTGTTTGCTGCATCATGATCTTTTTTTACATCACGGCGTTGGAGTTTGGGATTGGGACCCTCACCGAGATTATCACAGCCGACTTAATATAGCATTGTTTTTCAGCCGAAGCGGCCGAGATGATTTTGTTGCATCAGTTCCGTTGAGCAGGCGCAACGTTGTAAGTACGTATCCGCAGGGTATTGAGCATGAGGGCAGGATATATGCGGCTTATACAATAGGTGCTGGTGATGAATGCAGGTCTATCGAGGGTGTTTGTGTTGAGAGCAGTCCGGAGGACGGCCGATATTATATCTGGCCGAGGGAAAAAGATGATGTCAAGATGAAAGTTGAGTATAATAAGGACGGCAGCAGGGCAGTAGAAAGGTCCAATCCTGAGGAACGGTCGGGCAGAGTTGAATTGATTGATTGTGACGGCAGGGAAAGTTTGTTTTTTCATGACAGAGTTAGTGCAGGTGTTGAGATACCGGCCTTAGATTTTGATAAGAATGAGAAGCTTATTTTCAAGTTCAATGTAAAGGTTCTTAATCTTGCAGAAAAGGGCAAATGCGTTTTCTGCAGTTTCGGTGATAAGATTCCCATCCGAGCAGCTTTGCCCTGCAACAGGCGTGACAGTTTGTATGTTTTCAGTCTGAACCAGTGGGAGCGAGTTGGCAGTTTTACCGGTGAGGATTGGGAGCAAATAGAGATAAGGTTTGGGAGAAGTCATTTTGAAGTGACATTATCAGACTCTGAAACGGTAAGGTTTGAAAATCCGGTTTTGAATCCAAATCCGAGATTGTATCTTGGAGATGGGTTTGAGTCAGATTATCTGCCCAACAATTATGGAAGTGAATTTGTTGTTGATACAGCGTCTATTGAAACAGCGGTTATATTTTAAATACAGGTTTGGCGATGATAAGTGTATCAGAAATAGCAAAACTTGCGAAAGTGTCTAAAGCGACTGCGGCCCGTGTTCTTAGTGATAAGAACCGTATCAATGTATCGCCAACGACACGAGATAAGGTTATTCAGGTTGCCAAGCGCTTTAATTACCGTCCCAACCAGGTAGCGAAGTCTTTTGCGACGGGAACGACTCATATGATAGGTCTTATCGGCTATTCACTGAGCGATCATTTCCTGGGCGGTGTTTTCAGCGGTGTTCATGAGTATCTTTATCCTCTTGGATATGATTTTCAGATGCTTTTGTGGTCTCCGGATATAAGTAACAATGAAAGGCTTCTTCGGAGTATTGTAGACCGCAGGCTTGACGGAGTGATAATTGCGCAGGATGACGAGACAAGCGATTTCAGCTATCTTGAAGCCCTTCAGGGCTATGGAGTTCCTGTGGTAGCAGTTGACCGTGAGGTTCCAGTTCCGTCAGTAAGTTTTGTTGGTTCTGACGACCATGGAGGTGCAGTTTCAGCTACAGAGTATCTGATATCCAAAGGTCATCGTAAAATAGTTTTTGCAGGTATCAAGGAAAAAGAGAGGTTTGTATTAAGTACATCAAGAAGGCGATTTGAGGGTTATCGCGAGGCGATGATGCAGAACAATCTTATGCCAATGGCAGAGTGGCTGATACCCCGTTTTTCCAAACGTGAGGGTTACCGTCAGGCATTTTATGAGATAATGAATAAAGTTCCGGAAATACCTACAGCTTGTTTCTGCAATAATGACAATGTTGCGGCGGATATTCTTGTGGCCTGTGAGCGTAAAGGTCTTAAGGTTCCAGATGATGTTTCTGTAGTGGGATTTGCAGATGAGCCAATTTCTCAGATACTTACTCCACCTTTGACGACGATTCATCAGGACCCCCGTAATATAGGCAGGAAGAGCGCGGAGGTTCTTTTAAGCCGAATCAAGAACAAGCGCAGCAGGGGTGAGGAGCTGAATCCGGAAAAGATACAATTACCAACGACTCTTATAGAGCGTAATTCTGTTAAGAAAATTTATAGTTAAATGTTTAATTCAGGAGGTATGGTATGAAAGAGAATTTAATGAAAATGTTAATGTTATTTATTTTGCTTGCAGGATTTACTGCAGGTGCGTCTGTTCTTGATCAGGCGAAGGTTTATTTTCCTTTCGAAGGGGATGATACGGGCATTTCATCTGAGCCGTGGGAGAATAAGGGTACAGCGGGTTTCGGCGAGGTGCCTTATGAAGTTGGTACTGAGGGTACTCATACCCCAACAGTTTCAGGTAACGGAATAAAGGGTCAGGCTTTTGATGCAAGCATGATGGATTATCTTTCACTTGAGAACAGCTACCGCTGGGGCGAGCCCAACGAGCCGGCACCATTTGATACAGACCTTGAACAGGGGTTAATCGGCACTTATTCGTTTACGGTAACTTTCTGGATTCAGACTGAGGAAGTTTACGGTCAGGGACGTATATTGGGTACAGATAACTGGCAGATTAACTATCGCGGCGATTTTATTGAGCTTCATTTTATCGAAGAAGGCGAGTTTGTCGGCAGCTGGGTCAAGAGCTCAGTTGATCCGAGGGGGTATCCATCTCTTTCTCACTGGCGATTCGGAGCTATTACTTATGACGGCAGCACAACTCCGGATGATCCTAACGCGTTGAAGTTTTATACAGGTTCGGAATATATTCCAGTAGAGCTGGATGCTCAATATGAGCGCGGAGGAGCTACTGATATAGACTTTGGCATGCTCGATACAGATTCTCAGATTGGGTGCAGGTTCTATATAGGCAATGCATCTCCTGAATCAAACAGGCCTTTTATCGGATTTATAGATGAGGTTCGTATATGGACAAGTCAGTCCGATGACAGCAGCGGAGTTTTGAGCCTTGAGGAGCTTGAGATGGTTCGTCTTCATGATACGGGTCAATGTGATGGTGCCAAGCTTATCGGCGATGTTAACGGAGACTGTTATGTAGACCTTAAGGACTGGTCGGATCTTGCGTATAACTGGCTGAGCAATAATGCCAAGAGTTTGTGATGAAAAGAAACCTTAATAAGAATACTATTTTCGGAGGTAAAATAAATGATTAACAAATTACCAATAATACTTGCTTTTATAATTCTGATGTCGGGTTTTGCGGCAGGAGAGCATATTGCAAAGCAGGCTAATTTCCATCTGTCTTTTGAAGGTCAGGATAATGTATCTCTTGACAGTCCATGCTGGGCGAACCGCGGGATAACGGGTCAGTATACAACGCCATTTAGGCCTACTACTTTTCCAACTACACCGCCTACAGTGACTGAAAACGGCATAAGCGGTCAGGCTTTTGACAGTACGGCTTTGGTCCCTATGACGGCTAACATTGCGTATACTTACGGCAGTTACAGCACTGCAGTTGTTCCTGTCGAACATACGCTAATCGATGTTAACAGCGTAACAGTAACGGCCTGGATAAAAGTACCCGGCGATGCGACATATACTCAGGGCCGTCTTTTTTCGAACAGTCTTTTAGAAGTGAACTATTTAATGGGCAATCACGGTGAGGCAGATGAATATGCGAAATTCAGCACCCGTGTCAATGTCAGCGAATACGCAGACGGAAGCAGCAGTTCTGACCAGGGTTACTATATTGCCAAGGATAAGTGGGTTTTTGTGGCAATTACTTATGATGCATTGACAAATAACGGTCAGTTGAAATATTACTACGGTGACGAGGATAATTCTGTGCAGCTGGATACGACTTTAGATATAGGAGCTGGGCCGATAGGAAACGGACGTCACGGCGGCAATATATGGTTTGCCAATGAGAAAAACCACGGCAGCGGAACAAAGCCTTTTGTAGGTCACATCGATGAGTTTCGTATTTACAGCGCGGAAATAGATTCAAGCGGAGCTCTTGATATAACTGATATTGAATCTATTCGTGAATATGATCTGAGCAATCGTTTCGCTGACTATTCGGATGTCATTGCAAGAGCGAATGTTCATTTCTCTTTTGACGGTGAGCTTCGAGACGAAGATGTTATCGGCAGTCCTGCGTGGGCGAATAGCGGTATAACCGGTACAGGAGAAAGGGCATCACGTCTTGGAAGCCAGGTTTCTCCGCTTTCGCGTACCAATGCGATAGCGCTTTACGGAGTTATTCCTGAAGTAACCGCGAACGGTATTAAGAATCAGGCTTATGACGGTACAGGTTTTACGCCTGGTACAAATTCAAATACGCTTAACTGGGGTGAGTTCAGTTTTGATACTTTGATCGAGGAAGCAATTAAAGATGTGTGGTCGTTTACTATTACCGGTTGGCTAAAGACGAATGACTATATAGATCAGGGCCGAATTTTAGTTACTCCGCCGATTGGTCTGAATTTTATTCAGCGCGAAACCCGCCAGCAGATAATCGGATCGATAGCAGGCAGCGGTTATAATGTCCGATCAGGGATAAGCGACAAGTATGATACAGTGGAAAAATGGGTGTTTTTCGCGATGACTTATGACGGGACCAGGAGCGAGAATAATGTTCAGTTCTTTGTTGGTTCGGAAAGCAGTGAAGTTGTCCCGGATGCATCGGACACTGAGGACTGGGGTCAGCTTGTCAGTACCGGTTACGGTGGTAATATTTACTTTGGTAATGTGCATCCTACGAAGAACCGTCCTTTTGTTGGATATATAGATGAGTTTCGTATCTGGAGCACTCAGGAGCAGAGCAGTGAGGGAGCACTTAGTTATGATGAGATCGAGGCAGTTCGTAAGCATGATCTTGGAATAACGAAGTGTGACGGTGATTTTCTCAGCGGAGATGTGAATCGTGACTGTTTTGTTAATATTGAAGATGTTATGATGATGCTTGAAGACTGGCTTGAATGTAACGGGCTTGGTGATCCAGGCTGTGTTAATTAGTATTAAGATTGTTAGTTTAGATTGCTTTTGGGCTGTGCGGATTATGAGTTTGTGCGGTATTTAAGAGCAAGCGTTAATTTTGGTTTTCCGTTGGGGCGACTTGTTGTTGCCCTGCATATTTGAAAGCGGAGAAGTTGTTTTAAGTATTTTATTAATTTAGTTCGGAGGGAAAAAAATGAAGAAGATTGTATTGATGTTAGTTTTTGTTCTGGCAGCTGTGAGTGCTAATGCACTTACAATCTCAGATGCGGACGTTTACCTGGATTTTGAGGGTGAAACAGGCGGTCTTGGTGCTGAGTGCTGGGACAACAAAGGAACTACGGGAACTGGTGAGAGCACCAGCAGGGCAGGAACGGATACGATTCCGGTAGTTAATTCAAGCGGTTTGAAAGGCCAGGGTTTTGATTCAAGCCATCTTACGCCACTGACTGCAGAAAGCACCTACATGTATGGTAATTTCGGCACTACAGCTGGAAGCGATACCGCTATGGAAGAAGCTTTTATGGATATCGAATCGTTCACTTTTACAGGTTGGGTAAAGACCGATACTTCAAGGACGAACAACCCGCAGGGAAGACTTTTCTTTACTTATCCAGTGGAAATTAACTATATCCAGGGAGATATCGGGCAAAGTACTCAGGCCGGCA
>CAZAYB010000006.1:8070-29789 GCA_964489215.1 uncultured Pirellulales bacterium
GCCATTTGTCGGTTATATGGATGAGCTTCGCTGGTTCAGCAGCAAGAGCGGGTCAGGGAGTGTATTGAGCAGTTCGGATCTTGAAAATATCCGTCAGTACGACCTTATTCCGGAGCCATTAACACTTTCTTTGCTTGGATTTGGAACATTCTTTATCAGAAGACGTAAATAGTAATGTAATCGGGGCGGAGGCTTCTTGTCTTCGCCCTTAATTTTAATAAGGAATTTCACAATGAAAGTTGTCTCTACTAAATTGTACAGAGCAGAAAAGGGTTTTACCTTAATTGAACTTCTTGTGGTGATTGCAATTATAGCCTTGTTAATGTCTATTCTTATGCCGAGTCTTCAAAGGGTAAAAGAGCTTGCGCGGCGGGTTCTGTGCGGTAATAATTTACGGCAGATTGGACAGATCGAGATGATGTACGCAGCGGATTTTGACGGAGATCTGATACCTCGTTATGTCGCTCACAATGAATGGGTAAATGGTTTGGGTTCAGATTATAAAAAGCCAGTTTCCCGTGTTCTGCCTTACAGTATGCACAAACTTACTTATGATTATTTACGAGACAGCTATAATATTCCCGGCAGTATATGGGCGTGTCCTTCTTTAATAGCACGTCGAAAGGGGAAGGACCATTTTATTAACAGTGAGACAATTACAGAAAAAGAGGTTGTACAATTGCAGAGCGGACAAAATGTTGTTCGTGAGCTTAGGTGGGAAGAGGGGGGTCTTGGCAAGATGCATTCTGGGGGAACTATCTGGCCAAAGCCTGGTGTTCAGTTTGGATATTCGCGTCTTGTAGGGCTGAGGAATACGACTTCTGCATTTCCTGATGAGGGTGTGAGGGAGTCTGCGATGAGTTCCAGCGACAGGAGTGATAAGCTTCTGGCGGCAGATATGGTCAGGCTCTGGATGGATTGGAACAATGAGTTTTCCTGGATAGCTCATGCTAAATCATTCAATGAGCCAGAGGGATGTCAGCGTGTTTATGTTGACGGTCATGTTGAATGGGTCAAGCCCAATGTAATGGCTTATAATGATGAGCCTTTTGAGCCTGATTCTCTGGGCAAGTATAATCACAGGGGCGGTGCTGATTTGCTCAGCGGTGTGTGGAACTACTGGTAATTGGTATTTTGATTATTCAGGATAGACAGAACTGCATCTTAAGATATTTTACTTTGGTTTAAGTGGGGGGGGTAGCAGCGGAATTATTATTTTTGCGGCGGGACTGCAGTAATTTTATAAGGGAGCTAATGAAGATAAATGTTTAATGGTCGATTAACAAAAGCAAATTTATCACGGCGTGAGTTTCTCAAGATGAGCGCGGTTTCGTTTGCCGCTTTAACAGGGGGCAGTGTTTACGGCGTTCAGCAAGGTATATCTTCAAATCTGAATAAGAATAACGTTATAGTTATTCTTGCGGACGACCTTGGATACGGCAGTTTGAGCTGTTATGGGTCAAAGAAACTTCAAACTCCGTTTATTGACAGTCTTGCAAGTCAGGGGGTTCGCTTTACACATGCATACGCACCATCATCGGTTTGTTCTCCTACCCGATACGCCTTGATGACTGGACGTTATTACTGGCGAACTGACGTTGAGAGGGGTAAGGTTCTTTCGTGGCAGGCACCTCTTCATATTGAACAGGACCGATTGACACTTGCTTCTTTGTTTAAGGATAATGGTTATAAGACCGGATGTATTGGCAAGTGGCATCTTGGGATTGGGGACGGAGATAAGACAGACTGGAACGCATCTTTGAAGCCAGGGCCTTTGGAAGTTGGTTTTGACTATTTCTTTGGTATTTCTGCTAATTTGACGACACCTCCAGATAACTATATTGAAAACTACAAGCTTTACGGTCGAAGCGAAGAACGCAAGGTTTATATGAAGGGCAGGGAGACTTTCGGTCTTTCGGATTCATTTGAGGATTCTGAGGTTCAGTCAGAATTTACGGATAAAGCGGTTGATTTTATTGAGAAAAACAAGGACGGGCGTTTCTTCCTTTACTTTTCAGCGACAGCTATTCATGAGCCGATTGTACCTAATGAATCATCGCGGGGTGACAGCGGGATCGGTCTTTACGGCGATTTTATAAAAGAGCTTGACGGTTCAGTCGGGCGAATACTCCAAACACTGGACCGTCTTAATCTGACAAAGGATACTCTTGTAATCTTTACCAGTGATAACGGCGGTGTTAAGATACCGCATATGAATTATCATAAATATGTATTTCAGACAGGTGAGGATCATGAGGCACTTAAGCAGGCTCAGTTGGCGGGTTTTGAGCCAAACGGTCCTCTTCGGGGGAGGAAGGGCTGGATTTATGAGGGCGGTTTCAGGATGCCATTTATTGTGCGCTGGCCCGGCCGGGTACCGCGGGGGGAAGTTTGCGATAAGATAATCTGCCTTTCTGATGTATTAAGCACATTTGCGGGGCTTTTAGATTATCCATTGGCTAAAGATTGTGCGGAGGACAGTTTTGATATAAGCAGTCTTTTGTTTGACCCGAGAGAAGGTAAAGATGTACGAGATTCGGTAGTGATGCAGTCTGTGGACGGGATTTTTGCGATACGTAAAGGCCCGTGGAAGTATATTGAGAAAACAAAGGCTCCAGATAATGTATCTGAGGGTAAGCGGAAATTTATAGAAAGGCAGGGAGCCGGTCAGTTATTTAATCTTGAAAGAGATCCTTATGAGTCTCTTGATTTGAGTGGTTCTCGTCCTGATGTTGTTAAAGAACTTTCGAGTCTTCTTGATGAATATCGCTCATCGAAGAGCAGCAGGCCCAGGAAATACTGAACAAATTTAAGTTAATTAATTTTAATTGGAAAGAGATTAATATGTACTCAAAAAAAATGAATAAGTTTTCTGTTTCAATTATTTTGTTTTTAATTGTATTTTTGAGCATTTTGAATCTTGAAGCTAAGCCTTTGCGGACGGGTTACGAGCTTTATGAGCCGAGCATCAGCAGGTATATGATTTACAATAACAATACTCCACCGAAGTCTTACCTGTATTCGCATTGTGCATCACTGGAGTGGTTTGACGGTAAGTTTTATGCGATATGGAACGCTAATAACCAGACCTGGGAAGAGGGGCAATGGGGCCAGGAGCTCGCTCTTTCGACGAGTACGGATTTTGTTAACTGGACTCATCCTGTAAATTTTGTAGGGCCTGGTTATGCATCCAACCCTCGAATAGATGACCCTAATAAGAAGCAGTGGCAGCCGAATTTGATGAATTATAAAGGCGAGGAGCTTTGGTGTACGTGGCTTGGGGGCAGAAAGGATGACCGTCTTACAGCGGGATTGTTTTTAACCAAACTTAAAAAAGGTGAGGCATTATGGTATAATAAGAAGCTTAACAGGCTTGTCAGTCTTTATGATGAGATGCCGGGTACCTGGTCGTCTCAGAATCCAGTCTTGCTTGACAGCGGACGTGTTGCAGTTCCGATTATAATGCAGGGAGCTACGTGGCTTCCTCCTGAGTGGAAGCCTCAGAAACCGAAATGGGTTGGAGCAATTTACAGCGATGACGGTGGTGAGACGTGGTATCCATCTAATGTTGTCAATATTCCGCATACAATCGGCGGTGCTTGGGAGCCTACAGTTCATGATGAATCTGACGGCAGTCTTCGTATGTTTTTCAGGAATATAACGACCTGGCGAACACCAGGTCCAAAGGAACGTCTGATGACGGTATCTGGAACTGGCAGTGAGAAAGGCGAGCCGATGAAATTTGATCCAGACGGTCAGTTCAGTGAAATTGAGACGGCTCACTGCAGGCACGGCATAATAAAACTTTCAAGCGGTCGATACTGTTTTATTCATCATGATCTTTATTCACCGAGCAAGGCATATGCGGCGCGTAGAAACGGAGCGATATATTTTAGCCGAACAGGGGGTGACGATTTTGTTGCGAGCCGAGCGTTTATTCCCAGTGACGTTGGCGTTTGTGCTTATCCTCAGGGTATCGAGCATGATGGTAAGATATATGTTATTTATACATTCCGTGAAAAATATGATCCGGTTCCTCAGACAGGGAGCGGCGGGATTCAGGGGGCAGTAATAGACCCTGTGCCTTCGGCAGATAAATTTTATATCTGGCCGAGGGACAAGGATTATCTTCTGATGTCGGGGAATACCCGTCTTAATCCTGATTATGTTTATACGAGGCCTTACAGTGAGCAGGTTGATTCAAGAAATGCTATTGTATTTGAGGACCGGGGTACGGCAGGTGTTGAGATAGACGGAATTGATACTTCGATCGGTGAAAGTCTGCGTGTTTCGTTTGATATTAAAGTGACCGATGTTCAGTCTCCCGGCAATACGGTATTTTGCAGTTTCGGTGACAGGATTCCAATAAGGCTTGGTTTGCCTGACGGTTTTGGCGGCAAGATGGCGGCGGAGTCTAAGAAAGGGTGGGAGGTTGTCGGTGATTTCAGCTTGAATCAGTGGCACCATATAGAGATGGTTTTCGGCAGGAATGTCTTTACGGTAAAGCTTGACGGAGGAGCAGTCGAGACGTTTATGAATCCGGAATTTAATCCCAACACCAGATTCTATTTAGGCGACGGTTATGAAGTTGATGAAATATTGAGCAATAAAGACAGCCGATTTTATATAGATCTGGACAGTTTTGAGACTCAGGTGGTTGAGCCGGAAGAGCTGACGTGCATTGATAACAGCAGGGTTGTGGTTGAGGATTATAACGGTCATGTTGTTGTTCTGGATAATCCTGGTAATAACTGGGTTGATCCTGCAACTCAAAATGTAATCGGTTCTGCTTCAGTTTATTTTCCCTTTGAGGGTCCGGATACAGGTCTGGGTTCTGAGGGCTGGCAGAATGAAGGCAATATCGGGACTTACGAAAGTACTTCAAGAGCAGGAAGCGGTTTATCGCCGATTATTTCCGATTCGGGGATTAAGGGGCGTTGTTATGACGGAAGGTCGCTGACTCCCATGTCAAATGTAAACGGCAGTTATATGTACGGAGAGTTCAGTTATGATACTGCAATTGAGCAGAGCCTTATCGATATATGGTCATTTACGGTTACAGGCTGGATCTGGATCGATCCTTCAGCAGATCATACTCAGGGCAGGATTTTCAGCTCATCTCCTGTAGAGCTGAATTATATAATGAGTAATCCGGGTACGGTTGATGAAAATGAGAGGTTCGCGACGCGTGTAGAGAACAGTTCATACACTAACAGCTCATATGAGAATGGTTATTATTTTGCTAAAGGTAAGTGGCTTTTCTTTGCAGTGACTTATGACGGTACTAAAAGCACAGAACAGTTAAGTTATTATTTCGCAGATGAAAATAATACACTTATGCTTGATAAGAAGATTGATCTTGCTCAGGGTCAAATCGGATATACAGGTTACGGCGGCAATATCTGGCTTGGGAATACGACGAATGTAAACGGTGAAAGGGCTTTTGTTGGCCTTATCGATGAGCTTCGCATATGGAGCAGTAAGAATCAAAGCAGTGAGGGTGCTCTCAGTGCCGATGAGATAGAACTGGTAAGGCTTTACGATCTTGAAGCAAGTTCTCAATCTGGCTATAACTGGGACGGTTCATATAATATAGTTGAGCCTGGAGGGGGGAGCGGTCCAGTTGAGGTATTTGCAAATTTCAGAAGTGAAAGTTATAACGTACCTTGTGTACTTTTTGAGCAGGGTGAGTCATTTGAAATAGAATTTGATGCGAAGGTTACTAACGCCCAGCTGTTTGGTTATACAGTTCTTTGCAGTTATGGTTCGTCAGATTCAGCGGTGAGGCTTGCAGTGCCTGGCGACCGTGATGGGCGGCTTTATGTTTTTACAGATTTCGGCTGGGAAGATGTCGGAGAATTTACGTTAAATGAATGGCATAATATTAAGCTGAGTGTTTCAAGGAATACGGTCGGGGTTCAAATAGATTCTCAGGAAAAAGAGGTTTTTCTGACAGCGGTAATTGATACAGAATGTGAGTTTTATTTCGGCAATTCGCCGGATATTAGAGATTATATATTAAGTAACGATGAGTCAGTTTTTGAGATTGATTATGGTTCGATACAGACGGCTATGGTAAAGGCGACGGGGTTGTCAGATGTTTGCGAAAGCCAGTTTGGTCCGATTGTAAAGGATGCTACAGATAACATTTATGTTTTGGAAAATACAGGCAATCAGCCGGAGCTTGATCTTGGTCAGAGTGATTCACCTTATTGTGTATATTACGGCACAGGCGGTTATCCTTATAATCCAGAAAGGCATGTTATTGCGGATGCAGATGTTTATTTACCTTTTGAGGGTGTTGAAGCCGGTATTCTTTCTCCGGCGTGGAAGAATAAAGGTCAGGCAGCTTATAATGAAAGTCCGGTAGTGCTCGGCAGCAGCGGCGAGAACAGCCCAACGACAACTTCAGCAGGTCTTAAGGGCAGAGCGTATGACGGCAGCGATTTAAGGGAATACAGGTCCGAGAACAGTTACAGATGGGGCCATTATAATCGCGAGAATACGTATCTGGAGGAGGGCATCGCAAACGCAAAGTCGATGACGATCAGCATGTGGATAAAAACCGAGCAGTATCTTGCCAGTTCCTATCTGCTGTGGACTCCTTCTTTTGAGCTGACTCATATCGGCAACTGGGGTAACAGTTACCTGCGTATGACTGTTGAAGACAGTGGTTACAAGAACAGCAGTACCAGTTACGGTTCAATCGATACGTGGAGATTTCTGTGTGTTACTTATGACGGGAGCAAATCAACGGATAACCTGAGCTTTTACTATGGAGATGAAAATACGCCAGTTACATTTGACAAGTCGTATTCAGTACCACAGGGGATACTTGAAGAAGATGATTATTCTGGCTGTCCTTTGTTTCTGGGTAACAGCAATGTTTCCGGCGAGCGGCCTTTCGTCGGCTTTATTGACGAGTTAAGGATGTGGGTTGACAAAGAAGGTTCCGGCGGGAGTCTTTCAGTATCAGAACTGGAAATGGTCCGACAGTGGGATTTGAACGGCTGCTTTGTTCCTATGAATGGCGATGTTAACCTTGACTGTTATGTAAACAGTCCGGACATTTCAGCTATTGGGAGCCAGTGGTTAAGTATGGAGTCGGAATCAGATTTTAATAAAGACAACTTTGTCGATTTTGAGGATTTGGTTATTCTCGCTCAGAACTGGCTTAGCTGCAGTGACCCAGCCCAGGCGAATTGTGACAGTTTCTAATTTATATCGATTTAGGTAACCTCTAATATTGAACTGATTATTTTTAAGGGTAATCGGTGTTCGGGAAAAATATGTCTGCGTTTTGCATGAAATGTGCTAATATTGGAATTTGCAAAATAATTTTAATCAATTTAATGTTGTTAACAGGCTGCAGCTCTATTGAAAAAAGCGGGTGCTTTATGGATTCATTTAGTTTTGATCGGGATGTTCCGGCATGTTCTTTTTACGCTTCATTCGATTGCGGTGAGGGTTTTGGTGAAGAACATCTGTTTGTCAACGAAGGTTGCGTTGGTTATGGCCAGTCTGCATTAACAGGTGAGAAAGGTAAACACAGGCCGGGTATCAGGACAGACGGCATAAAAGGTTGTGCATACGATGGGCGAATGATGGAGGAAAAAAGTTTTGAGAATGCTCCCCAGTGGGGTATGGAAGGGAAGGGGGGCGAACTTGGAGAGGCAATAAACAATGCTCGGTGCTTTACAGTGAGTTTATGGCTTAATACGTCAAAGAAATATGACCAGGGCAGGATATTCAAGACGCCGGCTTTTCAGGTTAATTATCGTGGTGATTATCTTGAGCTTGGTTTTGGCAAGCCCAAAGAATGGTACAGCAGTGATGTTAGCAAGCGGAATTTTGCATCTCAGGAGAACTGGGTTTTTGCGGCGATAACATTTGAATCAGGAAATGGCGGGGATAATAAATTAATCTATTATTTTGGTACAGAAGACAGACCAGTCGAAACTGACAGCATTGTTTTTGTTGAAGAAGAGCTTTCGGGATGTTTTAATAATTCATGTTTTTTAGTGGTGGGCAACAGCGAGTCTGAGGGCAACAGGCCATTTGTTGGCAGTATAGATGAATTCAGGCTTTGGCTTGGTCCAGATAAAGACGGAGCGGTTCTTAGCGGGGCTCAACTGGAATTAATCAGAAGATATGATTTGGGAGACTTGGATTAACAAGGAGGTTCATTGAAGTCAAAGACGAAGATATCACAAACGGTTGAAGCAGAGTTTGCAGGTGAATTTGATGTTTGCGTTGCAGGCGCGGGTACAGCAGGTTGTATTGCAGCGACAGCAGCCGGCCGAGCGGGAGCGAAAACGATTCTAATAGAACAGAGCGGCTATCTTGGGGGTATGATGACGTTCGGTAACGCTGGTCTGACAAAATTCATTCCTCACGGCAATGACCCAGAGAAGAATAAAGAGATTTTGTCCATGCTTGATGAAGATCCTTCGTCGGTTCAGGTTGTCGGGGGTATAGGTATGGAGATAGTTGAGAGGCTAAGGGACTCTGGTGGAGCAGTAACGAGGGGCGGCAATGCAGGCAGTTATGTTTTTACTGATCCATGCAAATTTTCATTGCTGCTTCTTGATATGCTTGAGGATTCAGGTGTTAAGGTTCTTTTGCATTCTTTTTGTGCGGAAACAGTTAAAAAAGGGAGCAGGGTTGAAGGTGTTGTTGTTGAAAACAAAACGGGGCGTCAGATATTTAACTCATCTTATTTTGTCGATGCGACCGGGGACGGAGATTTAGCTTATAAGAGTGGTTGTTCAACTATTGCCAATCAGGCCTCTTCCGGGAGGCATTCGATGGGAGCAATGTTCCGGGCGGGGAATGTAAATCTGGATAAGACGGTTGCTTTTCTGAAAGATAATCCTGATAGATTTGGTCTTCAGCCTTTCTCGTTGATGACCCTCGATGAGCTTGTCGAGCAGTGGGAGAAAAGACAGATGGTTTGTTTTTTTGTAAAGGCTGGTGGTCATAATATGCAGATTTATAACTCTCCTAATGAAGGTGTTGTTACTCTGTGCTGCAGCTGTTATAACGGTGACGGTACAGATATAGAGGATCTTACAGCTGGTCAGCTTGCAATGATGAGGACAGTTAATGAGCGGGTTGAAATAATGCGTAAAGAGGTGCCAGGTTTTGAAAACAGTTTTTTGATAGATATGCCTTCTGTAGGAGTAAGAGAATCAAGGCATATTGAAGGTGAATACGTTTTGACCGCTGAGGATATACTTAATGATAAGGAATTTGAGGATACGATAGGTAAGGGGGGGCATCCTGTCGATATCAGACCTATTCGTCCCGAGATAGAGAAATACAATTACGGTCGTCAGTGGGTGTATAATATACCTTACAGGTGTCTTGCAGCAAAAGGTGTTGATAATTTGCTTTTGGCAGGGCGCTGTATTTCGAATACTCATGAGGCAAGCGGCTGTACGCGTGTTACCGCTGCGTGTTTTGTGACAGGTCATGCTGCGGGTACAGCGGCAGCAGTTGCGAATGAACAAAAGATATCATTACAAGCTTTAGATACTGCTTTGTTACGGGCAAAGTTAAAAGAGCAGAAAGCAGTTTTATAAAGGAAGGCAGTTTAGTGAGGAAATTTACATTTTTTTATCTGGTTTCAGCGTGTGTTTTTATTTTGGGTTGCCATGAAGTTTTCAATGAGAGCAATGAGACAGTTTCCTGCTGGTACAATGTTGATAATAACATAGAATCACGAAGCGTCTCCTTTGAGAATATTTCAGGGCTTAAAGGCAAGGGCGGAATGGCAGCCAATTCACTTGGGGTCGGCCGAAAGGGGGCAGCATTTCGTACCATAGAGCCGGGAGAAACAGTAACGATTTTCGATGTCGATGGGCCCGGTGTTATCCGTCATATATGGATGGTCCCCACGATTACAATGCGTACCGAGCATGACCGCAAGATACTTCTTGGTTTGGTTATCCGGGGTTACTGGGAAAATCAGGATTATCCGAGCATTGAGACACCTTTAGGTAATTTTTTCGGAATTTGTCACGGTAAAACTTCGGCATACGAATCTGTAATTCATTCTGTGAACCCTAAAGCGGGTATGAATTTCTGGGCTCCGATGCCTTTCAGTGATCATGCACGTTTTACAATTACAAATGAATCCCCGGTTGAGTCCCGTCTTTTCTTCAATATAGATTATACGATAAACGACAATCTGCCCAAACAATTCGGCAGAATGAATGTTCATTACCGCCGAGAAAACCCAACAACAAAAAAGAAGGATTTTACCATACTTCCTCGGAGGATGGGAACAGGGAGGTATCTTGGTACCTTAATCGGAATTCGTCTTCTTGGTCCGCACTGGTGGGGTGAAGGTGAATTTAAGGTTTATCTTGACGGAGATGAAGAATTTCCGACAATTGTCGGGACGGGAACAGAAGACTATATCGGGCAAAGTTACGGTATTCAGGATAAGGCATATTTGCGGGCAGGTACTGCCCTTAACGAAAGGGGGCTGGTTACAATATACCGCTGGCACGATGTTGATCCAATTTACTGGAAGGAGGATGTTCGAGCGACTATTCAACAGATAGGTAACCGTAAGGGTTATTATGAGAGGCAGGATGACTGGAACGCGACCACTTTCTGGTATGAGCCAGTTCCGAGTGATCCTTTGCCAGATTTTATCAGTTATGAAGAAAGAATTGCAGATTATGAGCCAGATTTTATTTCATTTGAAAATGCGATTGAAGCGGAGAAAATGAAGATTATTTCGCGTACAGGCGGCGGCAGCGGTGTGCGAGATACATCAAGGTGGTGGGGCCGATGGAGTGAAAATAAACATCTTGTCTGGAGCAATGTCCGGAAGGGTTATGAGATAAGTTTTGAGATACCGGTAAGAGAGAGCTGTGTTTATGAGATGTTTGCAGGTTTTAGTATGAACCGTTCGGGGCCTACTTTGAATGTTTACTGGGATGGTGAGCTTATTAAAGAAGGTGTTGACCTTTATGAGTGGTCATGGATGCCTTCGGGTTCAATCAATCTCGGAACGAAAGAATTGTCAAAAGGTGTTCATAAGCTTACGTTGGAGGCGGCGGGGGGCAATAGTAAGGCATTGAGTCCATATTCAGGAGGTTTTGATTATCTTCAGCTGGTGCCAAAAGAGTGACTTAAAAAGTTATAGGAGAGTATATGTTCAACGCAATTGATTACGTAATAATGGGAGTTTATCTGTGCGGAATTGTAGGTCTTGGTTTTTATCTTCAGAAGAAGGCCTCATCAAGTCTTCAGGATTATTTTCTTGGCGGCAATAAACTTCCGTGGTGGGCACTTGGTGTTTCGGGGATGGCCAGCCAGCTGGATATGACCGGTACTATGATACTGGTATCGATGCTGTTTTTGTTCGGTTTGAGAGGGATGTATATTGAAGTTAGAGGTGGACTTGCCATCTTAATGGCTTTTGCGATGGTATTTATGGGCAAATGGAACAGAAGAAGCGGTTGTATGACAGTTGCAGAATGGATGGAATATCGTTTTGGTTCTAACTTTGGAGGAGAAGCGGCGAGGTTTATTCAGGCATCTGCATTGCTTGTGAGCACAGTAGGTATGCTGGCTTATTTTGTGAAAGGAGCCGGGATGTTCCTTTCGATGTTTTTGCCCTGGTCTCCAGTTGTATGTGCGGGTTTAATGATAATTATCGCAACTGTTTATACGGTAGTTTCAGGATTTTACGGAGTTGTTTATACAGACCTTTTTCAGGCAGGTTTTATTATCTGTGCAATGCTTTTTATAGCGATTACAGCGTTTTTGAAGATTGATAACGCGGCCGATTTTGAAAGTCTTGCATCGACAGTTACATACAATTCAGATTGGTTCAGTACTAGTCTTCCTTTATCTGCGGAGATGCCGGCCGGTTACGGTAGTTTTGAGAAGCTTGCTTTTGCGGTTTTCTTTTACTTTGTTCTGGTTGTATTTGTAGGTATGAGTAAGTCTGGGGGCAGGCCGAACTATTTTGGAGCACGAAATGAGCGTGAATGCGGTACTCAGACTTTTGTATGGCTTATCTCTTCAGCAATTCGCTGGCCGATGATAATCGGTTTTGTTGTTCTTGGTATGTTTTTAGTTCGTGATATGTTTCCGGATATGGGAGCGATAGGTCAGGCATCGGAAATAATCAAACATCAGATGCCTGAAGTTCAGGAGCATAACTGGGGTCAGGCTATATCGCAGGTTCAGCGGGCACCAGGTGAAGTTTCGGCTACTCTTGGACCTGAGCTTTCGGAGCTGCTTGGTGATAACTGGCGAGAAAAGCTTCATTTAGTTAATTATCACGGGATAGTAAATTCTGAACAGATTTTGCCTGCCGTAATAAAACATGTAATTCCGGCTGGTCTTAAGGGTCTTATTTTAGTAGCTTTGATAGCTGCAGCGATGTCAACGTTTGATTCAACAGTTAATATGTCGGCGGCATATTTTGTTCGTGATATATATCAGCGTCATATAAGGAAAGACGCGACCAACAAGCAGCTTGTTCGTGTATCACATATTACCTGTATTGTTGTTGTGATTGCGGGTTTTATACTTGGTTATTCAACACGCAGTATAAATGATATCTGGGACTGGATAATGGTTGGTATCGGGGGGGGTATAGCTTTGCCAGGTCTTCTTCGGTGGTACTGGTGGCGATTTAACGGTCTTGGTTATGCCGGGGGTGTTTTTGCGGGTTTGACGGCAGCGGTAGTTCAGAGACTTTCAGCTCCTGGTATGCCAGTCTGGCACAGGTTTCCACTTGTGGTAGGTGTAAGTTTTGTTGTTGCGGTTATTATTACTTATCTGACCAAACCTGTTCCGAGAGAGGTACTGAATCATTTCTATAAAACCACAAGGCCTTTTGGTTTATGGAAACCTCTTGAGAGCGAGCTTGATTCAGAGCTGAGGAAGGCGACAAGGAAAGAGCACAGGAATGATATAATAGCATTGTTTTTTGCGGTACCGTGGCAATTTCTGATTTATTGGGTGCCAGTTCAGGCGGTTCTTCATGAATGGCGTAATTTCTGGGTTTCGGCTGGTCTATTGGCGGTAAGTTCTGTGGGGCTTTATATCTTCTGGTACAAGAATCTTCCGCCTGTTGGTAAGCCAGTACAGACACAGAAACCATCGAATGAAGGTATTGGTATTAATGCATAAACCGGAGAAAATTATTATGAATTACAGAAGGGTTTTTTTTATATTTGCAGTTTTCTTTTGCTGTCAATCAGTTTTCGGGGGCGAGGTTCCTGAGGATGATCTTGTTTTATGGCTTGATGCGGGCAGGGGGGTTGAGACATCGGCGGAGGGCAGGGTTTTTACGTGGAAGGATTTGAGCGGGTCAGATAATAACGCCTTTCAAAAGCAAGTGAAAAATCAGCCTGTATTAAAGGAAGGCGCAATTAACGGTAAGCGTGCGGTTTATTTTGATGGCGCAAATACATTTCTGGAAATTCCCGGGCTGAAAATACCGAGAGATACAACTGTATTTATAGTTTGTCAGGATATTGAGCAGACTAAAGGGGGGTCGATTTACCGGCCTTTGATCCTTGCGGATAATGATCCATATCAGAAAGTTACCGACGGTTACGGGATTGGATATAAGAAGGCTGAGGAGCCTGGTCTTTCAGCAGTGCTTAGTGATGGTGAGTACTGGGATAATTTCAAGCTGACCCGCAAGGCAAGCGGAGAATTTGAGATTCTGATGTTTTACAAATATGAATCTGATGCCTATTTTTACCGTAACGGGTTCAGGAAAGCTCATGGTATTTTGAACAGGCACACGAAAGGGCCATTGCCTTTTCACAGGGGTTATCTTCTGGGCGGCTGGAAAGGACCTGATTCTACAGAACGCCGATATAAAGGTATGATTTCTGAGGTTATAGTTTATTGCAAAGCTCTGGAAGAAGCGGAGCGTTTCAGGGTTCGGCAATATCTGTCTTCTAAATACGGTATTTCCTCAAAGGAAAGTCCCTCAATGAACGGGCTTTGCGGATGGCTGAAAGCTGAAAGTGAAGGTAAAGATATTTGTGATCGGCTTAAGGATAATTCGGGCAGTTCGACAGAGATTTTGCAAATGGGTTCACAGTTCAGAGATGTTCCTCTTGTTGATGATGCGGTGCACGGCAGGGAGGCTTTTTATTTAAGGCCAGTTGATTATTTTGAATTTTTGATTGCTCCTGAAAAAGTAAAGACAATTCTTGTTGGTTATTATTATCCACTCGGTACAGAATTATTGCCTGAATTCAAGGTTGTGAGTTTTGACTCGGGCCAGGTTGGCAAGAGTGCAAAGATTGCAGAGATTAAACTGGAAAAAACGGCAGATAATAAAATCCGTATTTATTCAGCAGGTGAACTGCCAATAGGATTGACCGAGGCACTTGTTTACAGTTCTGAGCTTTGTTTATCTGATATTGAACAGACGAAGCGTTATTTAAATATTCGTTATAATGTAAGGTCGGATTGGCGTTATGTGAGGAACGGGACTTTTATTTATGAAAGCGGATACTCAGACCAGCCTTATGTGACGACTTTGTCAGACGGTTCATGGCTTTGCGTGATAACGACGAGTCCGGACATAGAAGCGAGCCGAGACAGACATCTTGTTCTTACCCGGTCCTTTGATAAAGGCAGGACCTGGACGACGGCAGTACCGGCTATCGAGCCTCCGAGCGAGCATCGGAGGCCTTCATGGGCAACATTATTTACTATATCATCAGGACGGGTTTACTGTTTTTATAATCTTGTTAAAGAAAGCGGCAGAGGTGTTGATTTCTGTTATAAATATTCTGATGATAAAGGGTACAGCTGGTCAAAAAGATATTTGATGCCGATACCCGAGCTTGATCTTGATAAAAAATTTAATTCTGTTGGTTCCTGGAGTATCGATGAACCAGAGATAATCGATAATGCTTTGTATATATCATGGACGAAATACGGAGGTCCCGACAGGCGCGGTGAAGGTTTCTTTTTCCGCAGTGATAATATTCTGTATGAGCAAAACGCAGATAATTTAAGATGGCAGATGTATCCTGAAGGGGGTGAGGGTATACATAATGACGATCTTAGCCACCTTCAGGAGGAGCATAATATAGTTCCAATCGGCGGTGATGATATATACTGTGTTTTCAGGACTCTTGACGGTTATGCGGGCCATTCTTACAGCCGAGACGGCGGTAAAACCTGGACGGTTCCTTGTCATGCTACCTATCAGCCCGGAGGGAGCAACCGTATTAAGAACCCCAGGGCCTGTCCGCGGGTGTTTCGGTGTGAAAACGGTAATTATCTTTTGTGGTATCATAATCATGATGGGCGGGATGTTGAGGCAAGGAATAAGAATCGTGATTTTGTCTGGCTTAGCGGGGGTGTGCTTGATGAAAACGGGCTGATGCACTGGTCGCAGCCTGAGCTTGTTCTTTACGGTTTCGATTTCAGGCACAATATTGGTATGAGCTATCCTGATCTGATTGAAGAAGGGGGTAAATACTGGATTACGGAAACTCAGAAAATCACGGCGAGGATTCATGATATCGATCCTTTGATTTTGAATGCTCTGTGGAATCAGCACTTTAACAGCAGTTTTACCCGCAAAGGGCTGGTCTTTGACTATAGGGAACAAACGGGGGGCAGTCAATCAAGTCTGAATTTAGATGTCAATCTGCTTGATGGCGGTTTTACCGTTGATACTGAGTTCAGGCTCGAGAAGATGAATGAAGACATGTTTGTTGTGGATTTCAGAGATTCAGAGGGTAAGGGTTTCTGGATAAAAACCGGCTCAGAAAATGATATTGTGCTTAATCTCAATGACGGTATCCATCCGACGCAATTGTGGTCAACTGACCCGGGTCTGATCAGGGAAGGTCAAAGTCATCATGTGACATTTATCGTTGACGGCATGGCAGATATCATAGCTGTTGCTGTTGATGGGATTCTTTGTGATGGGGGTACGCATCGAAAGTACGGCTGGTCCCGTTTTTCTCATGAGCTGGGAAATATAGGTCACAGGGGCAAGGTAGATTTTGGGTCAGATTCTTCAGTCAAGATTAAATCCTTAAGGATTTATGACCGTGCCATTTTGACATCAGAGGCAGTCGGCAATTATAATTCTGTAAAATTAAGGGGAGATTAGTGTCTAAAAATACAGTGCATGTAGTTTCTCATACGCATTGGGACCGTGAGTGGAGAGCCGGGCTTTGGTCATCAAGGATTCGATTGCTTAAGATGATGGATGCTTTGCTTTTGCGGTTTGAAAATGATGATGATTACAGGGCTTTTTTGCTGGACGGACAGGTTATAGCTGTAGAGGATTATCTTGAGCAAAGGCCAGAGAAAAGAGATTTGATAAAGAGGCTGGTTAAGGACGGGCGTTTGAATATTGGGCCCTGGTATAATTTGCCTGATGAGTATCCAGTTTGCGGAGAGTCTCTGATTCGCAATCTTTTGTGGGGTATCAGGAAATCTGCTGAGTTTGGTAAGAGCCTGAAGGTTGGGTATACTTCGTTTGGCTGGGGGCAGAGCGCACATTTGCCGCAGCTTTACAAGGGTTTTGGAATGGATTTTTCAGTGATCGGCAAGCATGTCGGCAAGGTTCGGGCACCTTTTAGTGAGTTTAAATGGCAAAGTCCAGACGGGACAGAAATTTTATCTACCAGATTAGGTGCGGGGGGCAGGGCAAACTTTTATTTCGATGTTATTTTGCCGATGATGTATAATAAAAATTATAAATCTGAGGAGTGGGGTTTTGAATGGCCCGGCAAGGGTCTTTTTGTGCATAAATGTGACTGGGATGATTGTCGTCAGGAGCATCAATATGTTCCCCGGGTCAGTTATAATTTTGATATGGTTGAGGAATGTATCAGAAATGTTATAGCTACCACGGAAGAGACGACTGTAAAAAATCATCGTTTTGCCGGTGACGGCTGTGATTATACCGGGCCGACGCAAGATCTTTCCAAAGTAATCGCAAAATTGAATGAAAGCTGTGACGATTTTGAATTTAAGCACTCAAGCCTTGAAGACTATGTTAAGGCAGTGAAGGAAAGTCTGGATCCTGAGGGTCTGCCTTTGGTTACCGGTGAGCTTCGTGACGGCCCTTCGCCTTCATGTTCTGCGAATGCACTTGCAACACGCATTAACTTAAAGATGCTTAACAGAAAAGCCCAGACCTTGCTAATCAGTAAGGCAGAACCTATGAGCGTTCTTGCGGAAATGATGGGGATCGCACCTGCCAGCGGGATGATTGAAAAGGCATGGGAATATCTTCTGAAGTCTCAGTCTCATGACGCTATCAATGGGGTTACTCTTGATAAAACAGCAAATGATGTGAGTTTCAGACTTTCGCAGGTTATTGAGATTAGCAACGCAGTGTTTGATGAGCTTGCATTTGAGATTATAAAAAGGATAGATTTGTCCGGACTCAGCAGCGAAGATATACCTGCAGTGATATTCAATCCTTCATTTTATGAGGCGGATAAGATTGAAGAGGTTCTGATCGATACTCCGATTGACTGGGGCAGTCAATATCTTTGCGCATTTGACGGGAAGAATAGTAAATTGCCTATTCAGCATGTTGAGCACTGGGAGCAGACAGTTCCGGTGAGCGTTTACAACAGCAGGGCATTGCCTTTTGAAACAATTCGCCATCGAGTTTATGTGCAGACGGGTGTTATTGAGCCTATGGGATATAAGGTTATCCATTTCAAACGCAAACAACAGGAAAATCGAAAGGCACATTTCTGGCCAGTTGAATATGATTTCGGGTCACAATTGACAGCATCCAATACAATGGAAAATGAACATCTTCGAGTAATTATCAACAGTGACGGCAGTTTTGATATGCAGTTCAAGTTGACCGGCAAGATTTACAGGAATCTGAATATATTTGAAGATTCAGGCGAGGGAGGCAATTACTGGCAAAGAATAGAGCCATCGCATAATAAAACAATTACTACGCTTGGCAAGTGTGCTGTTGAAACGGCTCTTGTGGAGGACGGTCCGATTGTTACGTCATTTGAATGCAGGCAGCAGCTGGATATACCGTCGTGTTATGACGAGCATAATCGCTGCAGGAGCGGTGAAAAAGTTCCGCTCGAGATAAAATCAACATTGACACTTTACAAAAATGAACCTTTTGTAAGGGTCCGGACAAGAATCAATAACAAAGCTGAAGATCACAGGGTGCGTGTGTGTTTTCGCACCGAGCTGGAATCTGAATATTCTCTTGGGCAAGGACATTTTGGTATCGATAAGCGGCCGGTGGTCAGAAGTTTTGATGAAGACGGCAAGCGTGACGCCCACATGAATACTTTGCCGATGCAGGGATTTATTGCATTGGAAGACGGTGAGCAGGGATTTGCAGTTATTAACAAAGGCTTAACCGAATATGAAATATCTGACAATTTCTCAAGGGAGATTTATGTAACGCTGCTGCGTTCAGTGCCGATAAAGATATGTTCTGAGTTTCGCTGTGCTCTTACGGCCCCTGAACAGACGGGTTCACAATGCTTTGGTGAGTTTGATTACGAATACCTGGTTTATCCGTGGAAAGGTGATATCAGTGATTCAGATGTATATAAAATTACCGAAACATTTAACAATCCTCCGACATTTTTTCAGGTCTTGAATGATGATAAAGGTCAGGTTTTTGCGACTGAAGATTGTTTTATGAAGATTATGCCTGAAAGAGTTCAGCTTATATGTCTTAAAAAGTCTGCTAATGGAGATGGTTTTGTTTTGCGTTTGTTCAATTCTGATGATTCAGTGCAAAAGGCTAAAGTGAATTTCAGTAAATTTAAGCCTTCAAAAATATTTGTTACGAATCTTAATGAGGAACCTTTTGCAGAATTGGAAGTTTCAAAGGATAACATGATTGAAACCGAAATAGCACCTCAGAAAATTGTTACACTGTTACTGGAAAAATAATTGAAGCGGTTTATTAAAGGGATTAAAGCTATGTCATTGGAATGCAAATTCTTGTCAGAATCCGAAAATTTTCTGTCGGGTTATCAAAAGCAATTATTAAAGCTGACTTTTATTTTAATTTTGGCGGTGGTGTTCCAGGACAGTTTGGGGGGTACTAAACGCAGGAATTATGAATTATACAATCCAAAAGTCAGTCAGCATATTATTTACAGGGGCGCAGAAAACGGTAAAAGTCTTGCTTATAATCATTGCGCTTCACTGGCATGGTTTAATGGTAAATTTTACGCTATATGGAACGGTAATCGCAGGACCAGTACAGAAGGTAAGCCGGGCCAGGAACTTGCTATGTCTACAAGTACGGATTTTCTGAACTGGTCGCTGCCGATTCGTATAACGGATCCAGCTTACAGCGAGAACCCATTCATAGATTATGAAGGTATCGACTGGCAGCCTAATCTTATGAATTATAAAGGTAAAGAGCTTTGGTGTCTATGGTTCAGGGCTTCGGGTAAATATGAATATTACGGTACGTATTTCAGTAAGCTTTCGAAAAGAAACGGCGCTAAGTGGGTACATAAGAAAATTTGCAGGCTGTCGGATTTGTACGGCGAGAAACCTACGATGTGGGTAGGGCAGAATCCTTATTTGTGTAAAAGCGGGAGGGTTATCGTTCCTGGTATATGGGCAGGGGGTACGTTTCTTCCAGCTCCGGAAGGAAGGATCAGGAAACCTAAATGGGTAGGTGCTATTTATACTGATGATGAAGGAGTGAGTTGGGAAACTGCAAATGTTGTAAATGTTCCTGAAAATCCAGCGGCATCGTGGGAGGCAATGGTTCATGAGCAAAATGACGGCAAACTGAGAATGCTTTTCAGGAATATTGAACTTGCATGTCCGCCCGGGCCTACAGAGCGAATGCTGACCTCAGAGGGGATCGGCAGTAAAAAGGGAGAGCCTTTGCTTTTTGATTATGACGGTCAATACAGCAGGATAGAGACGGCTCATGACAGGCATTCAGTAATCAGGCTTTCTGAAAACCGCTGGTGCATGTTTCGGCACGATTTGTACAGTCCAAGCAAAAATTATATAACAAGACAGAATGGAGCTTTGTATTTCAGCAGGACTGGCAAAGATGATTTTGTCGCTTCAAGGGCTTTTAAGCCTACGTTTCTTGATTCGAAAACAGGAACTTGTTCATATCCTCAGGGGATTGAGCATGAAGGTAAAATATATGCCGCTTATACGGTAGGGGATCCTTATCCTGCGTTTCAGCCGAGAAGTATTGAAGGGGCGGTTGTAGATCCGGCTCCTGATCCAGATAAATATTATATCTGGCCGCGTGATAAGGATTATTTAATTATCGGGGGTGATCGCTCAATACGTATGAATAAAGATTATGTTTATACGCGGCCGAGTTTGAAAAAAGCTGACGGCAGGGAGGTAATAGAGTTTAAAGATCGGGGGACAGCAGGTGTTGAAATTGATGAATGTGTTTTTTCAAAAGGGGAATCGCTTAAATTCAGCTTTGATATCAAAGTTACTAAATTACAATCAAGAGGCAATAATGTTTTTTGCTCTTTAGGCGACAGAGTTCCAATACGGATAGGTATTTGCGGAGAGAATGGTAATGTATTATCAGTTCAGGCCAGGGACGGCTGGGAGGAGGCTGGTGAATTTGAATTGAACCAGTGGCACAGTCTTGAGATTATTTTCGGATACAGGGCATTTAGTGTAAAAATTGACAGTCACGCAGAAAAGATATTTATGAATCCCGTTTTTAATCCTAATATGAGGCTTTATTTTGGAGACGGGTACGAAATTGATGAGATTCTGAGCAATAAATACAGCCATTATTATGTAGATATCAATTCCATTATGACTGAGGTGGTTGAGGGGCAGGCTTTAGAAGAATTAAATTCAAAGCAATATGGTCCCGTTTTAAGGGATGCCTGTGACAGATTGGTTTTAGCTGATACAGCAGGGGGGCAAAAAGATGTTTCTCGAAATTGTAAAAATGAAGAAATGAACCCCGGCAGTGAGATTTGTACATTTACAGATAAACGCAAAGAACAGTATTATCCTTTGAAAAATGTGAACTTCAGCAAGGGCGAGGGGCTTAATGTTAAATTTAAGTTTAAGGTTAATAACGCCCAGATGTTCGGACATACCGTTTTGTGTTCGTTCGGTTCAGGGCTTGATCCTGTTAAAATTGGTATTCCCGGGGACAGGCCTGACAAACTGTATATTTACTGCGGTTATGGGTGGCAGGAAATCGGGGAAATCCAAAAGAATGAATGGACTTTTCTTGATGTTGTGTTCGGCAGGGATTCAACGGCGGTGTCATTGGGGGGCAAAAAGAAAAGATATTATTTAAATCCGGTGATAAGGCCAGATTGCAAATTTTATTTTGGCGACGGCTGGAACACAAATTATATTCCTTCCAATACAGAAGGTTCGTTTGAAATAGACTTTTCAAGTGTTTCTTCGGAAAAGGTATTGCCAGTTGATTTGGGCAAAGTTAAATCTTCCGGGTACGGGGGCATATATAAGGATGCGACCGGCAGTATACTGATAGCTGAAAATCCTGGTAATGATCCTAAAAGGATTTATGGAAACTCTCAAAAACCTTCAAATAAATATTTTCGTCAGAGGTAGAGTTAACAGGATTTATTGGCATTAACGTGTTTTGGATTGCAGATGTCAGTTGGTTAATGTCAATAAAGGCGGCGGTGGGATTCGAACCCACGAATAACGGTTTTGCAAACCGTCGCCTTAGGCCGCTTGGCTACGCCGCC
>CAZAYB010000007.1:0-29403 GCA_964489215.1 uncultured Pirellulales bacterium
GTTATGCACTGAACTGAATTTTGATAGCCGGTCTAATTTTCTGTTAGACCGGTTTTTTTATTAGTAATGATAACTGTTATTGCAGAAGCAGTTATTTGTTATCTTTTTCAGTATGGCTAATAAGGTATCTGGAACCTGTTTTTTGGCCTTTAACAGGTTCTATCTTCGGATAAAATTTGAAGGATATCAAATACTGTTATCATCACCGGTTGTCGGCACTGCTGTTTCTGTTGTGTTGGGCACAAATGGGCTAAGGGCTTTGGAAAGGCCTGGACATACTGACCCAAGACGCTTAAGCTCATCTTTTTTGAAAAGATTTTCCGAATTACGATAGGCCAGGATGAATCCTGCTGAAGCTCCCATTTTGCCCACCGGCGCTGCTGCGAAAGTGGTGTTGTTTAAGAAATCCTGATCAATCTTAAATCCCATTTCAATTAGAATGTCCTCAGAACAGATACTGTTAGACTCACATATTTTTTTGCATATTTCCGGAGTAAAACAATTTTCGATTTTATCCTTGTCCGGGTTAGGTGTATTGTTTTGATCCTGCAGGTGCACCTCAAACTTTTCATCTTTTTTAAGCCAGATGGCAATATTACTGTTATTCAGTAAATTTGCAATCGTGCTTACTGTGTTTTCCAGTATTGAGTTTGCGTCATTGAGGCCTAAAAGCGATTCGAAAAAACTGTTTGTAAAATTAAGGCTCTGCAATTGGTTTACAAAATCCGAATGTGCTGAAACCATGTCATTACACAGTATATCTATTTGTTTTGCCTGGGCATGACGAACTTTATTAAGTTTGCTTATCGTGTCCCTTGCTCTTGAGTTCTTTTTCTGGGTCAACTATATACCTTTCAAATAAAGAGAGTACGTATTTAACTCCACTCTTTTAATCGGTTTTGAACGGGTTCGGCTTTAACATTAAACAAACGTATTTATAAATTTAAAAGTCCTGTAAATTTAAGATGCAGTTGTTCCGATAAATACCGGCAGGTCAGTATTGCCAGAAGATATTGAGGTCAGAAATTTAGAAAAACTTATCGTCCTTAAGATGTATTTTAGATAATGTCAAAAACTCAGACAGGCAGTTTTATGACGACTTTAGTTCCTGCAGCCGGTGAGCTTTGCATCGATAATGATCCGCCATTAATTTCGATGAATCTTCTTGCTATGGCAAGGCCCATCCCTCTTTTTCTACCGGCCGATTTTGATGAGTAAAACGGCATTGTTGCGTTGACAAGGACTTTTTCGTCCATACCCTCAGCATCGTCGCTTATAGTTATCTGGGCCTGCCTTGAGTCGGCTAAGCTTGTTTCTGTTACACTTATAGCGGTTCCGTTCAATTCAACTGCCTCGACAGCATTTTTCAGTACGTTCGATATTGCGGTGATGATCTGGTTACGGTCGACCATTACGTTTTCCATCGAATCATCCTTGACAGTGATTTTTTGCGTGTCAAGTCCTGTCTGTCTTAATTTGCCGAGCGCTTCATCTATCAGAACTGCGGTTGATACCTGCTGTTTGTTGGGATTTTGAGGCCTTGCAAATTTCATGAGGTCTGTAATTATGTCAGAGATATCCTGAGCTTTTTGCCGAATTTGCTCCAGGTCGTTTATCCTGGCCTGGTCTTGGGCAGTTTCCTTAAGCAGCTGTACCCTTCCTGAAATGATTGAGAGCGGATTATTAAGTTCATGTGCGGCACCTGCGGCGATTTCGGCAACAGCTTCGAAAGAAGCGGAGTTGGCAAGCTCTTTGCTGGTTATTTCAAGAGAGGAAACAGCCATGGCGAATTTTTCCGAGAGGTCGGCATTTGCCCGCGAGATGCCTGCGAAATTGAGTACCCTGGTCAATATTCGAAGTATAGCCTCAAGGTCGCAAACTAAGTATTGTTTTTCAATATCGGGCGCCTGTAACACAAGAGCCCCTTTGATTGAGCCATTAATATCCAGCGGCAAAACACACGTATGTGAATGATTGAAAGATATCTGAATTTGTTCAAAAAACCATCCCATTTTATCGGTTCGGTGCCATTTTGAAACAGGTTCATCAAATAAGTCTGAAAAACCAGTTCCCTCCGGAATTTGTATTGTATCCGTATCTGACTTGCCGGTTTCATCTATTAATACGGTTTCAGTAATATTTTCGTCATGTTCATTAGTTATACACAAACAAAGCTTTTCGACAGAAAGGTGCTTCTTCAAGGCAATGCCGAATTTTTCCCCAAGTTCGCTTGCGGTCATGTTGGGATGTATTTTGCTCAAAAAATCCGAACTTATCCTTCCATTCAGTGCCTCTGCATTAAGCTTCTTATTGTCAATATTAAGTTTTGTATTGCTGTTGATCAGTTTGGTACAGCTGGTGTGAATAATATCCGGATATGCCTTTGGGCCTGCCGTTTCTGCAAGGCCTGCCAGTTCAGCTTTTTGTTGAACCATATCCTCAAGGTCTTCCATGATCTTTTCAATTTTTTGCCTCTCAACGCCGAGAGAATCAGCCAACGGTTCAATAGCTGGTAAAGGTTCATAGCTTCCGCAATCGCCAATGCCTGCCTTTCGTGCCATTAGAGAACCCAGGTGAACTATTTTTGCAATTCCCGCCTGTGGGTCCTGCTCAAAAAGTATCTCGGAATTGGTGCCGTTTAACCATACCGCCAGGACCATTTCCCGAGGCAGGTTCCATTTTTCGGCAAGTCTTTTACCGAGCAGACAATGATCTATGCCAAGCTCTTGTCTTTCTATCTCAAGCAGTGACTTTGCAGTGCTTTTAGACATTGCTGCCATTTTTTCAAAACTTTTGGGCATTACCTGGTCAATCGCCAGCTTTCCTATGTCGTGCACAAGTCCTGCACAATATCCCTTTTCTCTATGTTGTGCACCAAGTATTTCAGCGGTCAGATGCTCGCAGGCACATGCAGCTGCAAGATTATAAAGGGCCAGCTGATGCCTTGGAACGAGTCTTTCACTGTCATGGTTGGGTAAAGGTTTGTAAGCTTTTATTATACTTACTGAAAGCAGCTCAGATTTAAGGGTCTCCGGGCTTGCCTGTTCAATTATAGTTCTTATAACCGATTTTTTTGGATCTGTTTGAATGTTCAGTTCGCTGCCGATAGAAAGAATCTTAGCTGTCAGTGCAGCATCAGATTCAATGACAGCTGTCAGTAAATTATTATCTATCTGCTGACTGCTGAGAAGCTCAATCAGCTCTGCAGCAGTCTGGGGCAGTGTGGAAAGGCTGTTTAAACGCCTGATTATCTGTTCAATATGGCGCGCTGATTTTGTTTTATTTAAAGAATAGGCCATCAAAAATCCCGGGGTACAAAACTTAATTTACATATTAATTCATTTCAAGTGCGTTTGAGATCTTGTCTACAAGTTCGGAGATATTAAAAGGTTTCTTAACGAAATCCTCAGCACCTGCTCCTCGAAGATCCTTTATCTCATCCTGATTGACTACGCCGCTTACTATGATAATCTTGGTATTGGCAAAATCAGGGTTTTTCTTGATAGTATGGCATACCACGTTTCCGTTTACGTCCGGCAGCATATAATCAAGGATAATAAGGTCTGGCCTGAACTGCTGAGTAAGTATGCCTGCGTCATATCCGCTGGAGGCTGTTTTTACGTCGAACCTTCCGTCTCTGACAAGAACATCGACCATAAGCTCGAGGATTTCAGTGTCATCATCAACAATCAAAACCTTCTTTTTACCAGTTGAGATGTTATTGAGGGGAATACTGTTGTCCTTCATGAATTTTACAAGACTTTCCCTTGGTATTCGTCTGAAACGAGAGCCCGGGATCCTGAAACCATTAAGTCTTCCTGCGTCAAAACACCTGATAATTGTCTGCTGGCTTACATTACAAATGTCCGCCGCTTCTCCTGTAGTAAATAAATCCTTCATTTTTACATCCTTGTCTTTTTTGAAGTAATTTTAGCTCGGCAACATTGCCCAGTTTTCCTTGACAACCTAATTTAACTATCGGCAAGTGGTCTTGTCAAGAATGAATTTTTTATTTAAAAAAACTTAATATCAATGCCAAAAACAGAATATTTATCGAACGTCAGGAATAAAGACAAAACAAGTATAAAATGCTTTTTTTGGGTTTTTGCCAGTGTTTTTTGTGTCCGGTTTGCACATATTTTCCTAATCTAACAAAAATAAAAGACTGTTCTAATACAAAATTAATCCTGCGTAAACTTTATCTTAACAATTTTTGCCGATAAATACAGTATTGGTAAGGTTTTATTTATTGGACTAAACATAAGGCAAAGGTTTGATGAAAAATTAATTCGGAGAATTACTATTAGCAGTCAAAGTATATATGTAATTAGTGATTTGCACATGGGTGACGGTTCCAGAGGGGATAATTTTAATGTTCGAAGCCGGGAAGATTGTCTCAATTCTTTTCTTGACCATGTTGAGAAAAATAATGGTGAGCTGATAATCGCAGGCGATCTTTTCGAACTTTGGCAATATAAATTAGATAATGTCGTAGATCGAAGATATAAGCTTCTCGACCGTTTTGAGCAGATGGGAGCTGTTTATCTTCCGGGAAATCACGATATGCAGGTTTCCAGGGAAAACGTTCTTATGCACCCTTTTTTTGGTAATGTTCAAAAGCAGACAGTTCGGACGATAAACGGCAGTAAGGTAAAATTCATGCACGGCCACGAAGTCGACCCTTTTATACCCCGTCAGTTTAATAACTGGAGCAAATTACTTGGTACGATAAGCAGTTTCATTGACTTTCACGGGGAAATATGTGTTGTTCACAGGGATATCATCTGCGATATAATGTGTGAAATAGGTGAAAATGTCCTGAAATGCTGGAACAGTCTTTTCCGTAAAGTTGACCGTACAATGCGTGAATATTATGCAATGTCAAATGACAATCTTGCCCGTATTAAAAAGCCGCTGCGTACTCGTAAAATGCTTGAAAGATATTATAAAGACCTTACACAGGGCCTTTACGACATGGCAATAGTTGGTCATACCCATCAGCCAGGTTCACATGATATCTGGTACTTCAACAGTGGTTCGTGGACTGGGAAAACAAATAATTTTTTGAGGGTAAGCCCCGATTGCCAGATTGAAATTTGCAACTGGACAGATAAAGGCAGGGAAAAAATTACATACCTTATTTAGCGCTTAACTGCTTGTTTGCTGCCTTTAGACTTGATTAATTTGCCGCTTGCCTTATAACTCCTTACGATGTATCATGTCCACATCTATGATCTAATTGGAGTCTGTTTATGGCAAAAATAGTTTACGCAGTTGCCGGTCAGGGTTTTGGCCACAGCAGCAGAAGTCATCTTTCAGGCCGGCACCTTCTCGATAATGGCCATGATGTTATATTCGCTGCCTCTATGAAGTCCTATAGTTATCTTAAGCAGTACTTCGGCGACAGGGTCAGTGAAATAACCGGTTTGTCCCTTTCATATTCGCATGGTAAGCTTTCTACGCTGGGAACGATTGTCGAAAATCTGAAGAAGTTTCCTGCAGGTACGTTTAGAAATCACAACCTATACAAAAATATTGTTAAGCCTTTTGCTCCGGAGCTTGTAATAAGCGACTATGAGCCTTTTTTAGCCTGGTGGTCATTTCGGCACAGAGTTCCATGTATTACAATAGACCATCAAAACACGCTAACCAGTCTGTATCTTGACGATGTGGAAAAAAGTTTCTTTTCGAGGTTTTCAGCCAATCTTGTGACCAGAAGTTATTATCCAGGCAGGATGCACCACATAATTATCAATTTTTTTAATGCTCCGGTCAAATCCAGCAAGTCCGTGCTTGTTGGCCCGGTCATTCGAAATGAGGTTGCTCAAAGATCACCTCAAAAAGGTGATGCAATAGTGGTTTATACCACAGATCCGACTCTTAAACAGAAAATGATTGAGGTCTTTTCTAAATTTCCACAGGTTAATTTCAATATTTACGGACTTGACGAGAAGTTTGACGAGCAAAATTGCCATTTTCACAAAACCTCGACAGAGGGTTTTCTTGATGATCTGTCCTCGGCAAGAGCGGTTATTGGTACCGCGGGATTTTCCATGATAAGTGAATGTCTTTATTTTAGAAAGAAAATGCTTCTTTTGCCGCTTAAAGGACAGTATGAACAAGTGCTCAATGCCCATTATGTGAAAAAACTTGGGCTTGGAACTTATGATTATTCAATTAAAGAAGATTCGGTGGGCAAACTTCTGGAAATGGCTGATACTGGCATATCCAATAATCCGGATATTCTATGGCCTGACAATCAAAGATATCTTGATGTCCTCGATGAAAAGATTAGTCAGGTAACCGGGGAGTAATTAAGAGCTTTGCAATTTCAACACAAAAGTGTGCTTTGATAATGCATCGGTTTTGCGTTTATTCCGTCTTTCAACTCTTCAGCTATGTTCATTATTTTCAGACAGTTATCCGCTACAGAAGCATAATAGCTTCCAGGTTTGTCCATAGCCTCTCTTATCACAAGACATGTATCGTTTGTAACCGGCTTGTCGGAATAGTATGTAACCGGCAGTGTATCAATTGGTGCCGATTCGGGAAGGGCTGCACGATAATCTATTGAAGTCTGCCAGGGGACGACAACCGGCAGCGAGTTAAGTTCTGAACTGCCCAGAAAAGTTATTGTCAGCTGACCTTCATCGTTTGTCTCAATAAGGAATGTAGGAAGGCTTTGAGTGAAGCATTTGAGCCTGTTAATTGTATTCTGCTTTTCATGAACCAGGTTAAACATTTTTACCTCGAAACTTAATATTCTTTCTAAAGCGCCAATTACAATCAGACGCCTGATATATAAATGCGGTCGATAATGTGATCGCCATAGGTCTTAAGCAGAAGAAGACATTTAATGTCAACACCTCATTATCGACACAATTCGGGCAAAACTTAACAAAAAACACTGAAAACCAAACAATTGAAGTCTTTTTTAGCAATCGGCAAAATCGTCTATATTTTGAAATAAACTTGCTAAACGGTTTGTTTTATTGATAATGTTTGACATCATGGGGTAATTATCAAAGGTTTATTATATGCTGAAAAAGAAATTAGTTTTGTTAGTTGTATTGTGCTTTAATTTGTCATTTTGTTATAGCTGCAAAGATGTATCAGGTTGTAAAAAAACGTGTACAAAAGACCAAAAAGCAGAGGCAGAAAAAAAAACCGGTCCTGTAATAAGTTTAAGTTACGGCACAGGAGGGTTTGAAAATAACCCTATCTCATCGTTTATGTATTTTGTGCCTCTCATTGCGCCGGTTAAGGTAAAAAGGGTTACATCCGTAAACAATAGCCAGTTGGCCTCTTTGCTTTCGTATAAGCGAATAGAAAAAGGCAGCAAAGTAATCGTTATCTGTGATTTTGCAATGCAAGGTGAGGGTTTTCATACAAATGTTTTCAACCCTGCAGGCATTATCAAGCTTCACAAGGAAGAAAGAGAAAAGAAACAGACTCTCGAGAATCTGCTTCATCATATTACTTTTGAAGGGACCGGCACCGGGACTTTTACCGCATACGCTTCCAAAGATAACAATGGCGGTATAACTGTTGAGAAAGTAGCAATTGATTTTGCGACCAAAGGTAATGATACTACGGTAACAGCGGGTCTTTTCAGTGTAAAACCCGTGAACAGTGAGTATGAATATAAAAATCGTCATGAAGAAATTGTCATTAAAATTGACACTCTTACATTTTCCAAAACCCCGCCTGGCCAAAAAGCGTTAATGGAAGTAAAGCTAAGGGCGGTGGAAGACCAGGGACAGGGTTTCAGTCTGTGGAGCAGTATAAAGGCCATGATAGCTAATGTTATTATAAAACCTTTGGGCATTACACAAAAGGGCAACAGCACAATGCTTGATTTTGGCAGGGCCCTGATAAACAAAAAAGACGAGTTTATGTTTCCTTTCGCTGAAAATATTATAGAATCTGTCGAGGTCGATCCGGAAAGTTACGATAATCCGCAATATTGAGAAATCTCCTTATGCCCGAGGAAATCGAAAGAAAATTTTTGGTAAAAGATGACCAGTGGAAAAGCAAAGCTGCAGGTAAAAAGTATTTACAGGGGTATCTGGTCGCAAAACAGGGAATAACCGTAAGGGTAAGGACTGTCGAATCGACAGCTTATTTAACAATAAAAGGCCCAGCTAAAGGCATAACCAGAGCGGAGTTTGAATATCAGATTCCTGCAGATGATGCCAGAATAATGCTTCAGACATTGTGTGTTAATCAAGTAATTGAAAAAACAAGATATATCGTAAATTATAAAGGTAACGATTGGCAGGTGGATGTCTTCTCTGGCAGTAACGAGGGCTTGGTCATGGCTGAGGTGGAACTGGCTTTTGAAGATCAGGAATTTGAGATTCCCTGCTGGGCCGGGCGGGAGGTTACCCATGATATACGTTATTACAATGCATATCTTTCACAAAACCCTTACAGCGGCTGGTCAGAAGATGAAAAAAGTATGTAAGTCGCTATAAAACAAGTGTTTGGTTTATTTTCAGATAAAAATATACTATTTCTTGACAACCCTTTTATTTTTGATATAATTATATATATAATACTTTTTATACTATACAATTCACAAGGCATATTCAGGCAAATCAAAACAGCGCCTGTTCGAAAAAGGATTTGAGACGGTTGTTTTTTACGTTTTAATAATAATTTTGTGATGCTTATGCGCACTTTTTTTGCTTCTTTCTGGAGTTGCAGTGGATAAAGAGCATATACAAAACAAGGAAATCCATAAAATGCCCGAAAGCTCTGTGGAGAAAGTTTCTCCCTACCGGGCAAAGGCCCAATTAGAGCAGAAAGTTCTTGATGAGGCTGTTCAGGAAGCTTTGGAATTGTTGAAACAGCTAAGAAGCGGCACGAAGAAACGCAGATAAAATTCCAATTCTCCGAATTATCCATATCATCTTAGCGGTAAACCTGCTCTGATATTAACAACGTCTCTGCAGCCATTTACAGTGGAAACTTATTTGCGGTTTGAAGTGAGAAAGCTAATTTCGCGTAAGGCTTCTGTAAAGCCAGATTGACAGACCGTATAAAGCGATGACAGTAAGCCACATCACACTTACCCCAAAGCCCTGGGGAATATTGGCGTCATGCTTGCTGATAAGGTTAGTACCCATTAGAATACTGACTATCAAAACCGCTGCTGGAATAGAGCTTACCCCGAAAGCTGAAAGCAAATGCCCGCCTTTGAATTTAATTCCAAGGCATATTGCGTTAAGGATAAGCGCGATACACCCGAATCCAAAGACCAGTCTGGAATGAATCTCTGCTGTTATTTCGTTCAGTGTGTTGCGGATTTTTCTGTTTAGCTCTCTACCAGCTGCTCTTAATTTTGCAGATGGCTTATTTTCCAGCAAAACATCAGCGGCACTGGCAATTTCAAGCAGATTACCCGAAGAGAGTTTTTTTTCAATCTTTTCAGGGATTTTAAGTTCCGGAAATGAACACATCGATATCGGAGCGACACTTTTTAATCCATCTCTCCTTTCCCAGTTTACATTACGCAGGACCATTATAAGCGAACTGTCTATCTGCTCTTTTTCCAGGCTGATATACCCTTCGTTGCTTTCATTTACGCGAATGAGCTGACCAAGGGCGTTATCAACTTCAAGCACTTTTACCGGACCAATAAGATTGATTTTATAAGCGTCTTTTTTGTCTATTTCTACTCCTGCCGACGTAAAAAGAAGCGTTTTTTCACTACCCACAAGCCGATAGAAATTATCTTCCTTGCTTTTAACGACTTCCTGAATCTTCTCAGCGAGTATTTCCGTAAGAAGCTGAGAGCGGAAAACCACCGCTCTTTGCCTGACAGGCCCGAAATTCAGAAGATTTGCACGTATGCGTTTTAACTGTTCTATTTTCTGGAATTTAATTTTATCAGAAAGAAGATCCTTTACCTCAGATGATACCGCAAGTTTACTTGAATAAAACTGGCTCCCATCGCTGTCTATCTGGTAAGTCTCTCTTGCCACAACCGTTACACTGTTTTCACCGTTTTGTTTTTGAAACTGGACCCTGGCGTTTTCAGCTGTGATAAGCTCAGTAACTTTGCCCCTGTCCTTTTTTGTAAGAACCACTCCGGAAAGCACTTCTGTCTTTGGGTCTGCGTGATCTGCCCATATAACAATATTGCTGTCGGGTAAAGTGTACTTGCCGCGTCTCTGGATGTTACGGAAAAGTATCTGTTTGGCGTTGGCTTTGATGGACCTTTCCGCTCGGTGGACAAAAGCAGGGACAACATGAAAGCTAAGAACCAATGTAGCTATTGCGACGGTGACGGCAAGGCAAAGCCCCGGATAAAGCAGGGTAGTCATGCTTACTCCGCTGGCCCTGCAGGCGTTAAGCTCATTATCTGATGCGAATCGCCCATAAACCAAAGCTGTAGCCATCATCGCAGAGACAGGCAGCACGAAAGTAAGAGTAATCGGAATAAAATAACCAAGCAGATGACCTACCTGGCCCGGGCCTACGCCATACTCCTGAATGGGTCTCAAAACCGAGCCAAGGCTCAGGATCAGTGTAAAAGCGATGGTTACAAGCAAAAAAACCCTCATCAGCTCTCGAAGGATATATCTTTGCAGGGTATATGATATCATTAAACAAATAATCCTTTATTAGCGTTTTTTCCGTAAATCTTTGAAAAAGCATATACTGACCAGTTCATAATGTCAACTCATAACCGCCTTTATTTGAGTTTTTATGAGCAGTTATTAAAAAAAAAGACCCGTTAAGGCCTCAACAATGTATTGGACATCTGCTTTATTTTGTTTACTATGGCTGTTTTGACAAGGCCCTGAAAAGGAGGCATGATTGTTTAAAGGCAGTACAATTAAAATCTCAGCTTTGGCATTAATAGCGGTTGTTATAATTGCAGCTTTTATTTTCGGGTCAAGATTTCTTTCCTTTGAGCAAGTCAAGGCTATGTCGCATGATTTCATTTATTACTATCAGCAGCATACGCTGGCTTTTACTATTGGATATTTTCTTTTCTACCTTGTTTTTGTTGCCATAGGCGCACCCGGTGCAACTCCATTTACCATCCTGGCAGGTGCTGTTTTCGGGTTATACAAGGGCACTGTACTTGTCTCTTTTGCGAGCAGTATCGGGGCGACAATTGCGTTTATAATCGGCAGATCCCTTTTAAGAGACTGGGTGGAGGCTAAATTTGGAAAAAAACTATCAAAATTGAATCGCGGTGTTAAAAGGGAAGGTGCATTTTATCTTTTCACCATAAGAATGATTCCTATATTCCCATTCTTTGTTATCAATACCGCTATGGCACTTACCAGGCTCAGGACATGGACTTTTTACTGGGTTTCGCAAGCTGGAATGCTCCCGGGTACCATAATATATGTAAATGCCGGCACGCAGCTTGCAAAGATAGAAACAACTTCCGACCTGCTTTCATGGAACATAATACTTTCCTTTGTTTTACTTGGACTTTTTCCGCTGATAAGTAAAAAACTGTTAGATTTATACAGAAAAAAACTCAGGGTTCCTGCTCTTGATGAAGAAAAAAATATCGATAATAATACCGGTACTTAACGAGCCTCGGATGATAAACCGCGTCCTTGCAGACCTTTCCTGTTTGCCGGGCATTGAAAATTGTCAGGTAATTATCGCAGAGACCAATGACTTTTCTCATCGGATTACCCCTGTTGACAATATTAATCTGCTCATAACCAGGTCCCGGCCCGGCAGGGCGGCTCAGATGAACAAGGCCGCGGAATATGCTGAATCTGATATACTTCTTTTTTTGCACTCTGATACAAAGCTGCCCTCGAACGCTGTCGATCTTGTGACAAATTCAGTTAAGAATAAAAAATACGCGGCCGGTGCTTTTTCATTGAAATTTGATACCGAAAGAAAATCGCTGAAGTTTATAGCCGCTATGACAACGCTGAGAAGTAAACTGACCGGCGTTCCTTATGGCGACCAGGGAATATTCGTCCCCAAAGATGTTTTTGAAAAAGTAGATGGCTATACTGACCTTAGTCTGCTTGAGGATGTGGACCTGATAGAAAAAATAAAAAAGAACGGCGGAAAAGTCAAAATTCTCCAGGAGTTTGTATGCACTTCCCCGAGAAAATATCTTGAACAGGGTGTTATAAAACGCGTATTAATTAACAGGGTTATAATGCTTTTATATTTTTTTGGGGTATCGCCGCATAAGATAGCCAGGATGTACCGTTAAGGAGTCAGGAATGGCTGATTCTGCAAAAAGCTGTATAAATATTTTCGTAAAGTTTCCCCAGGCCGGTAAGGTCAAGACAAGGCTTGCCGCCGAAATCGGCCAAAGACAAGCCGCTCATGTCTATCGCTTTTGCGTGGAAGATTTACTGGAAAGGCTCCACAAAATTGATATTGATCAGGTAATTAATTTTTGTCCTCCGCAACAGGATAATCAGATAAAAAAATGGCTTACAACTGCTTATAATTTTACTCCTCAAAAAGGCTATGACCTTGGTTCCAGAATGAAAAATGCTTTCGTTCATTCTTTCAGCTGCGGGTATGAAAATGTAATCATAATCGGAAGCGACAATCCTGATATTCCGCTGGATTTTTTCAGCAGAGCCTTTCATGCACTGAATGATAAAGGTGCCGTTATTGGTCCCGATAACGATGGCGGTTATTATCTTATCGGTTTTACTAAAGCCTCTTTTTGCCCAGCGGTCTTTGATAACATTAACTGGAGTACCCCTGCTGTGTTTAATGAAACCTGTGAAAAACTAAAAATGAACAGTGTGCAATACCAGGTATTGCCGTTCTGGAAAGACATTGACACCGTTGATGATTTGGCGGCTTTTATGAATCGCCAGCGCGAAAATGCTGTAAATTGCAGACGAACTTATGATTTCGTCCTTAAATTATAAAGAACATCTCGAAAACATTTGCTAAATTTACAAATGTTAAGGATGGTCGAAAACGATTTTTTTAGCCTCGACACCTTCAATGGCGTTGAGCTTTTGCATCAAATCTTCGCTGGCCTTGTCGTCATCGAGCATTTCGAGAACGAGGAGTCCATTTGGTGAACAGAACTCTTTGTCAGCTTCATGAAGGCCAAGCCTTGTTTTAATGCTGCATCCAAATTCCGTCAGAGCATGCTGAACCGAATCAACATGTTTGATCCGGTCTGTGATATGAATACCGAGCAGGATGTGTTTATCCAAAGGCATGAAATCCCCTTTCCAAATTAATTGACATGTTTTTTTATTGTTGAAACAAGTTCCATATGGTTAACCGGTTTCTGCATAACACCTGTAAAACCATGTTCCATATGGTCATCAGCAGAGCCTATACCGCTTAGAAGAAATACCGGAGTATTATCATCTTCGCTGCGATATTGTTTCATAAACTGTATCCCGGAATCTTCCTCTTCCATCATCAGATCGACCATTATAAAGTCCGGCTTACTTTTCCTGCAAAGCTCAAGTCCCTCTTCACAAGAGCCTGCCTCCTTCATTAAAAAACCCGATGCGCTTAAGATTAGCTCAAGAGCCTCGCGAAAATCCGGGTCATCATCGATTACGATTACTACCTTTTTGCCGTTCTCCATCACATTCTCCTGTTATTTGCAATTCTGTTTTCCTGGTATACCTGGTGAGCATATCCAAAGGGTTTAAGTGCCCTTTCAAATATCCCAAGTGTATACGCAATTGTCAAGCCATAATTTGTTATAGGTACACCCGCCTCTTTTGCAAGCATTATTCTTGAAAGCATTTCACGCCTGTTCCACATGCACGCTCCGCAGTGGATAATAAGTTTATATTTCTGCAAATCCGGGCTCAAATCATGTCCTCTGCTGTGTTCGAATTCTATCTTCCCGCCTGCATATTGTTTAAGCCATCGCGGTATTTTAACCGTTCCGATGTCGTCTGTTATCGGATGATGAGTACAGGATTCAGCAATAAGAACCTTGTCACCGCTGGTAAGGTTCTCAATTGCCAAAGCCCCTTTAACCATTTCCGCAAGGTCGGCTTTGTATCTTGCAAAAAGAATTGAAAAGCTGGTCATCATAACATCTTCAGGTGTATCAGCTGCAACTTTTAAAAAGGCCTGCGAATCTGTAACAACCAAACCGGGTTTTTCTTTGAGCAGATTAAATGTTGTGCTAAGTTCACGCTCCTTGCACACCACAGCAACAGAATCAGAATCCAGGATGTCCCGTATCGACTGAACCTGGGGCAAAATCAATCTGCCCTTCGGTGCCTCCTTGTCTATCGGTACAACCAACACAACCGTCCGGCCCGGCTGTATCAGGTCGCCGAGTATGGAAGGTGTACTTGTAAACTCCTTCGGCGTGCTTATGATTATCTGCCTTTTGAGCTCTGCAAATCCTTCTTCTTTTAATGCACTGACGTAACAAAACGGAATGTCTTTGTTTTTAACCGGTGCAATATTACATTCCTGTTCATCATACAGATCTGTCTTGTTTAGGACCGTAATAACCGGAATACCAAGTTTGTCAAATTCTTCCAGAAGTTCAGACTCAAAATCACCCCAGTTATTTTTTTCAAAGACCAAAAGCGCCAAGTCGCTCCTTTGAATTACCCCTCTTGTTTTTGCGATCCTTTTCTCCCCCAATGCCCCAATGTCATCGATTCCCGCCGTATCCACAAAAAGCACAGGACCAACAGGCAGCAGTTCCATTGGTTTTTCAACAGGGTCGGTCGTCGTGCCGGCTTGCTCAGAAACTATGGCACTTTGCTGACCTGTTAGTACATTCAAAACAGAACTTTTACCAACGTTTCGTCTGCCGAATATTCCAATATGAAGCCTTAGTCCCTTAGGTGTTTTTTGCATCTGATTTCCCCCTGTTTACAAAGCCAAGTGAAAGAACCGCCTCACTGCTTGTAAGATGGTCGTATTCCTTTTCGCTGCACAACCCCTCTGATGTCAGAATATCCTTTATGGTTCTGTTCTGGTTTGCTGCCTTTTTAGCTGTTTCGGCGCATTTATCATAGCCCAGCTTATTCACAAAAGCAGTTATAACCGCAGTGGCGTTGTCAACATTTTCTCTGCACCTGTTCTTGTCTGCGCAGATGCCCTCAACAAGACCGCTGCGAAATTTGCTGACTGCATATATCAGCTCATCTATCATGCAAAGCAGATTATGAGCGATGCCAGGCAAAAAGGCATTAAGCTCAAGTTGTCCGCTGCACGCTGACAGGGTTATAGCGCTATCCCTGCTTATAGCCTGGATAGCTGCCAGACCTGCCATCTCTGCTATCACAGGATTTACCTTGCCCGGCATTATTGACGACCCGGGCTGAACGGCCGGTAATCGAATTTCTGCAAACCCTGCCTTTGGTCCGCTCGAAAGCAAACGGATATCGGAAGATATCTTGAAAAGATTAGATGCCAGTGTCTTGAGAAATCCGCTTACCTCAACTATTTCATCACAGTTTTGAGTTGCGGATATTAAATTTTCCGCCCGGGCCAAAGGAAGATTAGTTATCTGCCGGAGTTTTTCCGATGCGAGAAATATATATTTTCTGTCTGCGCCTGTCCCCGTACCTACTGCTGTTCCCCCGAGATTTATCACCCTCAATCTTTCCCTGCATTTGGAAAGACGCCACCTGTCCCTCGAAAACGCTTCTGCATAAGCACCCATCTCCCGCCCAAGGGTGACCAGAACCGCGTCATTGAGCTGAGATCTGCCCAGCTTTACAATGTCCGCAAACTCTTTTTCTTTGTGCTGAAACGCATTGACAAGTTCGCTTACAGTCTCCTCAAGTTCGTCGCAGGCAAAGATCGCCGAAACTCTAAGAGCAGTCGGATAAGTGTCGTTAGTTGACTGATGAAGATTGACATGTCCAAGAGGACTTATTTTTTTATAATCCCCCTTGCTTTCTCCCAGCAGTTCCAGTGCCCGATTGGCGATCAGCTCATTGACATACATATTCGTACTTGTACCCGCACCGCCCTGAAGAGCAGCTGGGGCAAATTCACAGGCAAGCTTTCCTGCTGAAAGCTCCCGGCAAGCCGATACAATAGCCCCGCTTAAATCTTTTGGTATGTAACCAAGTTCACTGTTGGCCTGGCAGCAAGCCTGTTTTACCAGGCCAAACCCCTGCAAAAGTCTTTGATGAACACGCCCTCCGACAGAACCGAAATTTTCATAAGCACGAAAGCCGCTTATTCCGCACAGAGAGTCTGACCTGATCGACATTTCTCCTAAAGAATCAACTTCAGTTCTTTCCGGACTTTCGCCGTGCATTAAAATCACCTGTTATTTTAATTTTACATTAACTGTACCCACTGCTTAAGCGCAGAATTATACGCAATGGTAAACATGATAAACTATGCATAGCTTATATATACTTCTCTATCGCTTTTAACAGAACATTCGGGGTGACCGGCTTTTCGATGAACTCTTTTACCGGCAGATTTTCATCATCAGGCTCGAAAGCAAAAGGCAAATTCATCTCCTTACGGATACCGCTTAACATAATAATTGGAATATTGCTTAACTTGCCGTCAGCTTTTATCCGCTTGGCTGCATCAAAGCCTTCCGTATTAGTCGTCATCATCACATCGAGCAGTATGATGTCAGGCTTATGTTCATGAGCCATTAAAATACCTTTCTCTCCGTCAGATGCATTAACTACTTCATAGCCTTTTGCGTCAAGAAGATTGCTGATTGCCTCAACAAACTCCGCATCATCATCGATCATCAAAACTTTTTTCGACACTTTCTAATCCTCACTAATTAATTATAAATTTAACATTTTAGCGTATCTTTACATTTAAGCGAATCACCCCTGGAATAATCAACATACCTGCCTATCGTTCCAGCTGTTTCCTCCAGATTCTGTATCACTTTTTCAGCCTGAACATAACCGAATTTGCCCGGATACAGTTCATAGTTTTGCCTGTATTTATCAGGTGTAAAATTGGGCATTATTACATTTGCCCCCGCTTTGAGTGCTTTTTGAGTGGCCTGTTTAGTTCCCAGAACATCAACTGCTGTAGTAGCGGGTAAATGACAGTTGCCGGTAACTATTCTTGTAACTGCCAGCATCTTTAACGCAAGCCCGATATTGCCGTCCGCAGACTTTGCCATTGCCGTAGCCTCATGCCGAATAAACACCCCTATGCCTATCATGTCGAACTGCTTGTGATGATAAAACATAGCATCATCTGCAAGCGGTTTTGTGTCATCACCTGCCAGCCCGACAAGACTGCCGCAGCCAACCTGATAATTCAGTTCAGATAAAAATCCCAGGCATTCCATTCTTTTTTCATAACTCATGCCCGGATGAAGTTTCCCATAAAGATTCCTGTCAGTCGTTTCAATTTTGAGCAGATACCGATCAGCCCCTGCCTGTTTCCAGCATTTATAATCTTCCCAGCTTCTTTCACCGACACTTAAAGTAACCGCCATATCATACTTGCTTTTAATATCATTGATTACCTCTGCCGGAAATTCCGTCGGCATTTCCTTATCTTCACCGCCCTGCAAAACAATCGTCCTTAGTCCCGCGCTGTATATACGGTCCGCCGCTTCAAGTATCTCCGTTTTGCTCATCCTGTACCGCTTGAGTGATTTATTGTATCTCGATATCCCGCAGTAAGCACAACTGTTATTGCAGATGTTCGTAAATTCAACCAGGCCCCGCAGCAGAATCCCGTCTCCGCAATTTGTGCGTCGAATTTTGTCCGCATATTCAAACAAAATATCTCGCTCTGAGCCTTCTGTGTCCAGCAGATACCTGACATCATCATAGCCGGGCACTGATGAAGCTTCAAATTGCTCAAAAATAAGTTCTGCTCTGCTTAGGGCCATTTACTTTCCTGCCAGTTCCTGTTTACGAATATCCCTGATAATTTTCACAATTTTTTCCGGGGTAAGATCACCGTAAATTTTCTCGTCTATCATTACAACAGGCGCAAGTCCGCACGCACCGAGACATCGTGCCCCTTCAAGACCAAACATTCCGTCTTCTGTTACCTCGCCTACATCTATCTTAAGCTCATCCTTAAGAGCGTCCATAACCGCCCCTGCCCCTTTAACATAGCAGGCAGTACCCAAACAAACGCTTATCACATGCCTGCCGGGCTTTTCAAGATTGAAATAATGATAGAATGTAGCAACTCCCCAGATATGAGCGGTAGGTATATTCATCTGCTCGGAAATAAGGTCCATTACATCACGGGAAAGAAAACCGAAAAGCTGCTGGGTCTTGTGCAAAACCGCTATCAGATAAGACTCGGTATGCTTTTTATCCTTGACTTGCTCGATATAATTTTTCAATTCTTCAATTTTACTTTGTTCTGTAGCCTGCATTATGTTTCCTTGTCAACTTACAAATTAGAATTTATTGTTTTTCTGAAACTTTTCTGATAAACTCCTTTAAAAGTAAAGGTCGCGTTCACCTTTTTCTGTTCGATTGTAATAATCCATGAAATTCTCAAAAACAGACGGCATCTGCTCCCGGATTTCCGATATCTCTTTTTCTACTACTTTTTCACCTGCCTGCCGTGTCTGCTCGCTTGCAAAATCATCAAGCCATTCCCGGAAGGTTATCACCGCGTTTAACTTGCAGAACTTTCCTTCTGTACCATCCTTAAGCAGTCCCATTATACATTCACCGGTTCTTCCGCATCTGTAACCTGCGGTGCAAAACGACGTAATATACCCGTCATTAGCCAAATCGCCAATTAGCTCATCGAGACTTCTTGTATCCCCAAGCATAAACTGCTGTTTTTCTCCGTGCTGTCTGCTGTCGTGTTCGGCATAACCGCCTATCCCGATACAGCTGGAGGCATCGGTCTGGGTGCACCCAAGTTTGATAAATTTATCACGAATATCTTTACTTTCCCTTGCTGTTATAATCATACCGGTATGCGGTATCGCAAGACGAATTACAGTTACAAGCCTGCGAAAATCATCATCGCTGACATGATTGGTATTATCTGCCGTAAAAGGCGTGTTATGTGCAGGCTCAAGCCTGGGAAATGATACGGTATGCGGGCCGATTGAAAATTTCTTCTCCAGATCTAAAGCATGGCTCACAAGTGCCATAACTTCATACCGCCAGTCACCAAGACCGAAAAGGGCTCCTATGCCGACATCGTCAACACCTGCTTCCATCGCCCGGTGCATCGAGTAAAGCCGCCAAAGGTAATTGCTTTTGATAGTATTTGAGGGATGAACCATGCTGTAAAGTTCTCTGTCGTAAGTTTCCTGGAAAACCTGGAAAGTCCCTATGCCGACTTCATGCAGTTTTTTAAGCTCATCAATCTGAAGTGGTGCTGCATTAACATTAACCCTTCGTATCGAGCCGTAACCTTTTCTGGTTTTGCACTTTACCTTATATATGGCACTAATTGTCTCTGCCATATAATCAACACCGCTCGATGGATGTTCACCGTAAACTACGATCAGCCTTTTATGACCTATATCACCTGCCAGCACTTTAGTTTCTTCGATTACTTCATCAACTTCAAGCCGGCGCCTTCCTGCCTGGTTGTTATCACATCTGAATCCGCAGTAAAGGCAGTTGTTCACGCACAGATTGCTAAGATAAAGCGGAGCGAAAGTTACTATACGGTTATCATAAACCTTTTTCTTGATCTTTAATGCAGCTTCTTCCATCTCATGCAGCATTTGCGGATCGGTAACATTCAAAAGCGCCGCCGTTTCAAAAAGATCGAGCGTTTCTATACTCATCGCTTTTGCAATGATATCTCTTACTTGCCTGGGACCCGGCTCTTTTTGCAAAGCCAGCCCGGACCGTATAGCTTCATCATCAATAAAGCTTTTGCCGTCTTTGTCAAGATACCTGAGAATCTGGTCCTCGATTATCCGCTGTGCCGACCATTTATCGCTGCACCTGATATTATTTTCAGTTATTGTCCCCATAATATACACTCACAATTTAAACTGTGGTTTTATCAACCTTGGATATTATACCAGCAGGGGCCTTAGCCTTGTAATGCGTATGCAGAAGTTTATGACTTTTCTCGCTCAACGGCCTGCCAAGATATTCCTTGTAAAGACGCTGGATGTCAGGGTTCTCATGACTTCTGCGAATCGTCTTGCCCCTGTCGCTGCTGTAAAGAGCCTCTGCTCTTTTACGCAGGCTGTCCTCATCAAGCGGAATGGTGTTAGCGGTAGCATAAGGCTGACCTCCGCCGCCTATACATCCGCCGGGACAACCCATTATCTCAACAAAATGGTACCTTTCGGGGTCTTCACGCACTATGGTGAGCAGTTTATGGGCGTTACCAAGGCCATGGGCAACCGCCACCCGAATCTCCTGGCCGTCCATAACAAGACTGCCCTCTTTTATTCCCTTAAGTCCGCGTATATTTTCAACCTCGATATCTATCAGGGTTTCTCCTGTGTAGAGTTCATAAGCGGTCCTTATAGCCGCTTCCATTACACCACCGGTAACCCCGAATATCGTTCCCGCTCCGGAGCTCATTCCAAGCGGTGTGTCAGGTTTCTCTGGTTCTATATTGACAAAGTCTATTCCCGCAGATTTAATCATCCATGCTATCTCACGGGTAGTAACAACAATATCTGTTGCAGCTGTGCCGTTTATCTGAAGCTCCGGCCTGGCTGCCTCGTACTTCTTTGCGGTACAGCACATGACCGCCGAGCTGATTATCTTTTCAGGATCAACGTTGATCTTTTCCGCAAAGTAAGTCTTAATCAAAGAGCTCGCCATAGACATCGGACTCTTACATGTAGAAATGTTAGGTATAAGGTCAGGATAAAACTGTTCCATGCACTTCATCCAGGCACTGGAACAGGATGTTATCATCGGAAGCGGTCCTTTGTTCTGGATTCTTTCAAGAAACTCGCTGCCTTCTTCCATTATCGTAAGATCAGCCGCGAACTGAGTATCGAACACATAATCGAAACCAAGTTTTCTAAGCGATGCGAAAAGCTCACCTTCAAGATTCTTACCCGCCTCGAGATTAAAAGCTTCCCCGATAGCTGCCCTTACAGAAGGCGCAATCTGGGCTACCGTGATATAATCCTTATCGTTAAGCCTTTCAAAAAGCTCCTGGGTATAACTTTTCTCTACAAAACTCGCCGTCGGACATACATTAATGCACTGACCGCAGGTAGTGCATACGCTTTCTGAAAACGGCATATTATAAGCGGGCATTACAACTGTCTTAAAGCCTCTGTGTGCCTGGCCAAGAGCAGTTACCTTCTGGACCTCAGAACACATACGAACGCATCGCCCGCAAAGAATACATTTATCAGGATTACGAACTACAGAAGGAGAAGAAAGATCCTCCTCGTAACTCTTACGCTCACCTTCAAAATGTCGCTTGCGAATACCCATCGCGTAAGCAAGCCTTTGAAGCTCACAGTTGCCGTCACGCTCACAAGTATGACAGTCCTGTGGATGGTTATCAAGCAAAAGCTCTACAATATCACGTCTTGCTCTGCGGATTCCAGCGGTATTGGTATGAATCTTCATACCGTCACTGACTGGAAACGCACAACTGGCGACATAATTTTTTGAACCTTCAACTTCTACTATGCAAACCCTGCAGGCACCTTCTATGGAAAGCTTGGGATGATAGCAAAGCCGGGGTATATGAAAACCAAGTTTATCAGCGGCCTGCATGATTGTCTGGCCGGAATCTACTTTATATTCCTTATTATTGATATGTATCGAAATCTGTTCACTCATTTCTCTTTCCTTACGATTTAGTTATGGCATCGAACTTACATGTGTTATAACACATTCCGCACTTAATACATTTATCCTGATCTATCACGTGCATTTCCTTACGCTGACCGCTTATGGCATCAACCGGACATACACGCTTACAAGCTCCGCAACCGACACACTTATCTATAATAAGATAAGTAGCAAGCTGCTTACACACACCTGCCCTGCACTTCTTATCACGAATATGTTCCTCATATTCCTGGCGGAAGTTCTTGATAGTGCTTAAAACAGGATTGGGAGCACTTTGACCAAGCCCGCAAAGAGAAGACTTGATGATCATTTCTCCAAGCCTTTCAAGCTTTTCAATGTCACCTTCCTTGCCTTTACCCTCTGTCAGTCTGGTAAGTATCTCAAGCATACGTTTGGTACCCTCCCGGCATGGAGTGCACTTTCCGCAGGATTCATTCTGGGTAAACTCAAGGAAAAACTTGGCAATATCAACCATACATGAATCCTCGTCTATGACTATCATACCGCCGGAACCCATTATTGAACCTGCCTGTGCTAAATTTTCATAATCGATAGGCGTATCGATATATTCCTCAGGCAGACAGCCTCCGGAAGGTCCGCCCGTCTGGATAGCCTTTAATTTCTTGCCTTCCAGCAGACCGCCGCCTATATCATATACTATTTCTCGAAGGGTAGTGCCCATGGGAACCTCGATAAGACCGGTGTTAACCACCTTGCCTGCCAGTGCGAAAACCTTAGTGCCCTTGCTCTTGGCGGTTCCGACAGTACTGAACCATTTGCCGCCGTCCAGAATAACCACAGGGATATTGGACCATGTCTCGACATTGTTTATCAAAGTAGGCTTGCCGAACAAACCCTTCACCGAAGGATAAGGAGGCCTGGGCCTTGGCATACCCCTTGCCCCCTCTATCGAATGAATCAAAGCCGTTTCTTCTCCGCATACAAAAGCACCTGCACCAAGACGAATCTCGAGATCGAAATTAAAATCACTGCCGAGAATATTTTCTCCAAGGAAACCGTTGTCGCGGGCATCTTTAATCGCCTTTTCTATTCGGCGAATGGCAAGCGGATATTCCGCACGAATATAAACTATACCTTTGCTTGCACCGATAGCATATCCGCCTATTATCATCCCTTCCACTATCGTATGAGGATCACCCTCAATAGCACTTCTGTCCATAAAAGCACCCGGGTCACCTTCGTCTGCGTTGCATATTACATATTTTTCTTCGGATTCTTCCGCAGCGGTAAACTGCCATTTAAGACCGGTCGGAAAACCTGCTCCCCCTCGGCCCCTCAGACCAGATTCCTTTACCATATTGACTACATCATCACTGCTCATATCCGTCAAAACCTTTGCAAGGGCCTCATAACCCCTGACAGAAAGATAATCGTCTATGCTCTCAGGGTCGATTATCCCGCAGTTACGTAAAGCTATCCGCATCTGCTTCTTAAAGAAATCACTGTCACCGAAAATCCTGAAGAACCTGTTAAACAGATGATCCTCCTGGACTATCAGCCGTGATACTTCCCTGCCGTTGACAAGATGTTCAGAAACGATTTCCTTCATATCATCCACACCGACATTGCCGTATATCGTATAACCGGGATTGACCACGACTACTGGCCCCTTGTCACACATACCAAGACAGCCGCTGAGACTGATCTTTACCTTGTCGTCAAGCGAATGTTCCTTAACCTGCTCGTCAAGAACTTTCCTCAGGTCATGGGTACCTTTTTGTATACAGCCGGTACCATCACACATTGTTACTATCAATTCATCCGACACTTTCTGTTTCCCTTCTGTAAAAACTGAGTAAAATTCAACTCCGCTGATTTTTTATATCACCCATTCTTTTATTACTTCACCTTTTTTAATGTGCCTTTCAATTATTTCCTGGGCACGCTCAACCGTAACCTTGCCGTACCTGACAGGATTTTTGCCCGTCTCGACAACTTCCACAGTAGGCTCAAGATTACATCTGCCCGCACAGCCTTTCTGACTTAAATAAACATCCGTCAGGCCGCCTGTACCTACCGCGTTCTTGAAAACTTCCATTATCTCCTTAGACCCAGCCGCAATTTCGCAGGTGGCCATTCCAACAAAAACCCTCTTCGTCGAAAGATAACCCTTGCCTATAATCCTGCTAACTGCCTCGGCTCGTTTCTTCTTGACTATTTCAAGCGGTGTCAGCATTTTTAATACCCCTTTCTATCTGAAATAAAAATGAATTACCTTTTTCCCTCGGACATGCCCATATCTCTCCGCCATGAGCCTGAACGAGATTCTTCGTTATATAAAGCCCAAGCCCGTTGCCTTTGACTTTCTTTGTGTCGCTTGTCTTTAATCTTGAAAATTTCTTGAAAAGCTTCTTGCTTTGCTCAGGGTCAATGGGAACACCGTCATTATAAACCTCTATTTCTATCTTCCCGTCTAAAAATCGGCCGTTTATAATAACCCTGCCGTGTTCATTACCATATTTTATCGCATTGCTGATAAGATTGTTCGCAACTATCTGCATAAGATCAGAATCAGCAACCGCTTCCATATCATCCTCAAGATTGTTCTCGATTGTAATATCCTTCTTTACAGCAAGTGTCTCCAAAGAGCTGACGGTAATATCAAAAACATCCTTTTTAAGAGATATCTCACTTTTATGTACCTTAAGCTGACCCCTTTCAATTCTGCCCAGGTTCAAAAACTTCTTAACCGTTGCCGCAAGATAATCAAGGTTCCTTGCCACAGAATCGATAGCTTTTCGCTGCTTGAAGTTCACCATACCCAAAAAACCGTCGCGGACAGCATAAGCGTTCATAATCGCAGAGCCCAGTATGCCGTTAAGCTCATGGGCAACAAAACTTATCAGTTCAACATAACTTTGATTTGAGGTCTCAAGCTGCTCATTAGATATCTTAAGGCTTTGCTCACGTTCCTTTATCCGCTCTGCCATGTGATTAAAAGAACTGGCAAGCCGTTTAAGTTCGTTTATCTTAAAATCATCACGGACCTTGTGCTCAAGATCACCCTGTGAATACTTCCTGGTGCCGTTGAGCATCTCTATAATTGGCCTGGTAATCGTACCGGTAAGGACCATCGAAAGTACCGCTGCCAAAACTGTGGCACCTGCAACTAAAACCGAAAATATTAAAAAAATATTCCTGGCCATATCGTTAAAAGGCTTTTCCAGAATACCCACATAAAGGATCCCGATAACCTCTCCGTGTATGTCGCGTATGGGTTCATAAGCCGTTTTGTACCAGTCGTTTACCACAAAGGCTCTGTCCAGCCACATCTGGCCCTGCTCGGCGACTTTTTCATAAACTTCCGCTGAAATTCTCGTCCCCACTGCCCGTTTGTTCTTGTCGGTAAGGACATTTGTAGCTATTCTCACATCATCCTGAAATATCGTCACCGTACCGTAAGGCTTGCCGTAATACATTTCATTGCCAAAAACCAGCGTACGGATCCTGTCGACCAGAGAATGGTCCTTATTGATTATCCTGCCGCCGTATAACACCCTTACAACTTTACCGTTCTTAACTTCCGGTATAGCGTACTCCTTGCTCATAGCACTTCTGAGAACCGCTTTATTAGTGGGAATTGCCCTGGGCGTATATTTAATTTCTATCTGAACCCTTGAGCTGAGATCATTATTCATCGACTCAAGTTCCTGTGCTTCAATTATCCTCGTCCCGCCCACCGCTTCTTTGCTGACAACCGCCTTTTGGACAATATCACTTTTGCTGCTTTGGGCCTTATCGGGACCTATTACATATAAATAATCAAGCTGGGTTTTTTCCCGAAGAACATCAATATCACCAGCGCCGGGCAATATTCTCATTATCTGACCAATTCGGTCTATCTCAGTCCGATATACTGTTCGCGCAGCCTTAAGATTGCGAGCGACAGTCTCCTCAGCCCGTTCAATAATATCTTTTTTAATGATATAATACCCAAGGCCCGCGATTGACAGACTCATCACAAGGATTACCACTAAAAAATAAAGCGTTATTCGTTGTCTTATAGACATTTAGCTTTCCCTGGCCTTTTCAGTTGCATTCACAAAATATATCAGATTTTCAAGCTCTGCCTCGACGTTGATATTGTTTACTACAACATCCCAATCATTTCTAAGCCGAATCGGAGCAAAATTCATAAATCCTTTAACTCCGGAATTAACCATTATTTCAAAAACCTGCTGGGCTGCGTAATCCGGAACACTTATTATGCCCAGTGAAATTCCATTTTCCTTTATAAACTCACCAAGTTTTTCAAGTCCGTAAACTGGAATAGGCACTTCTTTGCTGAATTTACCAGGGTCAATGTCAAAACCTGCAACTATTCGCATACCGCTTTTCTCAAAACCATGATAATTCATCAAAGCCTTGCCTATATTTCCTACCCCAACCAGCACAAAATCCTTAACCTCATCTTTGCCGAGAACTTTGTTGAGCTGTTCTATCAGTTCATCAATCTTGTAACCCCCGCGTCGATTGCCTGTTATTCCAAAAAGAGAAAAGTCTTTTCTAACCTGTGAAGCGGTAACCCCCGCTGCATCTGCAAGGTTATCGGAAAAAACACGAACAAAGTTAAGGCTTTTTAGCCGATTTACTGCATTTTTGTACTTTGAAAGCCGATTTATCACACTTTTGTTAGGCATATTTTACACCAAAAAAAACATTTATTGTTACAAATTAGCATTTATTTCAGGTTTTTGTCACAAATAATCTGCAGTTGTTGTGATCTTTACCTTAATATACTAAGATGCAATGAGCTTGTCAAGGTTTATTTGTGAATTTTTTCACATATTTTTAATGATTTAATTGTAGTATAATAGGTAAAGTTATTCCTTGAATTTCCAGGCTGTTTTAGTCGACCCATAAACGCTTGGTTTATCATGCTTTGACCCACTGTTTTTGCCCATAAAAATGACTTTTTTGCATAAGCTCTATAATAAAACATCCGATTTACAATTGTTAGGCGATACAGCATTAAGAGGATGCAATGAGTTGTGATATTAACAAGATTGGAAAGTTTTTCATATTACCCGCCCTGGCCTGTTGGGTCTTGCTGGTTTACCCCTGTTTTGCCCATGGCAAAGAGGCAGACCCGCATAATCAGAAAATAATAATCGGAGGAGACTATAATTACCCGCCCTATGAATTTCTTGATAAAAACGGCGAGCCGACTGGCTACAATGTTGAGCTTACAAAAGCTATCGGCGATGTCATGGGAATGAAAGTCGATATTCAGCTTGGACCATGGGGGCAGATCAGGGACAAACTCGAAAAAAAACAAATCAACGCTATCCACGGTATGTTCCATTCTTCTGAAAGAGACAAGGTTGTCGATTTCACCCCTGCTCATACCATTATTTACCACGCCGTTTTCGTAAGAAAAAACTCCCTCAAGATAACTAAAGAAACCCAGCTGCGCAACAAGGATATAATCGTTATGGATGGCGATATAATGCACGACTACACTATTGAAAAAAATCTTTCGCAAAATGTCATCACCGTACCGAACCAGGCCGATGCTCTCAGGCTCCTGTCCAGTGGAAAATATGATTGTGCGCTGATTGCAAAACTGCCGGGCCTGTACTGGATAAATCAGCTCAAACTTCAAAACCTCACAACCACAGGTCCTCTTATCAGACAGGCAAAGTATTGCTATGCCGTCCCGCAAGGCGAATTGGATTTGCAGAATATGTTATCAACCGGACTGGCAATATTAAAAGAAAACGGAAGATATAATGAAATTTATGACAAATGGCTCGGTGTTTATGACGACAGAAAGCTTGAAGTAAAATATGCCGGTATCATTGTATTAGCAATACTGGTTCCCGGGTTACTGATTATTGGTGCGGTTTGCCTGTGGTCTTTCACGCTGAAAAAACAGGTAAACCAGCAAACCGCAAAACTGCAGAAGGAGATACAGACAAGAGCAGCCGTGCAAACTGAGCTCGATGAACAGCAAAGGTATCTCCAGAAAATATTTAATAATGTCAATGTCGGGATAATACTTATAGACCCGGTTACACATACCATTGAGGATATTAATTCAGCTGCAGTTAAAAAAATAGGACTCCCCAAAAAGGATATTGTCGGAAAGGTCTGTCACAATTTCATATGTCCCGCTCAGATGGAAAACTGCCCGATTACAGACCAGAAAAAGGACATAGATAATTCTGAAAAAACCCTTATTACCGCCAATAAATTAAAAGAAATGCCGATTCTCAAAACCGTGACAAAAGTAAATCTGAAAGGCAAATGCTACCTTCTCGAGTCTTTTGTTGATATCTCCCTCCAGAAGAGCGCGCAGAATAAAACCGCTAAAGAGACCGCTAAATTATGGGCCATGATATCAGGAATGGAAGATGCGGTTATCTTCGCCGATGACCATGATAAGCTGATAGAGGTAAACCCGGCCGCCGAGAAATTCCTGAGGGTACCAAGGGATGTACTGCTTAACAGGACTCTTTGGGATCTCAGTTCCATTAAAGGAATCAAGGAAATAAAGGAAATAGTTAAAAATTTCAAAAATCAACAAAAGCCTCACCCTGTCTTTGTCTCTGAATCAAACCAGGACAAAAGATATGAAATTAGAATTCAACCCATAATGAACTTTGATCAGTATAACGGCGTACTGCTTAACATTGTAGATGTTACAAAACTGGTAACTGCCACCGAACAGGCAGAAAAAATAAATCATCAGATCGAGGAGATGAATGTTGAATTGCAGACTTCGATGGAAAAGGCAAAGCTCATGGCAAAGGAAGCATATATGGCAAGTCAGGCAAAAAGCGAATTCCTTGCCAATATGAGCCATGAAATAAGAACACCATTAAATTCCATAATCGGTTTTTCTGAGCTCCTTACAGAAGAAATTCAGGACCCCCAGCAAAAACAGATGATAGATGCTGTACAAAACTCAGGTAACCATTTACTTCAGCTTATTAACGATATACTCGATTTCTCGAAAATAGAAGCGGGAAAACTTGAATTTGACATTGCCGAATTCAATATAAAAAACTGTCTTGATGAAATTTCAGGAATTTGTAAGCATTCGGCAACTATAAAGGACATTGATTTTAAAATCGATGCCGCTGACAATCTGCCCCAACACCTGTTAAGCGACGTCGTAAGGCTAAAGCAATGCCTCTTAAACCTTGTCAATAATGCGATTAAATTTACAGACCACGGAAGTGTAACCTTAAAGGTAACAGCTGAAAAAATCGATTCTGACCAGATCATAAGGTTCGATGTAATTGATACCGGAATTGGAATTGAAAAGGAAAAGATTGATACCATTTTTGAATCTTTCTCACAGGCAGACAACAGTACAACAAGAAAATATGGCGGTACAGGATTGGGGCTGGCTATTACAAAAAAACTGGTCGAATGTCTAAACGGCAAAATCACAGTGGACAGTCAGCCGAATAAAGGTTCCGTTTTCTCAATTTTTCTGCCCGTAAAACAGCAAGCTGTTTCAAATACATCTGCTTAAAGCGTTACCTCGCCTTAAACAGCATTTCCTTAGCTGATTCACCAATATTAAGCCTTTTTATACTCCAAATATAGGGTTTTCCTTATTGTCAACTTGAAATATCTGTAATATCATATTATGTCATAAAAAGTAAAAGACTTTATCTTGAATTTAGAAAGGATTAAAAATGGGATTTCTTTCGTGGGCACTGATTTTCCTTGTCGT
>CAZAYB010000008.1:0-13167 GCA_964489215.1 uncultured Pirellulales bacterium
CCTTACCGATTATTTTCGATAACTATCAAATACCAAGTCAAAATACCATCTGCAACAAGAGCAAACACAGAGGCAAAAGCCATTCCTTTGACCTTACCGGCCCCCTGCAAAGTTGCAATGGCAGGAGAATTAGCCATGATTACGGCTGTACCGGCAATTATAATAGGCATTATCTGCATAGCGTAATTTACATCTGATGTGATTTCGCCTAACCACAGTTTAAATATGGGTTGCCGGTACACAACAGCAATTGTATAAGATATTATTGCAAATATTCCAGTGTAATGACAAGCTTTAAGCAAAAGTAAACGTGTACGACGTGTATCTTTTGCAGCACTTAATTTTGCTACTTGAGGTATTAACACATTGACAAAATTGGCAGCGGGCATTCTTATCAACCTGTCCCATGTCAAAGCCAAACCGTATATAGCATTCATTTCAGGCCCGAATAAGATGTTTATAATTATAGTTTTAGCTTGCGCTCGAAAATAATGACAAATATCACGTAGCAATACAAAAAAACCAAATTTAAATATTTGTTTTAGATCTTGTATGCAAAGGATTTTTATATCTGCTTTAATCTGGTGAGAATGTTTCACTCTTACAGCCATAAAGCTTCCAGCAAAAACGATAACTGCCCATACCAGTAAACTTACTCCAAAACCTACAATTCCAAGATCAGTAAAATATAAGCATAATATAAACATGGCAAAATAGCATATACGAGCGATTATCAAAACACTATTCCAAAGAATAAAATCTTCCTTTGCAATTAGAACTGCCTCAACTGGAGAAGTAGCAATACTGAAGGCGATAGCCGTAAAGATCAGCATTAACATAGTTTGAAAAGGTCGCTCCATTCCCGATGGCACATTGAAGTACATTGGGGCCATATGTGCTACCAGTATTGCTACAATAATTAAAAGAACAGATACAAGTAAGCTGCAAAACATGCCGGCGGTATATATACGATAGCTATATATTCTGTCGATCTGAACAAAACTTTTGGCAAGCTTTTGGCTTACGCTACCAAAAAGACCTCCTTTAAATATGTTCATAAATGCTATTAAAGATTGTCCAAGCACAACTAGACCATAAGAAGCAATACCTAACTTATTTATAAGTAATGTAATTATCAGTAAGTTAACAACTGTATCGACAACTTGCCGACCTTGATTACTGAAAGCATTCACTGCAATTTTTTTGACAGTTTTTGAAAATTTTATCATTTTATTTAAAAATAGAAAATATGGAACTTATATCAGTGTACATAAAAGTTAATACCAGAGAAGGCGCTTTTTTGTTTTAAAAGATTTCTTAACTTAAAAACTGGAATACAAAATCTTCCGCAATCGTATTTAGCAGTCAGTTTTTTCTTATTCAGCACCATTCAGTGGCATCCAAGCCGTTAACTGTCATAAATGCCATAAAAACTTTTTAAAAACACATATATTCGAGGCGAAGAAAATTACTGTGATAAAATTTAGATCTTTATCATCTCAGTAAGAATCAATCTGCTCCGCAATTCGCTGGGCGGCTTTTCCGTCCCAGAATTTGGGGATCCGGCCCTGGACCGTTCCGTTGGTCATGATCTGGTTGTAATGCTCAAGAATATTCGACGAGGTAATCGGTGTAATCAGCCGGTTTGTTCCTTCTTTGACCGTGACGGGCCTCTCGGTGTTGTCGCGGAGGGTCATACACGGGACGCCGAGAATGGTCGTCTCCTCCTGAATGCCGCCCGAGTCTGTCATTACCAAACGCGCGTTGCTCATGAGGTTTAGAAAATCCAGATAGCCGATCGGGTCTATCAACCGCATGTTTGCCATCGCGTCGATGCGTTTTTCAAACTCGGTGCCCCTGATATTGTGCCGGGTCCGCGGGTGCATCGGGAAGATGAGCTGCAGGTCGTTTTCGATTTGCTCAAAGGCAGTCAGAATCTCGGCGAATTTCTCCGGATCGTCGACATTGCTTGGCCGGTGGAGGGTAATTGCGGCATAGGTGCCCTTCTCGATCCCCAGATCGGACAGGATGGCCGACTTTTCGGCCTTTTCCTGATTCGCCAGGAGTGTATCAATCATTACATTGCCCACAAAATGGACCTTCTCTTTCGATACGCCCTCTTTGGTTAGATTGTCCACACCCGACTGCTCTGTTACAAAGAGCAGATCGCTGATGCTGTCTGTTAGTACACGGTTTATTTCCTCTGGCATGCCCCGGTCAAAGCTTCGCAGGCCGGCCTCAACGTGAATTAGCTTGATACCCAGCTTGACCGCCACCAGTCCGCACGCGATAGTACTGTTGACATCGCCGACGACCAGCACGTAATCGGGCTTGAAGTCCTGGACGACCGGTTCAAAGCGGGTCATTATCTCGGCGGTCTGGACGGCGTGAGAACCGGAACCGACCTCCAGATTGATATCCGGCTTAGGGATGCCCAGCTCATCGAAGAACAGCTCGCTCATATTCTTATCATAGTGCTGGCCGGTGTGGACGAGCAGCGGCTCAAAGCCGCCGTTTTGCTTGAATGCCCGCATAATTGGAGCAATTTTCATAAAATTTGGTCTTGCACCGCAAATACAAATTATTTTTATCATTTTTACCTCATTTTAATATCGTTTTTTCAGACTCCGTCCCTGTGGGGCGCAAAGAAGGCTGGCCCGGTCTTGTTTTTTTGTGTATATATAGGCTAAAACTGTAGTTATACTGTTTATATCGTATTTTTGTTTGCCGGGGTGAATTATAATGTATAAAAGTTGTCATTTATCGGATGCAAAAACAGTTTTTTTGGGTTTAATCTTTGTTTTTCGGCTGTGACCGCAGCCAGGTTACGAATTTTTTCAGGCCTTCGGATAGTTTTGTTTTCGGACGGTAGCCCAGAGCTGCCATTGCCTTTGCCACGTCAGCGTAGGTCTGTTTTACGTCTCCGGGCTGGTCGGGGAGGCGTTCTATCACGGCCTGTTTTCCGAGTGCGGTTTCTACAGCGGCGATAAGTTCGTCGAGCCGGACGGGGCGGGATTCGCCGAGGTTGTAAATTTCGTAGCCCTGCATGTTGTTTACAGCGGCGATGATGCCGTCTATTATGTCGTCAATGTAGGTGAAGTCTCGGCGCATGGAGCCGTCGCCGAAGACGGGGATGGGCTTGTGGGATTCTATCAGGCGGGCGAATTTGTGTATTGCAAGGTCGGGACGCTGGGCTGGGCCGTAAACGGTAAAGAATCGCAGGCAGGTAATGTTCATGTCGTATAAGTGGCTGTAAGTGTGGCAGATCAGCTCGCCGGCTTTTTTTGTGGCGGCGTAGGGTGAGATTGGGTAGTCGACGTTGTCGTTTTCTGCGAAAGGGATTTTGCGGTTGTTGCCGTAGACGCTTGAGCTGGAAGCGAAGATGAAGTTTTTTATATCGGCAGAGCGGGCGGCCTGGAGCATTGTAACTGTGCCGTTTATGTTGGTATCGACGTAGCCTGCGGGGTCTGCTATGGATGGTCTTACGCCTGCTTTTGCGGCGAGGTGGATGATGTAATCGGCGTTTTGGACGGCAGAGGAGGCGGTTTTGGGGTCTCGAATGTCGCCTTCTATGAATGTGAAGTTTTCGTTGCCGGTGAAATCGGCGAAGTTGGATTGTTTTACGGCGCGATCGTAGAATGGGTCGAAGTTGTCCAGGCCTGTTACCTGCCAATTATCGTTTAATAGCCGGCGGCAAAGGTGTGAGCCGATGAAGCCTGCGGCGCCTGTTACTAAAGCTTTCATTGTCTATCCTTATTAAAGGGCATTTAAACGGAGTTTAAGCTGTGTTTAACTTTTATTTACGTGCGGTTTTGTACCATTGGATGGTTTCTTTGAGGCCCTGGTCAAATGGTGTTTTTGCCTTGAAGCCGAAATATTTTTCCGCTTTTTGAGTGTCGAGACATCTTCTCGGCTGGCCGTCTGGTTTGGAAGGGTCCCAGCGGATTTCGCCTTTGAAGCCGGTGGATTCAACGATTTTTTCGACGAGGTCCTTTATGGTTATCTCAAAGCCTGCGCCGATGTTTACAGGTTCTGAACTGTTATAATGTTCGGCTGCCAGCAGGATACCCTCGGCGGCGTCGGGGGCGTAGATGAACTCCCGGCTGGCTGAGCCTGTGCCCCAGCATTGGATATAGTCTTTGCCTTGGTCAATGGCATCGATACATTTTTTTATGAGGGCAGGTATAACGTGAGAACTGGCAGGGTCGAAATTATCGCGCGGGCCGTAAAGGTTTACCGGCAGCAGGAAAATACTGTTGAAGTCGTATTCAGTGCGGTATGACTGGGACTGGACGAGGAGCATTTTCTTTGCCAGGCCGTAGGGTGCGTTTGTTTCCTCGGGATAGCCTTTCCACAGGTCCTCTTCTTTGAATGGTACGGGGGTGAATTTTGGATAGGCGCAGATGGTGCCTATGGCGACGAGCTTTTCGAGGTTCCTTAAACGGCCCTGCTCTATGAGCTGGACGCCCATCATGAGGTTTTCATAAAAGAATTTGCCGGGGTGCTCGCGGTTTGCGCCGATACCGCCTACTACCGCGGCCAGGTGTATTACTATGTCCGGGGACATATCGTCGTACATTTTTTTTATATCGTCGAGTTTTACAAGATCGTATTGTTCTATCTTTGGTACGAGTATGTTTTTACAGCCTCTTTTTTCAAGGCCCGCACAGACGTAATGGCCAAGGAATCCTGCACCGCCGGTTACAACTACGTTTTTGTTTTTAAAGAAATCTGTCATTTTTCAGGATACCTTTATCTATTGCTGTCTGAATGGTCCTTCAATATTTTTTCGCTCTGGGCAATCTTCATATCTGATTCCACCATCATTTGGGCAAGTGTTTTCAGATCAACCCGGGGCTGCCAGTCCAGGATTTTTTTTGCCTTTGAGGCATCGCCCAGGAGCATATCGACTTCGGCAGGTCTGAAGTATCGGGGGTCTATTTCGACGTATTTTTGCCAGTCGAGGTCGAGGCTTTGGAATACTTCCTGCAGGAATTCTTTTACCGAGTGTGTCTTTCCGGTGGCAATTACATAATCATCTGGTTTGTCCTGCTGGAGCATAAGCCACATTGCCTCTACGTAATCACCTGCAAAGCCCCAGTCCCTTTTGGCTTCAAGGTTGCCGAGATAGAGTTTTTCCTGGAGGCCGAGTTTTATTCTTGTGGCGGCGCGGGTTATTTTTCTGGTTACGAAAGTTTCACCGCGGCGAGGTGATTCGTGGTTGAAGAGTATACCGTTACATGCGAACAGGTCATAGGCCTGGCGGTAGTTTACGGTCTGCCAGAAAGAATAGACCTTTGCGCAGCCGTAGGGACTTCTGGGGTAGAACGGTGTGTCTTCGCTTTGAGGGGTCTGGAGTACCTTGCCGTACATTTCACTGCTGGAGGCCTGATAGAAGCGGGCGGGGTGTTTCATGGAACGTACGGCTTCAAGGACTCTTAAGGTGCCCAGGGCATCTACGTTGACTGTATATATAGGCTGATCGAAGCTAACGCGGACGTGGCTTTGGGCGCCCAAGTTATATACTTCGTCGGGGTTAATATCGTTTAGTATCGAGTGGAGGTTGCTGCCGTCGGTGAGGTCTGCGTAGATGAGTTTCAGCCTGGGGTCCTTGTGAGGGTCCTGGTATAAATGGTCGATTCTGTCGGTGTTAAAACATGAGCTTCTTCTGATAAGGCCGAAGACTTCGTAACCTTTTTCCAGGAGCAGTTCGGTAAGGTATGAGCCGTCCTGTCCGGTTATACCCGTCATAAGTGCTTTTTTCAAGAATCCGTTCCTTTCATTTGTTTTTGTATATCTTCAATCACCATTTTCAGTGTCTGGTCCAGACTGGTTCGGGGCTTATAGCCGGTCGCAGCGTTTATCCTGTCCAGTGACGGTATTCGTCTTTGCATGTCGTCGAAACTTGTGCCGTAGGCCTTTTCATACGGGATGTATTCTATGGAGCTTTTACTGTTTGTCATTTTGATTATTTTTTTTGCCAGGTCGTTAATTGTTATCTCTTCCTGTGAGCCTATGTTGTAAACCCTGCCGGCGGTGTGTGGACGGTTCATAAGCTCTGTAACAGCTTCTATGACATCTCCGACATAAGCGAAACAGCGGGACTGTGTGCCTGTTCCGTAGACCTGGAGCGGTTGATTATCAAGGGCAGCTTTTACGAATCGCGGTACAACCATTCCGTATGAGCCGGACTGGCCCGGGCCTATGGTGTTGAAGAATCTTGTTATTACTACTTCGAGGCCGAACTGGCGGTGATATGCCAGGGCGAGGAATTCATCTATGGCTTTACTGGCGGCGTAGGACCAGCGTGAGTAAATTGTGCTGCCGAGTATGGTATCGTCGTCTTCGTGGAATGGGACGTTTTCGCTTTTTCCGTAAACTTCACTGCTGGAGGCGATGAGGGTTTTTTTTCGGAATTTGTTGGCAATATTCAGGACGACCTCGCTGCCGTGGATATTTGTTTCTATGGTGTGGACCGGCTTATCGACGATAAGTTTAACGCCAACGGCGGCGGCAAGGTGGTAAATTACATCGCATTTTTCGATAAGTACGTGCATTATCTGTGGGTTTCTTACGGTGTCTATAACCAGTTGGAAGCGGGGGTCGGCGCTGAGGTGGTCTATGTTGGATATAGAGCCTGTGCTCAGATCATCGATTACAGTTACATCTGTTCCTGCGGCGAGAAGTTTTTGTGCCAGATGTGAGCCGATAAAGCCTGCTCCGCCTGTAATTAGTGCTCTCAAGAAACTCTCCTTAATTATCAGAGCCGACTGTTATTGAGCCAGCCGGCTATTTCCGGCCCGGCGAAGATAATAAGCGAGGCCAGGAAAAGCCATATTATTACCGTCAACTGGAACGGTCTGTCTTTTAACATAAGGTCGGTAGGGTCAGTATATACTCCCTTCATAGAGAGCATTGCAAAGCGGAATACGCCGTATACCACTACCGGGAGGGTATATACGAAATAATCTGTTCCGAACCGGTTTATTGTTTTTTGGTTAAGGCTGTATAGCAAGAAAGCGACGACCGCTACTGCAGCTGATAGCGTTATAAGGTGCGTGAGCAGGCTCTGGCTGTATTCGATCAGGGTTTTTCGGTGCATTGAGCCTGCGGAATGGTCCATTCCCATAGCGACCATTTCGTTGTACCTTTTGCAAAAACCCATAAACAAACAGAGTGTAAAAAGACAGATGAACAGCCAGGGGCTTACCTCTGTCTGTACAGCGGCAAGGCCTGCGGCGGCGCGTACTACAAAGCCTATGGAAATGGTAATTACATCTATGAGGGCAAGATCTTTCAAGATGAAGCTGTAAAAAATCTGCAGGATGCAGTAAGCGAATGAGACGGTCAGGACCGCTTTTGATACTAAAAAGGCGGCGAAAAGGCCAATAATAAGTAATAAAAGAGCTAATATAACGGCCTGGCTTACGTTTACCGTGCCTGCTGCGAGCGGCCTTTTACTTTTTACGGGATGGGAACGGTCAGAAGTGCGGTCCCGGATGTCGTTTATAATGTAGGCAAATGAGGAGAGCAGGCAAAAGGAAATGACGGTTATTATTGTATCAAATACAGATGACGGACTTAATATCTCCCTGCTGAATATCAAGGGTATCAATATTACACCGTTTTTTATCCAGTGGCGGGGTCTGGTAAGTTTTATTAATTGTGAAATTTTCATGATATTTACCTGCAAAGTTAATTTGCGGGCCGACATTAAAAATATTGTCTATTCACTTACACCACAAATCTTATAGACTCCGTCCCTGTGGGGTGCTGATATATTTTATTAAATTCAATTTGGTAATATTAACAAAGGCCGGGGTCAATTCAAAGAATAATAAATCCGGCCGGCCGGAAAAAAACACCTTTACCCTCTGTTTTATCGACCGTAAAACGTTTTTCTTTTGAAAAAGCGGGAAAATATACCTGCAAAAGTGTGGGTACTGAACACAAGAGTCAATTAATTTGTATAAAAAGAGCGATAATTTTGGCTTGATTTAGAGGGCGTTATAATTTTATGCTGGATAAAATGCTTAAAATGTATATATTTTAGAATCTTATGCTTATATTTGGCATTTATTCAGATAACCTCAAGGCAGTTATGAGCAATAAGAAGTGCTAAGTTTGGGCGAAATGATGATTATTAGGTGAAAAGCTGTTAATAATGCAGTGTTTCTATCCGATAATAACTTATTGGAAATGCGGGTTTTATAAACCTGTAAAAGTTTATCGGACTTAAGAGTTTCAATTATTATGAAAACATAACATATAATAAGGTCTTAAAATGGATTCTAATTCCCAAAGAGCTGTAAACGCACTAACAAACCAAAATCAACGTTCTGCGATGGCAGTAAATCGTCCGGGACCTGCGGTGCCAGCAGGAGGTGTACAACTTACCCCTAAACAGATAGTGGGAATCATCCGCAGGCATGTACTGCTTATTATAGCCTGTACGGTGCTTGGTACGATTATCGGCGGCGGTTTGTGGTACGGGCTTTTAAGGTTTGCGCCTAAATATACGGCCAGGACGGCTATCAATGTTCTGCCGCCGATGACGAAGGACCCTATGCAGATAGGCTCAACTGCTCCGAACAAGGACTATTATTATGAGTTCAGGGTAACCAAAGCGAACTTTATCAAGCAGCAGAGTGTTTTGCAGGAGCTGTTACAGAGGGATAAAATAAGACAGACCGACTGGTTTAGTCAGTTTAACAACGATATAGCCGAGGCTGTCGAAGACCTTGAAGATAATATGGGCGTATCGGCCCAGCGGGACGGTAACTGGATTATCATTTCAATGACGTGCGGTTCTAAAAAAGAGTCTGCATTGATAGTAAATGAGATGGTCGATCTGGTTTTAAAGAAGCAGGATCAGCTTGCAAAAAGTGATACACGAAATCAGCTTAGAGACAGGATAGGCCAGCAGGAGAACCTTCAGCAGCAGTTAAACGCTATTCAGTCTCAGCTTGACGCAATCAGAGGATCGACACAGCTTGGCGGAGTTGCTGGTAATTTCAGGAACTACCTTGATGATTCACTGGAAGAGACTGAAACAAGGTATACCAATCTGGCATCTGAAGCAAGGAGAATAGAAGAGCTTGTAGAGACTCTCAGGAGACGAGCCGAAGGTGAGTTTGATGAGGTGGTAAGAGAGCAGATGGAAAGGGACCCTATCGCCAGCCAGATGCGTGAGAGGATAGCGTTGCTGGAAATAACCCATGCTCAGCTATTGGCAAGATTTGGAGAAAATCACCGTCGGGTCAAGGAATCTGAAGATGCTTTGGAGCAGGCTCAGGACGACCTTGCGAAAAGGCAGGTATTTATCGCTGATACCGAAAGGAAAGCTAACTTAAGGAACGCAATGGATCAGTTAGCTATACAAACGGCAGAGCTGGAATCCATACAAGAGCAACTGGAAGAATCGCGTGCAAGTTATAAACAGCTGGATAATATCCGTGCGACTTATGAACAGAGTATTATAAAACGGGATGAGCTGCAGGCAAGACTCGATGAAATCAACCAGAATATTGACAAGCTGAATATTATGCTGGAAGATCCGACTGCGTCGAAACTTCAGTCGGTCGGGCCGGCACCGGAACCTTTGCAGGTAAGCTTTCCGAGGATAATAGTGTTTGTTCCGGCTGGTTTTATTCTTGGGGGTATGGCAGGAGTTGGTCTGGCATTTCTGATTGAACTGCTTAATGATAAGGTTCGTACGCCGGCTGACGCTGTGAAAAACCTTTCGGTGCCTCTGCTTGGGATAATCTATCACAGTGAGGATGATGAAGGTGCTCAGGATTTTGATCCGAGGCTTGTAGTTCAACAGGCACCCTACTCGATATTGAGCGAATGCTACAGGCAGGTACGTACTAATCTCAGGCTTACATTTGCGAGCCGAAACCATAAAACTTTACTTGTTACAAGCTGCTGTTCAGGATGCGGCAAGACGTCTGTTGCGGCGAACCTTGCATCTACACTGCTTGCAGAGAATAAGAGTATACTTTTTGTAGATACTAATTTCAGGCGTCCTGCTTCGGGGACTTTGTTCCCTGCGACGGCAGCTAAGGGCGAGGCCGCGGATTTTGGGCTGAGTAATTATTTAATGGGTCAGTGTGAAATTGAAAAGGTTATAAGGAAAACATCGCTGGATAAGCTGGATGTTATAGATTCCGGTCCGATGCCGGCCAATCCCAACGCATTGCTGGGCAGTGAAAAAATGCGTGATATAACTCGTAAGTATCGAGAGACATACGATTATATCATTCTTGACGGGCCACCGCTTTTGGTTAGTGATTCAAAAACTCTTGCAACGGTAGCGGACGGTACTTTGCTTATTCTTAACGCAGAGGGCACGAGGATCGGCGAAGCTCAAAGGGCTGTTCGTGAACTTAGAGAAGTTGACAGCAACATTCTGGGAGCAGTTCTTGTGGCGGTAAGAATAATGCGTGGCGGATATTTCCAGGAAGTTTTCAAGGTTTATCAGCAGTACCAGAAAAAGCCTTCCATGCAGCCGGCTTAAAGACATGTTTTGTTATTGACTCAGGTGTACGGTGAGTTTTTCAATGGCAGTTTGTGCAGTTGCCTTGCCGGTCTTGAGCTGGTAGTCTATCTGGCCTAATTTGAGAAGGACGGCAGCTATTTTTTCGAGGGACAATTTCTTCATCTGCCTTACAAAGCCCTCTTTGTTGTACCACACTCTTAACCTTGAAAGTATCTGGTCTATCCTGATGTTTTTATCGAACATTGCCCGGGCGTCAAAGAGTCTTCTGAAATGATAAGCGAAAGCTCCTACAGAAGTGTATTCTGAGCTTTTGTCAGCGGCGAACATGTTTCTGAGCCTTTCGATGGCGGCAGAACAGTCATTAAGTGAAATTGCGTCTATGATGCTGAATACATCGAAGATTCTGTTGTTACCGACACACAGTTCGATATCGCGAAGGGTAATTTTTGCCCTTTTTCCGACGAACATGGCAAGTTTGTCAACCTCACTGCAACATTTACCTACATCGTCACCAGTTAAGTCCACCAGTAACCCTGCTGTATTGCGGTCTATATTCTTGTTCCATTTATCGTGCGCGTGGGCGATTATATACTCTGCCAGCCTGGCGGGCTTTATGTCCTTAATCTCTATAAGGCTGCCGTAAGCGGGCAATTTTTTCGCCAATCGAGTATTCTTAGGCCAGGTACTGACGGTCATTATAAGGATTCCGCTTTTTGACGGTTCATCGAAATAATCTTCCAGCAGCGGGCGGTTAGCGGAAATGAATTTGTCAGCGTCTTTGAGGGCGGCTACTCTTTTATCAGCCAGAAACGGCACTGTTCTAAGCTCATCAAGGACATCCTGTATTTGAGCTTTTTCGGCGTTTTCAGGCTGATACAAGCACAACTGCTTTTGGTCGGGTTCTATCAGGGAATCTATGAGCTTTTCGAAAGCGGAATTAACAAGATAGCTCTGGTTTCCGCAAATTACGTAAATTAAGGGGTCCTTTTTTGTTTTTTTTGCCGGTGCCACTTATTTTTTCCGTTTTATTGAGCTGTATCTTCAGTGTTCGATTCTGATTTTTGGTCATTATCCTCTTCGCCGTCATCGGCAGGTATCTTCGCTACTGCCATTAACTGGTCGTCACTTTTTAGATTTACCATTCTTACACCGGCGGTGTTTCTGCCTATCTGACGAACGTCTTCGAGACCGGTTCTTACAACCATGCCGTTTCTGGTAATCAACATAAGCTCATCATCATCGAAAACTGATTTAAGAGCGACAACGTTACCGTTTCTCTTTGTAGACTTAATGTTAATTACCCCTGTGCCTCCCCTGCTCTGGAGACGGTAATCCTCTACACTGGTACGTTTACCGAAGCCGTTCTCGGTAACTGTCAGCAGAGATGATCCATCCTGAGGGATGACCATATCTACTACTTTGTCATCCTTTCTAAGTTTTATTCCACGCACGCCCCTGCTTACCCTACCCATAGAACGTGCATCATCTTCATTGAACCTTATTGCCTTTCCCTGTGATGTTCCAAGAATAATTTCATCTTTTCCGCTTGTAATTGCAACACCAATTACAGAATCATCTTCGTCAAGTTTTATTGCCCTTACGCCGTTTGACCTGACATTACCGTAGGCACTTAAAACGGTTTTTTTGACGGTACCTTTTTCGGTAGCTATTACAAGCTGACGATCGTCGAAGTCCCGGACGGTGAGTATCGACTGAACCTTCTGTTTGCCCAGTTCGAGCAGGTTAATGATGTTCCTGCCCTTGCTTTGCCTTGACATTTTGGGTATATCGTAGACCTTCAGCCAATGAACAATTCCTTTGTCGGTAAAGACCATCATATAATCATGAGTGGATGCAATGAACATGTGTTCGATAAAGTCATCTTCCTTTGTCGATGAGCCTATTACACCCCTGCCGCCCCTGGACTGTTTTTTGTACATGTCAATATCAGTGCGTTTTAGATATCCCTGATGGCTTATGACTACGAGAGTCTCTTCCTCAGCAATCAAATCCTCCATGTCTATCTGTTCGTAATCGTATTCGGTTATCTCAGTTCTCCTGGAGTCGTTGAACTTGTCCTTTATCTCGTAAACATCCTCGCGGATAACATCAAGGACAAGGTTCTCGTCTTTGAGCAAAGCTTCATAACCTGTTATTTCTTCAACAAGTGAGGCGTATTCTGAACCGAGTTTTTCAATTTCCAGACCGGTGAGTCTTTGCAGCTGCATGGTCAAAATAGCATCGGCCTGGGGCCCTGTCAAAAACTGGTCCTGGCCTGAGCGGTTATCAATAAAGGACTTAGGCAAAAGTTTTCGCAAAGTCGCAGACTCTGAAAGTCTGAGCGGTTTTTTCATCAGGTTCAGTTTTGCTGTCGGGGCATCGGGAGATTCACGTATAAGACGAATGATTTCATCTATATCGCTTACCGCAAGGATAAGGCCCTCAAGTATATGTGCCCGGTTTCGACATCTTTTCAGCAGGAACCTGGTCCGTCTTCTAATGACGGTTTTTCTGTGCTGGATAAAGAGCTTGAGCATCTGCTTGATGTTAATTGTTTCGGGCCTGTTATTTACCAGTGCGACACAGTTTACCGCAAAAGTAGTCTGCAGCGGTGTGTACTTGAAGAGCTGATTTTTTACAACGTTTGAGTCAGCGTCTTTTTTGAG
>CAZAYB010000008.1:13267-29037 GCA_964489215.1 uncultured Pirellulales bacterium
CCTTTTCTTCCGCATATTATTCCGCCTGTGGGAAAATCAGGACCCGGGAGCTTTTCCATTATATCCTTAAAACCGCAATCGGGGTCGTTGATCATGAGGATAAGTGCGTCGCATACTTCGCCAATGTTATGCGGCGGAATGTTGGTTGCCATACCAACGGCGATACCGCTTGTTCCGTTTACTAAAAGGTTTGGGAAACGTGAGGGCAAAACTACAGGCTCGGTTCGTGTTTCGTCGTAGTTGGCGATAAAATCAACGGTGTCCTTGTTAATGTCCTCGAGCATTTCTGTGGCAGCGGAGGTCATTCTGGCCTCTGTGTATCTCATGGCTGCGGGAGGATCGGCGTCTATGCTTCCAAAGTTACCCTGAGGGTCGACAAGGGTATACCGCATGTTCCATTCCTGTCCGAGTCTTACGAGAGTGCCGTAGGTGGCCTGGTCGCCGTGGGGGTGATAGTTACCGCTGGTGTCACCGACGATCTTAGCACATTTTCTGTGTTTTGACCGCGGTCCGAGGTTAAGGTCGTTCATTGCAACCAGTATTCGCCTTTGCGAGGGTTTAAGTCCGTCCCTTACATCCGGAAGTGCACGGGAGACGATAACACTCATTGCATAATTCAAATAGGAATTCTTGAGTTCGTCAAGAATACCCATATCTTCAAAACGCTCCTTCGTTATATTCTGGTCTTCGGTCATATTCCTTTTGCCTTGTAAGTCATTGCCTGTAAACGGCATATCCAGATGGAGATACCATGGTTAAATCAGCTTTATATTTTACCGTCAATCGGCTGGCAAGTCCAATAATTTTCGCAGTATAGTCAGGAATAATTGTGTTATTATTAAAGTTCTTCAAATTCATTGTCGATTCGACCTTATAAAGCCCTTTAGGGTTTGAAATGAAATGTAATCTGATTTTTTCAGACCGGAGGTATAACCCATGAAAAATCAGCCTTTCACGGATATCTCGAAGCAATCGTGGATAGATATATACAGCGGCAAAATTTTGAGGATGTGGGGCCGATGGGAAAGCCCGCTTGGGATCGATGAGGACTACCTTTCCCAGCTAAAAAATGAACTCAGTGAATATTTTGACGACCCGCTTAAAAGGGCTCTTATCGAAAGCAGCTATTGAGGGGTTTTGAGGCAATCAGGGCTTATCCGGTTTTCCGCCCACGATGAATTTTATCTGACTTGCATTCGGTATTATCGGAAGCGACCTGTCCAAAAACTCTAGCGAGAAAGCATTAGCCCAGTAGACCATAAAAGCCTGTCCGACGAGGTATTCTCTTGGAACAATTCCCTGTCGGAATTTTCTGTCATTGTTGCCCCTGCCGGGAACTGACCAGAGCCTGGAATCTGAGCTGTTTGGGCTATTGTCACCACATGCGAAAAACTCGTCAGTGCCGAGTGTGAAGGGGTTATCCGGTCCTGCTCTTTTGTTTTCATCGCTTATATAGAAAATGTCCCTGTGGATCCTGATGTTTCTAATTGACAGTTTGCCGGAACCTAGAATCATCAGGCGTGGCATACGGTTTTGTCTTGTTACGATGTTTTCAGGTCTTTCTGTGCCGAGGTCATACTTTAACAGTGAATCATCAAAACGGGCGGTAATCAAATTGTCCACAAAAGCCATTTCGAATTTGATGTAACGTGATAGAGCCTTATCAATAACAATATTTTTTTCCGCCAGAATGGTCCAGTTATCGGGTTGTTGTTTTTGTTCAATAATAAGTTTTTTTTCTGATAGTAAAGCGCGGGCCCTGAAAGTTTTTTTGAAACGCTCTAAATGAGCACCTATTATAGAATCATTGTTTTCAGCTTTGAGAATGAAAGATATCTTTAAATCACCGCAGATCGGCATTACTCTGTCGAATCTGCTGTCGTTATAGGCATATGTTGTTCGGAAATTTTTTCCGACGTCAGTGTTGTAGAAAAGCATATTGAGTTTCGGTGAGTCAAGAGAAAAAACAGTAGGCCCTTTTGAGCAGAGATTCCATCGGCTGTCATCAATGTTTTCAAAGGGCTGCGGCCATTTTAGGATTTCTGAAATATCGTCATTATTTTCATCTGCCTGCGGACAGTAAGAGCAGTAATTGTTGTCGTAAACAATCATCCAAAGTTCCTTCTGGACTGATGGGGGCTTTCTTGCGATATGGTCATTGATGTAAATATCACCATCAATTATTTCAAGAGTTTCTCCCGGTTTGGCGATGAGCCTTTTAATGTAACTTTCGTATGGATTTGTGGGGTTCTTAAAAACTATGACGTCCCAGCGGTCAGGGTCTGTGAAATGATAGCCGCATTTATAAACGAAAATTCTGTCGCCATTGTAAAGTTTCAGCTGAGTACCTTCCGGGAGTACGTACTCGCAATTAGGGCACTTTGCAAGAGGTGAGACGTTGTAATCTGCACCTATATCATATTTGTATCCGCACCGGGGACACCTCAGATGATAATGATCGCCGCGAAGGGTTTCTGCCATACTGCCTGTTGGTATTCTAAAAGCCTCTGCAACATGTGACCTGACTATGAGAGCAAGAGAAAGGGCGACTATGATCCACTGGAAAATATTGACAATTTCTTCAATCCTTGGGTCCCTTCTCCTGTATGGATACTGCGAAACGTCAACCTGGTTTTGGGTTTGTGTACCTTCCATGTATAACACTTTCCTTCAAAGCAAAAACCTGTTCGGCTAATACAGCTTATCAGATCCTCCTACAATGAATTTAAGTCCTTTCCAATAGGGAATCATTTTGAATTTTTCCAAAGGCTTTGTCGGGCCGGGCCAATAAACCACAAACGCTTTTCCAACCATGTAATCCTGAGGGACTATGCCCTGGCGGTATTCTTTTGAGTTGTTTCCTATGCCGGGCTTATCCCACACCCTGCTGTCAGCACTGGCTGGGGTGTTGTCACCCATAACGAAATATTCATCAGGCCCAAGTACGAATGGTACCCCTTCCCTGCCCTGCTTTATGGGCATTATGTTCCTTCCGCTTTTGTCCACAAGATTGTTTGATATATAATGCTGGTCCCTGTAAACGGCGATGTTTCTCAGCTGCATTTTACCGGTACCAAAAATCCGAACCGCAGGCATAATTTTAGTATTCCGCGGTCCGGCATCGTCGGGGCCTGATCCAAGATTATATCTTAAAACGTCTTTGCCGAATTTTAAGACAAGCATATGGTCAACGTTTGAAAATTCAAAAGAGGTAATCTTTCGGGCAGTATCTGAAATTTTCATCGATGCAAGCTGTTTTATTGAGCCATTTTCATTTATTTTTGCCAGGACCATCTTTTTTCCCGGCTCAACCAGTGCCTTGTATTCAATGCCGTATTTACTTAGTCCGGCTCCTGTTACGATATCAGGGGAGCCTTCCACATCAAAACATATCTTCAAATCACTGACCAGGGGCATTGAAGGTATAAGCTCTGAAGGGTCATAAGCATGAACCGCACGGAAATTGTTTCCTATTTGTGTATCGTAAAAAAGTACATGTACATTTTCATCATTTCCATCCAGGGTAAAAACTGTGTTATTTTCAGAATTGATTTTCCATCCGGACCCGGATTCGTTTACAAAAGGATTTTTCCATTTATGCCAGTTATATCTTGGTATCTGGGGATTAACCGGCTGAAAGTTATTGTCATAAATAATTGACCACAGTTCGTTTTGTACCCTTTTGGGTTTTCTTGCGATTTGTCCGTTTATATATATATCCCCGTCAATGACAGTAAGTTCTTCGCCGGGTTTTGCAATCAGCCTTTTGATATAATTAATCCTTGGCTCTCGAGGGTTCTTGAAGACAACGACGTCCCATCTTCTTGGCTCAAAAAACTGATATATGGCTTTGAAGACAAATATTCTGTCACCTGCGACAACTGTAGCCTTTTCACCGAACTGCTTATAAACTCTCTGTCCAGCGACCATCGAGGCCTTTATTCCCCCTTTTCTGAAGTATCCGCAGCTTGGACACCTTGGTTCAGGAGGAAGTACAGCAAGGTCTTTATTTGGAGTCTTATTTTCGGGCAGTTTGTAATACCTTGCGGTATAGTCGTAATCGTATTTGTACCCGCACTGCCTGCACCTTAGCCGAAAATGAGCGCCGGTTAAAGTATCCGCCATTGAGCCAGTTGGTATGGTATAGGCCTGCATAATGAATACCAGAAAAATAACGGTTACAGCAAGTGCAGAAACCATCCATTCTGCGGTATTGAGGCTCGATACCAGCATATCTTTTTTTTGGCCTTTAGAATCTTTGCTATCCATTTTACAGAAACCTTTTTGAGAAAAGTGAATTTTAATGCAAAATCATTATAAACCCTTAATTATGCCTGTAAAGTTCAGTTTAATCAAGGATATGTTTGGATTTTTTATCTTAAGGACGCAGGATAGCCATAAAAATATCAGCTTTTACAGCTCGACAGGTATAATCAGAACCGGGTTTATTTTAATGTATATAAAGATATGGAATAAAAAGAGCAAAAAAATATTTCAAAAAATACTTGCCCGTTAGAAGTCTTTATTGTATAGTAATTTGTGACATTATGGATTAGACAACCATTCGGCATCGAAATCTAAATTTTGTCACCATGCAGTGAAGTATAGAAATATTATTATTTTTTTAACCAACAGGCTTTTAGCTTGATTTAAGTTTGATAATTCACAATTTGGTCTCCATTGCACTTTACATTGAGGTAGGTTATGGCAACAGTTACAAAAAAAGAACTTATTGATCGTATCGCGGACAGCACTCAGGTTAAAAGAGTGGCTGTAAAATCTATAGTACAGATGTTTCTGGATGAAATACTGGAAGAACTTGCCAAGGATAATCGGCTTGAATTCCGAGATTTCGGCGTTTTTGAGACAAGGACACGCGCAGCGAGGGTAGCTCAGAACCCAAAAACACTTGAGCGTGTTGATGTTCCTGCCAAGCGAACCATTAAGTTCAAGATGGGCCGGCTGATGAAAGAGAAACTTGCGTCTCCGGTACAAACAACCGAATAATTCGCTGTTAAAACGAGTTTATTACCCACCTAAAGGTAAGAATGAGGAGCCAAATGCCTGAAGGAAAGGTTAAGTGGTTCGATAAAAAGAAAGGTTATGGATTTATCTCCTGTGAGACGGGTCCTGATGTATTCGTACATCATACCTGTTTTTCGGAAAGTAAGATCAGGACCCTTAATGACGGAGACAATGTAATTTTTGAGGTTACCCCTGGAGAAAAAGGCCCCAGAGCCTTAAATGTAGAGCTTAAGAGTTGAATCTGGTCTTAAGGCCGCAAAAACTAACAATTTTTTAACTTGCGGTTTTTCAAAAGCCGATTATTTATTATAATGATAATAAGGTCTCTTGAAAATAACTTTAACGGGCTATGGATATAGTCTTATCAGGAAATGACAATTCTCATTTAAGAAAAGCTTCAGGACCTTATAAATAACAGGTCGGAATACGCCAGCAATATACGGAGGCGTGATGTTTCCAGAAAAGCTGAATTCTCCGCTTGATGCGAGAGTACTGGTATTAAACAAGCACTACATGGCATTGCGAATTGTAAGTGTAAGACGGGCTTTTTCACTTCTTTTCCGTGAGCAGGCGGAAGTTATTTCCTGTGAAGAGGGGACATACTATAACTACGATTTTGAAAGCTGGCAGCAAATAAGCCAGATGAGAAATTTTTTTCAGAGTTCCGGCCATGACTGGATAAGCACGGTTGAGTTCGATATTGCGGTGCCAAGAATAATAAGGCTTCTTTTTTATGACAGACTACCGAAGCGTCCGGTCAAATTCAACCGCAGGAATATTTTTGCCAGGGACAGCAACAAGTGCCAGTACTGCGGAAAAAGGTTTCCCACTTGTGAACTTTCTCTTGACCATGTAGTACCCCGAACTATGGGAGGCATAAGTTCCTGGGAGAATATCGTATGCGCATGTACCCACTGTAATGTTAAAAAAGGCGGCAGGACCCCAGCACAGGCCCATATGAAACTGATTAAAAAACCTGTTAAACCGAATAGAAACCCCGCTGTTCACGTCCATCTTTCACATAAAAAATACAGCAGCTGGAAACAGTTTTTAAACAATGCATACTGGTCGGTTGAACTTACTTAACTTATTTGCCAGCATCATCTTAAGCCAAAAAAAACATTTATCGCCCTAAAATAAAGACCTTTAGAGTTTTGTATTATTCAGTTCAATTTACTAAATATATGTTTTTTTTCAAAAATAGTTATGCTCATACTTGCATTGCCAATCCAAAAATATATACTAATGGATTCATGTATATTTTATAAATTTAGTATATAAGTTACGGTAGCTGAAATGATTCTCACTCAAATATTAGAACCAACCTGTGTCAAAGCCCCTTTAAAGGGAAATGACAAGGAATCTGTGATAACAGAGCTAGTTGATCTTCTTGCTGAAAATTCACAACTTAAAAATAAAGAAGTCGTATTGGAATCGGTCCTGATGAGGGAAGAGACCAGAAGCACGGGTATAGGTTCTGGTATAGCTATTCCACACGGTAAATGCAATGGAGTTGAAGAGCTTGTAATGGCTATTGGAATCTCACCGGACCCGATAGATTTCAACAGTATTGACGGCAAACCTGTTTCAATAGTAGTTCTTTTGGCCTCGCCGATAGACCGGACCGGACCTCATATCCAGGCTCTTGCGAGAATAAGCAGAATGATGCTGGATGAAGATTTCAAAGCGAAACTTGAAAAAGCCTCTTCACCTGAAGAGGTTTACGAGTTAATCAGCACTAAAGAATCTGAATAGTTCTGCAAAGCATCAGTTCTTAAGCATTGACAGGCTCAGGCTCTTGATTGTACTGCTTTTGCCTGCCTTCCCACTCTATTAACCCGCAATCATAAGGGTCTATTAGATCCTCATGTTTTGGGACAACCCTTAGCGTAAAGCCATGCTGACCGCTTGTCTGGCAAGGTATACTTCCGTGGAACAATGTTACTCCGTCGGGCTGACCATTAGAACCGAAATCCATAAGTGCAACCTCTCCTTTTTCTATATTTCCCTGCGAATCTACCTTACCGTGATATATTTCTACAGCAACATCATCCTTTGAAAGCGATCCCAGCTTAATACTTGCCGTTACACTAAGACGAGAACCGACTTCCAGCTGAGGCTCATCAATGTTTAAATTCTGCTCTCCCTGACTGTCGGAAACTTTAATGTCAACATTCTTTATTTCCACCTGCGGCCATGAACTTACAAGCTCTTTTTTCCAACTTGTGAAGTTTTTAGCAGCAGCCATTGAATCAGCTGTCATGTGTTCCCATCTTATTTTGGCCGGTTTATAGAATCTTCTTGTATATTCTGCAACCATTCGATGAGTATTAAAACGCGGGGCACACCATTTTATAGTATTCTTCATTCTACTCAACCATCTTCGGGGCAACCTGTCGTTACCATTAGCGTAATACAGACCGACGATCTCATCTTCGAGCAGATTATACAAAGTTTCCGACTCAACCATATCCTGATATGCCTGGTCAGTGTATTCCTCGCCAGCACCTATTACCCATCCACCATCTGGTGTGAAACCTTCACACCACCAACCGTCAAGAGTGCTGAGGTTCAAAATACCGTTTACGGCGGCTTTCATGCCGCTTGTCCCACTTGCCTCCAGGGGTCTTCTTGGATTATTAAGCCAGATATCAACACCCTGAACAAGGTATCTTGCTACATCCATATCATAATCTTCAAGGAAAACAATTTTGCTTCTTATGTTTTCTCCGGAGGAGAAATGGAAAATCTGTTTTATAATTTCCTTTCCGCCTGCATCTCTGGGATGAGCCTTGCCTGCAAAAATTATCTGAAGAGGCTTTTGCGGATTATTCAGTATTTTTGTTAATCTTTCCAGGTCCCGGAGTATCAGATTACCCCTTTTATAGGTGGCAAATCTTCTTGCAAACCCAATTGTCAAAGCTTCAGGATCGAACGCGAGAGCCTCAAGTATATGATCTTTCAGATCAAGCGCCTCATCAGCCTTGTGAAGCTCGGCATGAACAGCCCCCCTTCTAATAAGCTGTTTTTTGAGCCTTTGACGAACAAAAGCTACCAGCCTTTCTTTGCACCTTTGGTGAGCGCGCCATAACTCCTCGTCGGGAATCTGGTCGATATTTTGCCATAATGATTTATCAATCGCCTCCTGAGCCCAGTTCGACCCGAGGTATCTTTCAAAAAGCGAACTGATATCTCCACTTATCCAGCTTTTCAAGTGTATTCCGTTTGTTACTGAATGGATAGGCACCTCATTTGCGGGAAGCTTTGGCCATATACCAGCCCATATTTGCCTTGAAACCTTTCCGTGGAGTTCGCTGACCCCGTTTCTGTAAGAACTCATCCTTATTGCAAGCACTGGCATTTTGAATTTTTCCTGCTTTTCCTGGGTCTGAACCTTTCCAAGAGCAAGAAAAGCCTCTTTGCTGATACCAATTCTTGGTAGATAATCCTTGAAATATTTTTCCATCATCTCAATTTCAAATTCATCGTTACCAGCTGCTACGGGTGTGTGGACAGTAAAGACGTTACTTCCCTTTGTGGCTTCAACGGCCTCTTCAAAGGTCATGTTGTATCTTTCTCGCATAATGCATATTCTTTCCAGAGCCATAAAAGCGGCATGGCCTTCATTCATGTGGCAGACCATTGGCTCTAAACCCATTGCGAAAAGGGCCCTTAAACCACCTATTCCAAGCACAATTTCCTGACAAATTCTTGTTTCTCGGTCTCCGCCATAAAGCTGAGTAGTGATCAGTCTATCTGCTCTGTGGTTCTTTTCTATGTTTGTATCGAGCAGATAGAGATTTATTCTTCCGACTTTAATCTGCCAGATTTGAGCTTTTACGGTTCGTCCTGGGAAATTTATATCAATAATAATCGGCTTATTGTCCTGCGAGCGAACAAGCTCCTGTGGCATTTCATAAAAATCATTCTCTTCGAGATGCTCCTGCTGCCATCCGTCAGAATTGAGATACTGTCTGAAATAACCTTTTTGGTACATAAGCCCGACCCCAACAAGGGGCACCCCCAGATCGGAGGCACTTTTTAGATGGTCACCTGCTAGAACTCCCAGGCCTCCAGAATATATTGGAACAGATTCATGGATTCCAAATTCAGCACTGAAGTATGCGATAACAGGTTTTTTTTGCTTTCCATAAACCCTGTCAAACCATGTTGGCCTGTTAATGAGCTCATCGAGTTTTTCCTTCATCTGGCTCAACTGGTAAAGAAATCCCTCATTTCGAGAAAGGTCTTCAAGCCTTCCCTGTGAGACGCTTCCAAGAAGTCTTACCGGATTATGATTGCACTGACTCCAAAGATTCGGGTCTATTCTACGAAAAAGATCCACAACTTCCGGATCCCATGCCCAGAAGATATTATTTGCTATTTCACGGAGGTCCTTCAAAGATTCCGGCAGGGCCGGCTTGACAAGAAAAGTTCTTATTTTATGCATTATTTACCTCAATAAACTTATAATAATGACAATACAATTCACTACTTAAAATGTTTTTTTTTAAATACAATCCCAACCTGTAAAACTCTTAATAATAATCGGCTTAATTTTCACAAAGCTTAAGGCAATATCCGGTATAATAAGTATTAAAAACTAACATTATCGGACATTAAATCGCCTCTTGCTTTAATTCCTTAAGAAAAACAAGCATTTTCTCCCCATTTGACAGATAATTATCGACAGATCCAATTTCTAAAAAACCATTTTTTTTGTAAAATTTAATGGCTTCGGCAAAATGTTCTGTTTTATATGTTTCAATAAACAGCTTTTTATAACCGAGTTTTACAGCCAATTGCTCGGTATTCTTTAAGAGCTTACGACCTATACCTTTTTTTTGGCAGGATGGTTCGACAGCGAACCAACTCAACCATATATTTTCCTCAGGACCCCAAACATAATGATGAAGTCCGGTAACTGCGATAATAGTATTATTTTCAGCAACAACCCAAAGTTTTCTGCCGTCTGATATACCTTTATGTAAAGATTCAAAATAGCGATTGAGGCACTTAGCGGCCCAATTGGCCTCATCAGTATTCATTGCTTTTTCTATCAGTTTCACTGTTTGCTGAATATCTTGAGGGCTTATCGGTCTTAGGTTCAAATCCATTAATGCGATTCCTGCTTTACAAATTATCGGATATTTTTTCACTGGAATAAACCAGTCAGAATTATTATAGTATAAGAAGTATAAGAACAATGTTAAAAAAAAATTGAAATATTAATTGGTTTCGCTTGCTTTAATGTATAATTGATAAGAATCATTAGTTTTGTCAGTAAATATAGTTTTCACAGTATCAGCTTGAAAGTTATCTTTGAGTATAAAAATGAATGATAAAAGAATTGAACCTGATTTATCAATTTTAGATGAGAGTCAAAGAAGCAGATTTAGAGATTTTGCGAAATATCTCCGCAATTACAATGAAAAAATTAACCTTACAGCTATTACTGACTTAAAAGGTATTTATCTGCGCCATTTTGCGGACTCTTTATACCCTCTTGATTTAATTAAAAATGTCAAATATGAGTCCGGTGCCAGGCCTTGCCTGATAGATATCGGTTCAGGAGCCGGTCTGCCTGGGATACCGCTGGCTATTTCGCTTAATAACTGGCCAATCACTTCACTGGAAGCTACAGGTAAAAAAGCAGAATTTCAGATAGATATGAAAGAAAAATTAAAATTAGTAAATTTCAGTGTCATTAACGCAAGAGCGGAAAAGCTTGCACACAATACAGATCACAGACATAAGTATGACATTGTTACCGCAAGGGCTGTAGGGCCTTTAGCCAGAATAGCTGAGCTTGGTTTGGCTTTTCTTAAAAAAGAAGGAAAAATGCTTGTTTGGAAAGGCGCCAAAGTAGAATCTGAACTTCCTGAAGCGGAAAAAACTATCAGTATTTGCGGAGCGGAAATTACAGATCATATTCATTATAATTTCGCGGACCTTAATGAGATTTTAAGTATGCCTCAGTCGAAACCAGAACCAGCGGACCTGCGACTGATTGTATTAAAAAAGATAAAGAAAACACCTTTAAATATACCGCGTACTTATTCCGAAATCAAAAAATCTCCGTTATAGTTATTTTAAAGTATTAAAACATCAAATCAAGTGTTCTTTTCCTTATTGCATGATGAGCATATACCGCTAAGCAGGACCTTTTGGTTTTCGAGTACAAAACCGGGCGGAACTTGTTTAAGCAAAGGCAAACGGGTTTGTGTAAGACAAATTGTCGATTTGCAAACTTTACATGTGAAATGAGGATGACACTGTCTGCTGTCACAGTTATCAGCAGGTTCGTAATAACCTGTTCGGTCTTTGATGTATGCAAGGTGTATGACATCAGCTTCGACAAGTTTTTCAAGCGATCTGTATATTGTAACTTTATCGGGAGAATTCGGTTTTAATGATTCGGCAATCTGTTCCTGGTTTAAAGGGTTGGGGGCATTTAATAATGAATCCAGCACCGCTAACCGGGCAGAAGTAACCCTTAGCCTTGCATCTTTTAAAAACTTGCGAGAATTGGTTTTGCAGGCCCCTGCCTTACTCATCTTCACTTTTCCTGTCATTATGCGAATGGCCGAAAGGACAGGACATCCTTTGATCTTTATCTCTTATAAATAAAAGCGGGAAAACAATATCACTCACACAACAGGGTATCCATACTGCGATAAAAAGAACAGCAAGAACTCCTGTAAGAGTGACTGCAGACCATTGCGAAGAAGTGTTCATCAGTATATGAGATGAAGACGCCCAGGTACTTATCAGAACATGGCCTGCATGGGGCAGCTTAGTGTAAGGAAGAAAGTAGGCGAAAATTATTCCAAGAACGGCAGCTGGGTTGACAATATACCAATCTTCAATAAAACCGATATGAAGTTTTGGCTTGATTTTGAGCTTTGAATTTTCCTGTGAATTATGATCAAGAACATGATCATGGGCCTGGTGGTCATGGGCGTGATGGTCATGGTCATGTGTCTGCATAGAATCAGCATGTTCATTTTCATGATCGACAGAATGGTCGTGAGCTGCGTGAATATCTGCATGAGTCGGCAATGCGACACCTAAAATACTCTCACCCAAAAAAGGTATAACAGAATCGCTCAAAGTTGTTATCCCAACTGCTCCTAACCAGCCGACAAGAAAAACTATAAGAAAATTTCTTGTTTTTTCGTGCATTCTAAAAAGAGAAGCGGTTACAACAGCACTTAGGAAAGTGTGCATAGGATGAAAAACGAGAAAAAGACCGTGAGCCTGGTCTCCGGTAAAGTTTCTGAAAATAAGAACGAATACTATGCCCATAACTGCACCGAAGATTGTAAACGGACTGTGGCTTTTGAGCTCTAATACAATATGCTTAAACCTGTTCATAAATTATCCTTTTAGAGAGAAAATATCATTACCGGGTAACAAATCTTTAAACAATGGTACAATAATTGCAACTGAGTTGCAAATAAAATCTGAATAATCTTAAGTAGTCTTTGTGAATTTTTTTGTGAGACAAGTTAATTTTTTTCATTTTGAATGCTTGCTGATTAAGTCTATCACGCTTAGAATGGCAACTGGTTTAAGAAAAATTATAAGTCAGTAATTATGGAGTTTTTTATGCGAGTATACGACAAGATTGACAACCTACGAGATATTGAAAAGGGCTGGGCCATTACTATCGGCAATTTCGACGGTGTTCACCTTGGTCATCAAGAAATAATAGAAAAAGCCCGTTCTGTTGGAAAAAGTCTGTCAGCAAAAGGTGTCGCTGTTGTCACATTTGACCCACATCCTGCGACGATTTTAAGGCCAGAACATGGGCCGGGCATATTAACTCCAATGGAAATGAGGATTCATTTACTGGAAAAATTCGGAGTTGACTGCCTTATTATAATGAAAGACTCTTTTGAGATACTTAATCTTTCTCCGAAAGAATTCGTTGAAGATTTCCTTTTAAAGTATTTCGGACCCAAAGCTATTGTTGAGGGCCCGAATTTTAGTTTTGGATACGGCAGGAGCGGAGACATAAGCGTTCTTAAAGAGCTAGGCTCAAATTATGGTATAGAAGTTATTGATGTTCCTGCTATGAGACTGGAAAGCTGGGCTGGCAAAGCTATTATGTACTCAAGCACTCTTATACGAAACTCCCTTTCCAGAGGCGATGTTGTAACTGCACAAAAAGTTATGGGCAGACCTTACCGGCTTGTCGGTCAGGCTGTAAAAGGAAGGGGTATCGGGAAAAAACTGGGCTACCCTACTATAAATATCGGGCATACCGACCAGGTAATACCGGCAGAGGGTGTGTATGCAGGTATGGTTTATGTAGGAGACAGTTTTGCCGAGGCTTGCACCGCTGAAAAAGTAATGGGCGCTGCTTTTAGTATTGGAAGAGCAAAAACTTTTGTAAAAGATAATCCTTTGCTTGTAGAGGCCCACGTTATAGAAAAGGACGTCGGGCAGGTCTACGGCAAATGGGTGGCAATGGACTTTATCAGGGTTATGAGAACCCAAAGAAGGTTTGAAAATCATGAGGCTCTGAGCAAACAGATCAAAAGGGATGTTGATCAGGTTAAAGGGATTCTGGCTAAAGAAACTTAATCTATAACAACTTTTCAAAAGCCATAACTTCCTGAAGAAAAAAGGCTTAGAAATTCAAGAAATAAATGTTTGTTGCATTCTGAAGATTTGAGGTTATAATTAATTTGATTATTTATGTTCAGTTCAGGAAGATTTTGGATGGAATGGGTACTTTTCAATAAATCAAGGGGGGACCGGTTTGCTTTTATTAGTTTATTGGTTTTGATTTTATCCTTAAATTCATCAGCTAATTTAGAGAAACAAACCTGGATAGTTCCTTTAACCCAGACAGCGACCTGCATTGAAGCAAACTTTAACCTTGAAAACCCTGTATCGCTAAGAGATCTGGCAGTATTTTTAAATCAATGGTTGCATGAAGGATCAATAATTGCGGATTTGAACGGTGACGATATCGCTGACATTGATGATCTTTATGAGTTTTCAGAACAATGGCTTGCAGATTGCCCAAATGTAAAAATGCTGACTTTTGATAATGAAGATTTCACATCCCCTACCGGCACTCAGATCTTATCCACTATAGACCAGCAGAACGAGTGGAATTATGACGGCATTATCGTTAAGGGAGCTATTATTGCAGACATAGAACAAAGTTACGAGATACAACTGGTTTGTGCTCCAGACGGAGAGCTTATCTTTGACGGAGAGTTGGCAGGCGATCCGCTGGGATTGCCAGGGCAATGCATGCCGGGTCTTTCAAAAACCGTTACTACTGCTCAACAGGTGCTTGAAGCAAATGTATTGTATCCTTTCATAATCAGATACAGGTCCGGCTGTAATCTGTATTCTCAATATTTTCGTCTGCTGTGGCGTTCTGAATCATCAACTATTTATACTATAATTCCTGCTGAGAATCTTTATTTGCCAATTGAAGAATAAATATTCAAAATGCCTCAGAAAAACAAACATCGCGGCCCAGCGCCAAATGACAAGAAGTTATTTACTCCTTCCAATATCAAAAAAATACAGCTTGCCGTTCACGATTTATGCTGGCTGTTAACCCGAGGATATGCGGTTAAAAGTTCTGTAAAATTAACGGGTGACCGCTACAAGCTTACCTCTCGACAAAGGCTTGCCCTGCAAAGAGCCAGCTGCAGTCAGCAGCAGGAAGCTAACAGAGCCCAAAGAAAAGTTGAGGAAAATGAAATCTTTGGATCTGACATTGCAGTGGATGGATACAATCTTTTAATAACAATTGAGGCGGGCTTGTCGGGTGCCGTTGTATTGAAATGTAAAGATAAAACTTATCGGGATCTTTGCGGACTGCACGGTTCTTACAGGAAAGTGAATGAGACCAAAGCTGCAATCGAATTAGCCTCAAAAGCCTTTGGAGAATTAAAAGCAGGTCACGTTCAGTGGATTTTTGATAAGCCTGTTTCAAATTCCGGAAAACTTAAGACCATGCTTTATAAATTTATTCAGGAAAATCAATTAAACTGGGATGTCGAACTGGTTAATAACTCAGACACGAAACTTTGCAAAACCGATGAGGTAGTAATATCCAGTGACAGTAATATAATTGATAAATGCAACAGTTGGTTTAATGGTGCCGAATTTATTTTCAAGTATATCACAAACAGCTGGCTGATTGATTTGTCATAATGAAAGCTCAGTCACCTTTTGGCAAATCAGTTATTTTATCATATTGATTTTGCCATCTGAATTTATGCTTAATTTCCTGTTGTGCCAATTCAAAAAGTACATCCCTGCTCTCGGCATCATCAGTTTCTGAAGCCATATCGGCATATAATCTGAAGTCCGCCTCTTCCTTATCAATTGCAAGAAGTATTGCGTCTATATAATCCATATCATCATCCAGAGCAAACTGAGGCATGGGATATTTATCAGCCATTTCATCTGGGCAAGGTAGAGGGTTGATTACTCTGCCGCGTTTGATCAATTCCAACTCCAGATTTTCCTTATGATCGCACTCAGCCTGTGCGAAAGTAAGCATAAGGTCCTTGACAGTTTCATCCTCAAACATATCACGTAACTGAAGATAAAAATCATGCGACTGTAGCTCTCTGTCAATGGCAAATCTTAGAACATTTTCGCCAGTCCATTGATTTTTCATAACCTATACCCCCTTTCTGAAAATAGAATCCAATTGTATTTTAACAGCAATAATAAAGATTGCAAAGCTTAAAATTGAAAAT
>CAZAYB010000009.1:0-28907 GCA_964489215.1 uncultured Pirellulales bacterium
TGTCCGTCGTACAAGAATCGCCAAAGCTGTTATCGAGATTCTTGTCAGTGACTGTATAGCAAATTCCAAAAGAATTATTGACAGGGCAGGTTGTAAAAATGTTGATGATGTGACTGGTGCGGATGAAAATTTTATAAGATTAAGCCAACCTGTCCATGAAAAGCTTGCGGAACTGGAAAAATTTCTGTATCGTTCAATTTATAAAAATCGTAAGATCAAGGATGCCAATCCGCGAATCAGGAAATGGCTTTTTGAGCTTTTTGAAAGACTTTGTAATGCCCCGGAGCTGATGCCGCGTTATTATCAGCAGCTTGCTGATAAATATGGGCTGCAAAGGGGCGTATGCGACTATATAGCGGGAATGACAGACAGGTATTGTCTGATAAGATTAAATGAGATCAGGGAATAAAATTGCGAAGATATGATCGTTTCATGACGTCAGCTTTTGGGCTTGGGTATTTGCCGATCGCCCCGGGTACGTGGGGTTCTGTACTGCCGGTTGTAATATTTGCTGGTTTGGGTTTTATTGCTCCCTGGTGGATAAATACTGCAGCGATGGTTCTTTTGGCAGTTTTAGCCTTTTTTGTCTGTGTAAAATACTCAGAGACAGCCATAGAATTTAGCGGCAGCAAAGACCCTTCTGAAGTTGTTGCAGATGAGGTTGCAGGCCAGGCGGTGGTATTAGCTGCCGGTTCGTTTTTTCAGTCACAGGGGCTTTTGACTACAGCTATAGCGGCTTTTATACTATTTCGGATTTTTGACATCATAAAGGTTTATCCTTCTCGAAGGTTGGAAAAGCTGCCGAAAGGATGGGGGATTGGTGCCGATGATATTTCCGCGGGTATCCAGGGAGCTCTGGTTTTGGTAATTCTTAGTCTGACAGGTGTTATTGGGTATAAAGGGGGCTTTTTTGATAATGTATCGGGTCCTTTGAAGCCTGGTTATGCGGCTTTTCTGGGTATGGTCCAGGGATTGACAGAATTTCTGCCTGTTTCATCTTCTGGGCATTTGGTTCTCTTTGAGAATATGCAGGGTCAGATAGAGGCTCAGAGCAGGGAAATGCTTATTTTCGATCTTTCACTTCATCTTGCAACGGTGGGTGCTATAATTGTGGTTTACGCAAAAGATATTCGAAGTTCTGGCGTTAAATTGCTGAAATTCAGGAGCTCAGGAAGTTCAATAGCTGAGATTTACAGAAAAAATCACAGTATAAGGCTGCTTTTTCTTGCATTTGTTTCAACGGTTGTTACTTTTGGATTATATAAGATCTTTAAGGACCCCCTTGAAAATGCCCGAAAGATGTGGCTTGTCGGACTTATGTGGATTGTAACCGGTACGCTGCTTTTGGTTTCTGATATGCGTAAAAAAAACAGGACAGGTCTTAGGGATTTTGGTGTCATGGCAGCGGTGTTGATAGGAATTGCCCAGGCAGCGGCTATTTTGCCGGGTATAAGCAGAAGCGGGGCAACTATTTGCACGGCGATTTTGATAGGACTCCACAGAAAATGGGCACTGGAGTACAGTTTTTTGATAGGAATAATAGCAATAAGCGGTGCTGCTCTGATAAAAGGTATTGAAGAAATAGCCTCTTTGGATGGCTCGGCTTTGCCAGTCGCTTCTTTAATAACCGGATTTACAGCCTCGTTTATTGTGGGCATAATATCGCTTAAAATATTGATAAGAGCCTCGAGAAAAAGAAAATTAAAATATTTCGCTTTTTATTGTTATATTCTGGCATTTTTTGTGTGCAGTTATCTCTTGCTAAATGCCTGAGTTTATGCGACAATAGTCGACGACTGGTCGAGAAGGATGCGTAAAAAGAGTTTTTTGTTTTTTCGGTTGGAGGTTAATCATGGCCAACAGTTATAGTTCTCTTTGCGACGACTTCTATGTTGATATGTACCTGAATACTGAACTGGACCTCCCGGGTAACCGGGATACAGTTTTAACTTTCTTTGAGAGAGTTCAGAAACAGATACCCTCAATGGGCACTTTTTACCGTAAGGATACCGGTGATTTCTGTCTGGAAGAAGATCGTGACGGTGACAAGTATCGCTGGCTGACGCTTGAGCTTGACAGGATATGCTGCGGATGCAGTAATCCTATTATTATGGATGATGCTTACGATCTGGATGCTGCTGTGCTTGAGCTTGCACCTTATATGCTCGGAGTAAGTCACCTTGACGTAAGTTCGCTTGATGTTACTTTTACAATGGATTTTGATTACCAGGGAAATCAGGATGAAGTTATTGCTGATGCTTTGTTTACAGCGACTCCTTTTGCAAGTCTGCTTGAACTGCAGAACTCAAAGGCGATAGGTTTTAATCCTTCGGTGGTGGTTGCTCTTAGCGAAGACTGCAGGACGCAGGCAAGACTGACGGTTGAGTCCCGTACAAGCGTTTATGAAGTTCGAAGCGATAAGTATAAAGGGGACGACCCTATAAGTCTGTATTTTACGGTAAGGAGATATCCAAACAGCCACGAGAAGTTTGATATGTCTGAGAGTTTCAGGCAGCAGTGTAGTATAGCAGAGCAATTAATGGCAGAAAAAGTTATACCTAATTTTGTCAGTCCCCTGGCAAATGCGATAGCCCAACGAAGATAGGAGAGATTAATGGTTATTGAGGCGCCTCTGAGTAAACATAAAAAATTTACGCTTCTTTTAATGGCAACTTTTGCACTGGGTTTTGGTTTGTACTGCATTTATGACGGTTATTATAATGAAAAGTTTATAGAGAAACATACTCAAGTAACTCAAGACGGCCAGGAAAAGCCTGACAGTACGCTTGCTTTTAACCAAAATGCTCCGTATGTTCTTTTGCCTGTCTCGGCAGGGCTTATCGTTTACTTTTTTGTAATAAAAAATAAAAAGGTTATTGCTGATGATACAGGAATAACGGCTAAAGGCAACAGAATAGAGTACGAACAGATTGAAGCAATAGACAAAACACATTTCGAAAAAAAAGGTTATTTCATCATACAGTATCATAAGGACGCAAATAAAGAACAAAAGGTCAAGCTGAGTGACCGCAACTGGGATAACCTTAAGGCAGTCCTTGATGAGCTGATCAGACGTATCAGCTGAATTTCATACTTTTCTTTACAGAGGGAATTTTATTGTTATGAATAATTGCGTTGTTGGTCTGCAATGGGGCGACGAAGGCAAAGGTAAAGTTGTTGATATCCTTGCCGAACAAAGCGATATAGTTGTTCGATACGGTGGCGGTGCAAATGCAGGTCATACGGTTGTGGTCGGAGATGAAAAATTTGCACTTCATCTTATGCCGTCCGGTTCTGTACGTAAAGAGACGGTCTGTGTTATCGGTAACGGAGTTGTAGTTGACCCGGGCGTTTTACTTGAAGAAATAGATGAACTTGAAAAGAGAGGGCTTTCTCTAAACAAAAGGCTCTTTATAAGTGAAAACGCTCATGTGGTCCTGGATTATCACAAGTCAGAGGATATGCTGCGTGAAAGTTCGCTTGGAAAAAATAAAATCGGTACGACAGCAAGAGGTATTGGGCCTTGTTATGCCGACAAGACAGGAAGAAGCTATGCTGTAAGAATGGCTGACCTTAGGGATATTGATTCGTTAAAGGAAAAACTAAAGCGAATATGTAACTATAAATCAAAAATTTTCAAAGCTGTTTATGATGGTCAGGAAGTAGACTTTGAGTCAATTTTTGATAAATGTAAAAATTATTCCGCCAGGCTGACGGAGTATATATCCAATACAACCAGGTTTCTGCATGAAGCCATAACCGATAAAAAGAGCATTCTTTTTGAAGGTGCTCAAGGTGCACTTCTTGATCTTGACCACGGGACCTTTCCTTACGTAACCAGCTCCAATGCAAGTGCCCTTGGTATGCCGGCCGGCTGCGGAGTTCCCGCTCAGCTTGTTGACAGGTTTATAGGAGTGGTTAAGGCTTACAGTACAAGGGTAGGGGCAGGGCCTTTTCCCAGTGAACAGGATAACAATATCGGACAGACAATAAGGGATAAGGGTAACGAGTACGGAACAACTACCGGCAGACCGAGAAGGTGCGGCTGGTTCGATGCGGTTGCTGCTTTATACACAGCGACTCTTGGGAACATAAATGAAATTGCGATGATGCACCTTGATACTCTAAGCGACATGGAAGAGGTGAAAATATGCAGGGCGTATCGCATAAACGGCAAAGAAACTACCTTTTTCCCATGTGATTCACAGGAGCTTTCTTCTGTTGAGTGTGTTTATGAAACCGTTGAAGGTTGGAACGGCAATTTAAGAGAGGTCAGGAAGTTTGGCGACCTTCCTGAAACTGCTCAAAATTATATCCATACGGTTGAAAAGATTCTTAAACGACCGGTCTCAATTATAGGCGTGGGGCCAAAACGAAGCCAGACGATATTCAGGGATTAAAATGACAGGGTTTTTTGACGAAAAAAAAGAAACGTGCGCAAAAAGACTTGGTATAGAGCCCCATCAGATTCCCAGGCATATCGCCATTATCATGGATGGTAACGGCAGGTGGGCCACTCAGCGGAATTTGCCTCGTTTTCATGGCCATCGTCAGGGTGCTAAGATTGTGGAATCTGTAGCCCTGCATGCATGTAAAATTGGTATTGAGATGATGACTCTGTATTCTTTCAGTATGCAGAACTGGAAAAGGCCTCAGGAAGAAATTGATTATCTGATGTATCTTTATGCTCAGTATCTTGTTGAGATACGACCGACATTGATGGAGCATGGGGTAAGATTGATTCATCTGGGTTCAAGGAATAAACTTCCTGACAGTGTGCTCGAAGCGCTGGATGAGACAGTTGAAAAGACCTCCGGAAACCCCGGGATGGTGCTGGGTTTAGCATTGAATTACGGGTCCCGAATCGAAATTACTGAAGCTGTAAGTGAGATTGCTCAAAAATGTGTGGATGGAATAATTGAGCCTGATGAGATTGAGCCCTCTACTATCAGCGAACATCTTTACACCAGCGGCCTGCCTGACCCCGACCTTTTAATCCGTACCAGTGGAGAGTTGAGGATAAGCAATTTTCTTTTATGGCAGCTCTCTTATGCGGAGTTTTATGTGACCGAGACTTATTGGCCGGATTTCGACAATGAGAAGCTGGAAAAGGCGATTCTGGCTTTTTCAAAACGCAACAGAAGGTTTGGGGATATTGACAGCAAGGCCTCTAAAACAGCTAAATAGGCTATAATCATGCTCAAATACAGACTGCTTTTCGGTACAATAATGATTTTTATGCTGGTAGGGCTGCTGGTTATTGGGGGCTGGATGGATGGTTCCATAAGCAAAGACATAGCAGATAAAACGGTTCAGGGATCGATTTTGATGCTGTTATTGGCAGTTATTGCGGTTCCTGCCCATTTAGAGCTGGCAGCGCTGGTTAAATCTTCTAAAATTCAGACATTTATTGGTATCAATATTATATGTTCGGTTTTATTATCCGCCAGCTGGTATCTTCAGCAGTTTTACAATGAGCCGGGCAAATATAAGTTTTTGACGATTTATATTTGTTTTTGCCTGGTTTTGACCTTGTTTGCGATTGCTTTCAAACAGGGGTATCAATTTGCGTTTGAAAATGCGGTTACAAATATCGCCGTCAATTATTTTCTTATAATTTACCTTGGTTTTTTGAGTAGTTTTCTCATTGCGATGAGGGTAGAATTTGGTCTTTGGCCTGTTTTAATGTTTATATCTGTTGTAAAATCTGCCGATATAGGAGCTTATACGATTGGTAAAATGTTTGGAAAAAGACCTTTTTCCCCTAAAATCAGTCCAAAAAAAACATGGGAAGGAATGATGGGAGCTGTAATTTTTGCGATAATTGTTTCTGTAATTTTCGGGCGACTTTGTGGTATAATGTCTGCCTTGTGGTCAATTGTTTTTGGTTTTTGTTTTGCTTTTATAGGACAATTGGGAGATTTGTTAGAGTCGATAATAAAACGTGATGCCGGTGCTAAAGATTCATCCTCGACTGTTCCAGGTTTTGGCGGCGTGCTGGATGTTATAGATTCACCGCTCGCGGCGGCGCCGGCAGGTTATGCTTTTATGGCAATATTATTAATGAAAGGTTAATTTCGGGGGCTTGTATTGGAAGTTAAAATACAGCTTGAATCAGATAAGCAGAGGGTGGAACTTTTTGGGACGGCCGATTCTCATTTAAAGCTTCTTCAAAATTCCCTTGAAGTCAAAATTGTAGCTCGTAATGGTGTTATTACTATTAGCGGAAAAAAGGATGATGTTCAGGCTGCAGAAGAAGCAGTCGACAAAATGCAGAAACGCCTGATATCCTCAGGAAGAATCGACACAAAATATGTCAGGAATATTATCCTTCAGGCAAAAAATGAAGTCGGTTCCGATCTTAGTGAAGCTATTACCGTTTTTTCTAACAAGGGTGTGATCGAGCCTTTTACCAAAGGCCAGCTGAATTATATTCGTACTATGCAGAAAAATGACCTGACATTCTGTATAGGACCTGCCGGTACCGGTAAAACTTATCTTGCAGTAGCAGTTGCAGTTTCGATGCTTAGAAAAAAACAAATAAGAAAGATAGTTTTGGCAAGGCCCGCAGTTGAAGCCGGTGAAAGACTTGGTTTTCTGCCCGGAGACCTTCAGGCCAAAGTGAATCCTTACCTTAGACCGCTTTTTGACAGTCTTGAGGATATGATGGAGTTTGGCCAGATGAAACGTTTTATGGATATGGATATTATAGAAGTAATCCCTCTTGCTTTTATGCGCGGCCGAACGCTTAATGAAGCGGTAGTGATATGCGACGAGGCTCAGAATACTTCACCGTCCCAGATGCTTATGTTTCTTACCAGGCTTGGCAGAGAGTCTAAAATGATAATCACAGGTGACATAACCCAGGTTGACCTTGAGCGCAACCAGGCCAGCGGGCTTATAGATGCGATATCGACCCTCAGAGATATAAAAGGTATAGGTTCTGTAGAGCTTTGCGAAAATGATATAGTTCGGCATAAGCTTGTTCAGAATATTGTTTCAGCTTACGATAAGAAAAAGAAACTAACTTAGATATATGGCTACAAAGAAAAAGAAAAAAGTCAGTGCCAGACGCCAGCGTGTCCGTGATTCGATTCAATCGGAAAGAACCGGGAGAATTACACGGATTTTTACAAGCTCTCTGCCTGTTGTAATATTGATTCTTGTGTTGTTTATTGCCTTAACAGCAGCATTGCTGTCGATTGAAACTGAGACTTTCTTTGAGCCTGGTACCGGACTTTTCAAACCTTACCCCGAGATTATCGCTGTCAGCACCCTTGTTTTACTAATATCTCTTGGAGCTGCGATTTATATACATCATTATGAGGGCAGCATTTTCAATCGGACCATGAGAATGGTTTCTATTGCGTTTTTATTTTTACTGCTTCTGGTGATTACCAAGGCAGGGTCGCTCTATTCTCAGTGGGTTTATCTTGCCACTGGAACTGCGGTAACAAGCGCAATAATTTTAACCGTTGCCTACAATCAGCGATTCGCTCTGGGCATAAGCTCTTTTTATGCTGTCCTGGCCTGTTTTGCTGTTGGAAAAATAGCTTCTGTTGAATTATTTTTGACGATGATGGCGGGGGTGATTACCTGCTGTTACAGTTTAAAGGAAATTCGCCACAGGATGAAACTTATTGAAGTAACCACGATTGCATCGGTAGTGGTTTTTATTACAGCCTTTTCTCTTGGCGTTATTCAAAAGGACCCAGGTGTAAGGATCTTCAGTGTTGCCGGTGCCCAGCTTTTCAGTGACTCCGGCACGGCTGCGGGTATAACTATTGCGGTTGGCCTTGTTATACAGGGTTTTTTGCCGATTATTGAAAGAGTTTTCGGAATAGCAACCAGCATGACTCTGCTGGATTACAGTGACGCTAATCAGCCTTTGTTGAAAAAACTCGCTATGGATGCACCGGGTACATTCAGTCATAGCCTGCTGATAGGATCAATTGCAGAAGCAGCCGCCGAATCAATTGGTGCCAACGGCCTTTTATGCAGGGTCGGTTCATATTACCACGATATAGGTAAGATTAATAAGCCGCCTTATTTTATTGAAAATCAGCTGGGCTCTGCGAGCAGACACGAACAGTTATCGCCTGCTATGAGCCAGTTGGTAATTGTCGGACATGTAAAAGACGGGGTGGAAATAGCTAAGGAATTTGGTCTTCCAGGTGTCTTGAGACAGTTTATAGAAACACATCACGGAACAACGCTGATTGAGTATTTTTATAATGAGGCGGTGAAAAAGCAAGGGGAAGGAAACGTCTCGGATTCAGAGTTTCGCTATCCAGGCCCAAAGCCCAGAACAAAGGAAGCGGCTATTGTCATGTTGGCAGATGCATGTGAAAGCGCCGCAAGGAGCATCACCGAACCTTCGCCAATGAAAATTGAACAGCTTGTTCACGGTATGGCAATGAAACGTCTTCAGGACGGCCAGTTTGATGAATGTGACCTGACTCTAAGGGAGCTTAGTCAGATTGAGACGGCACTTTCAAAGGCTCTCGCGGCTCATCATCATGGAAGGATAGCCTATCAGAAGCAGCAAAAGCAAAAAGATATAAAAGTCAAAGATAAAGATGAGAAGTTAAGGCTGTCGGCTGAACAGAAGGAAGATTCAGAAAATATTTCAGAATAGACATGAAAAACCAGTGCGAGCGAACCAATATAGAAATTGCTAATGAAGCAGGTATGACCAATGAGGCGGTTTTGTTGCTGAAGAAAATTACCGCTGATACTTTGAGTAGGTTTAATTCCTCAGATGCTTCTGTCAGTATAGCTTTGGTGGACGATCAAGGCACTCAGAAAGTGAATATGGAATTTCTCAGCAGTAACGAATTTACTGATGTAATTAGTTTTAACCTCAGCGATGATGAACAGCTTAAGGAGTTTGAACTGATTATAAATGCCAGTTGTGCAAAACGGCAAAGTGAAAAACGTCAGCACAGCCTCGAAGCTGAGCTATGTCTGTATGCGGTTCACGGCCTTTTGCATCAGCTTGGTTTTGATGACCAGGATAAAGATAGTGCACGAAAAATGCATGAGATGGAAGATGTTATATTGACAGAAGCCGGTTTTGGAAATGTTTATAAGAAAAAATAGAATTGAGAGGTTTTTTTAGTGCATCAAACCTGGATGATAATTTTGCTGCTTTTTTTTACAGCCAGCGCCCTGTTCTTTTCGGTTAATACCGTCGCCCTCCGTATATTCTCAAGAGTCAAACTGCATGATAGATTCTCAGCAATGAAGCGTGAAAAATGGTTTGAGGAGATGATAAATAAGGAAGAGGATCTTACTTTGGTTTGCGCGTTTTTGAGAATTGTAAGCTATATAGGCATAGTTTTAACTTTGCTCGCTGTTTTTAATGATCACAGCTATTATATTTCCCTTTTATTGTGTCTTTGCTTTTTTGCATTGTTTGGCCTTGCGATACCTCATTCGTGGTCTAAATATGCCGGCGAAGGATTCCTTGCTTTTACTTATCCGCTGCTTAAAATTCTCCTGATTGTATTCAAACCGCTGCTGTTTATTTTTCATGTCTGTGATGATCTTGTAAGAAGGCTTTCTGATGTTCAGGAAAAGACGGCAGATCAGGCTCAGGATGAAAAGCAGGAAGAACTTTTGAGTCTGGTAGAAGAGGGCAGGATAGAAGGTGCCGTTGATGAAGAGGAACTTGACATGATAGAGGGTGTTCTTGAGCTTGCCGAAAAAACGGTTGAGGAAATTATGACGCCCCGAACTGACATTATAGCTATCCCTGTGGAGTCTGATCTTCAAACGGTTTTGAAGACTATAAATGAAGCGGGACATTCGAGGATACCTGTTTACAGGGAAAATATAGATAATGTTCTCGGTCTGGTTTATGCCAAGGATCTATTGAATCAGATAGGTAAGGACAGTGAAGGTTTTAGCCTTCGAAAGGAAATGAGGGATACCTATTTTGTTCCGGAAACCAAGCTGCTTCGTGATCTGCTGCACGAGTTTCAGGAGCAAAAACTGCACATGGCAATTGTGCTTGACGAGTACGGCGGTACTGCGGGAATAGTTACCATTGAGGATATTCTTGAAGAGCTCGTTGGTGAGATTGTTGACGAATACGAGCAGCAGCCTGAAGAAAGTTTCAGACTTATCAGCGATGATGTCGCCGAGGTTGATGCCCGGATGTATATCGATGATATTAATGAGGAGTTTGAGGTGGAACTGCCCGACGAAGAAGATTATGATACTTTAGGCGGGTTTGTTTTTTCATACCTTGGTTATATTCCAAAGACCGGCGAAAGTTTCGAGTATAAAAATCTCAGGTTCACTATCATTGCCGCAGAGACCAGAAAGATTAAGTATATTCGTCTCGAGAAACTGACTGTTAAGGACGAAACAGGCCAAACGCAATGATCAGCAAGGATATTGTAATTTGTCTTCGCTGTATCGATTACTCCGACACTTCACAGATTGTAACTGTTTTTGCCAGAAGCTTAGGCAAGTTCAGTGCAATTGCAAAAGGATCAAAACGGCGCAAAAGTTCATTTGATGGTCCTTTGCAGATTTTTTCCTTCGGCGATGCTGTTTTCAATACTTCATCAGCCGGACAATTGGCAAATCTTAGAGAGTTTGAACAAAGGCCTGTATTTGCCGGTTTAAGCACCAGAATGGAGACGTTGAACAGTGGGCTTTTTGCGGCGGAAATCACCGGCAGTTTTCTTGAGGATATGGACCCCCATCCGGAACTTTTTGATTCATTAGTGGAGCTGCTCAAGTCTCTGATCGAAACTAAGGAGAAGGATCAGTGCAGAAAATTGCTGATAGTATATCAGGTAAACCTTTTAAAGGAAACAGGACTTCTGCCTCTCTTCAAATCCTGCTCTAATTGCTCTGCCAAATTTGCCGGTAACTGGCAGCAGGTATGGTTCAGTTCTTCTTCAAATGGAATTATCTGCAGGGATTGTGAACAGGTTTTTTCGGATAAGTTCAGAATATCGATAGGGACTGCTTCTTTGCTGGCGGATATTAGCAAGATAAGGGCCGCTCCGGAACAACTGCTTATCAAGGCCCAGAGATTATTACTTGCCCACATCACTTATATATTAGGTAAAAAGCCAAGAGCAGCAGAGTATATTCTCAAAGACTGAACTTAAGGCGCAAGGATTGTGAACGGATAAAAGGGCAGGTTTCTGATGATTGCAAAAGTGGTTATCAGAAAAAAAATAATCCATATATAAAAAGGACGAAGGAAATAGTTGATAAGTTTTTTTCCTGTAAGTAAAAAAAAGAATTCGTTGACCAGCCAGGTTAATAAAAATGGTGCAAATGCAACCAGCATGATGTTGTAATCCAGAGCTGCCAGGATGTTGCCGTGAAGTAATTGATGAGCAGCTCTTAAGCTCCCGCAGCCCGGACAATATAATCCTGTAAAGAAATGAAATGGGCAGGGCGGAAATAAAGAACTGCTTTGGGGGTCCTGAAAATAAAGCAATAAAACCGCAACTGGGGCACAAACTAGTGCCGTTACTGACATCCAGTCAAATCGGGTTATATGCTTTCTTGTTTTGTTATATATTACGGACATAAGAAAAAAAAGCCGATGCCTGAACATCGGCCTAATAGCAGAGGCCTTTAAAAATTGCGCCTGAGATTCAAGCCGGTCATTGATGTTGAGCGATTTTTTTAGGGCCGATAGTATAAATTTCATTTTACATATTCTGTGTTGTTGGCATCAACATAGGGATAACTATGTTAATAGCTATGGAGATAACAGCGCCTATAAGTCCAAGGATAAATCCGATCCAGCAGAGTTTTTTAGCAGTGTCGGAGGCTTTTTTAGCACCGGTTAAATCACCTGCCTTTGCCTTGGAGTTTACCTGGGCTGCAAAAATTATAGCTGCTATACCAAGCGGCAGACAACAGCAAATTGTAACTAAGATTGACTGTATCAAATAATTGGGAACATCCGGTGACGGCATTTGAGTAGTTGTTACAGGTTCGGTGGCTATCGGGCTGTTTTCATTTGGGACATTTGCGTCATTTTGGTCCATTTTTGAATCCTTTCAATTTAGAATAATTTATCCTGGTCATTTTCCTTGTTTTTTTGCCTGGCTTTGTATTTTATGCCTAAATGCTCGCAAGCAGATTTGGTTATTTCCCTGCCTCTTTTCGTCCTTCTTACAAAACCTATCTGAAGCATATAAGGTTCAACTACATCTTCAAGAGTGTCCTTTTCCTCCCCCAGGGTAGCTGCCAGGGCTTCTATCCCCGCAGGCCCGCCATCATAAATATTCACCAGAGCCTTTAGAAAAGAACGGTCGAGTTCGTCAAGTCCCAGTTCGTCAATCTGTTCCATTTTCAAGGAATCTTTTACGATACTTATCGTAAGTTTGCCGGAACCTTTTACCTGTGCATAATCCCTTACACGTTTTAAAAGTCTGTTTGCGATGCGGGGTGTGCCCCGCGACCTTGATGCTATCATTTCAAGGGCTCCATTTTCATATTCGAGACTCAACAGACCTGCTGACCTTGAAATTATTTCCGTAAGCTCCTGCTGACTGTAAAAGTCAACATGTAAAAGCATACCAAACCTCCCCCGCAGAGGGGCACTTAACAAGCCGGCACGGGTTGTCGCACCTATAAGGGTAAATTGATTAAGTGGAAAATTTATGGTCTTTGCGTGCATTCCGCTGTCTACGGTAAAATCTACCTTGAAGTCTTCCATTGCCGGGTAGATAAATTCCTCAACCGGTGCGCTTAATCTGTGAATTTCGTCGATAAAAAGTACATCCGCTGTGTTAATGTTTGAGAGCATACCCATTACGTCACCCTGTTTGGTAAGCGCAGGGCCGGATGTTGTGCGGATTGTAGCTTCCATCTCGTGAGCTATAACATTGGCAAGTGTTGTTTTGCCCAAACCAGGCGGCCCATATAATAAAATGTGTTCCAGCGGTTCTTTCCTTTGCATCGCTGCCTCTATTGCAATCTTCAGCTTTTCTACAATCGTGTTCTGACCAATAACTTCACTGAGCCGTTCAGGACGAAGTGACTGATTGTATACTTCCTCGCTGTTTCCTCTGGATTGTCCGCTTAATACTCTGTCTATAGCCATTTTAGTTTTCTTAGTTAATTATTATTGCCGTCAATTCAAACCGCTGTCATTGCGTATGAAAATTGTACAGCTTTTTCGTTTATCACATTTCCATTCCCTGTTTAAGTCTGTATACCAGGGGAACAAGTTGTTCTGCGGATTTTGCCTCCGGATGTTTCCGCGATGTTTTATTGATCAGCTCTACAGCTTCGTTCCTTTTCTCGCCCCATGCTATCAGTATCTCCAAAGCCTCTAACTGATACGGCTTAAAATCATCACTTTCTCCAGCCATCTCAGCAGTAACCGCAAAGTCTGCAAGCTTGCCTTTCAGTTGGGCTATTATAAGCTGGGCAAATCTTTTACCTACCGAAGGAAGTGATAGCAGCATTTTTTCGTCACCTGTCTCTATCGCAGATGCTATCGTGCTTATGGGTATAGTCAGGGATTTCAAACCTTTTTTTATTCCCATACCCTTTACACTGGTGTATTTTGCGAAGAACTCTTTTTCCGCTCTTGAGAGAAATCCAACCATTCGGGGTATCAGATTACCTCCACCAGGTGTGCCTTCGTAATATTCAAGGGTGCAAAGAGTAATTTCATGGTTTAGCTTATCAGCAAGCTGGCTTACCGCATAGCCCGGCAGCATTACTTCATAGCACACATTAGATACCTTAACCAATGCCTTTTCCTCTTCTATTGCGATTAGCTTTCCTTCAATCTGGGCTATCATTATCAGTAAACCTTTAGTTTCGATTGGCTCAAACAGCACAATGCAACCGCTATCGCATCAGCGACATCAGGCGGTTCCGGGATTGCCCGCAGGCTCATTTCTGTCATAATTGCCCGCTGCATCTGCTCCTTGGATGCCTGTCCATTACCGGTCAGCGATTTTTTTATTTTTGTCGCTGCGAAATTTTCTACCCTTGCCCCTGCCCTGGCAGCTGTCAGCATTATAACCCCTCGAGCATGTCCCATGAGAACAGCAGTCTGAGGGTGGTTATAATGGGAAAATAATTTTTCTATCGCAACTACTTCAATATCAAATCTTTCGAAAAGTGAACCCATGTCCTCAACGATCTGTATAAGACGCTGTTCCAGGGGCCTTTTAGAGTCTGAGCGAATTGTTCCCGCCTCGAGCAGATTACCTGACTGGCTGTCAAGGACGGCGTATCCGCATATTACAAGTCCGGGGTCCACTCCTAAAATAATCATTTTCTCCTCCAGGAGGTTTCACCTGCTCCTTTATCCTCGAGCACTATTCCAAGCTCATTCAGCTTGTCGCGAATCAGATCTGCTGTCTCGAAATCCTTGTTTGTTCTGGCAAGCTGTCTTCTTTCTATGGCTGTTTTCATAAGATAATCAATAAGCTCGTCATCACAGTTCTGGCTAAGATTATAATCATCTCTGACAATTCCGAGCACATCCTTTCCTAATCGACAAAACTCATTATTGATAAGCTCAAGTGTACCTTTACTGGAAGTGCTATCTTCCAGAACAGGCGAGGTAAGTTTTACCATATCGAACATGACCGAAAGGGCAACTGCGGTATTTAAATCGTCATTCATGGCAGTTTCAAAACGCTGTTTAAGCTCTCCAAGCTGAACAGCCATTGAGTCGCTTGGCGGACCGGCCGGTGCTTTTTCAATCGCTTTACGCAATTTTATTACTGCCTGGCTTATTTTGTCGTAACCGCTTTGGGCACCGGTAAGAGCGGCGTCTGAAAAATCTATCGGGCTTCTGTAATGACTTTGCAGTATCAGCTGTCTTACCGCAAGGGGGTCATAAGATCTGCTCAAAGTTTCATGATCACCATTGAAAAGCTGCTCTAAAGTAATAAAATTACCAAGACTTTTACCCATCTTCTGACCGTTTACTGTTACCATGTTATTATGTACCCAGTATTTCACGAATCCCGTTTCGTTTGCCGCTTCTGCCTGGGCAATTTCACATTCATGATGCGGAAACTGGTTTTCGATTCCTCCGCCATGAATATCAACGGTATTGCCAAGATATTTCGTACTCATTACAGAGCATTCGAGGTGCCATCCCGGATAACCCATACCCCATGGACTTTGCCATTGCATAATATGACCGGGTTCTGCTTTTTTCCATACCGCAAAGTCAGCCGGGTTTCTTTTCTCCTTTGAAACCTCAACTCTGGCACCTGCCTGCATATCCTCGATATTCCTGCCGGAAAGTCTGCCATATCCGGAAAATTTAGTTATATCAAAGTATACAGACCCGTTCACTTCATAAGCAAAGCCCTTCTCGATGAGTTTTTGTACCATTTCTATCTGTTCAGGTATATGCCCCGATGCCCGCGGGCTAATGTCAGGCCTGAGACATGCAAGTTGGTCCATATCATTGAAATAGCTTTTCGTATAAAATTCTGCTATTTCCATTGGATGTTTTTTTTCCGCTTTTGCCTGCCTTGCAAGCTTGTCCTCACCCTCATCTGCGTCATCGGTCAAATGCCCGACATCTGTGATATTCTGAACATATTTAACTTTATAGTCAAGATAACGCAGATATCTTACAAGAATGTCAAAGCTTACATAGCTTTTAGCGTGTCCCAGGTGAGCATGTCCGTAAACTGTTGGTCCGCATACATAAACGCCGACAAAAGGAGGATTTACTGGTTCAAATTTTTCCAGTTTTCTGGTTAGTGTGTTATATATCTTAAAGCTCATTATTACCCTTTTAACTGCAATTGGTCAAATGCTGTTTTTGGCTCTTCTTTTCAACAATACGGCCGCTAATGCTGAGATAGCCTTTCCCTGCCCTATTTCACCTAAGCCCTCGTTTGTTTTGGCCTTTACGTTTACGTTCATAAAGTTTATACCAAGAATGCTGCTTATGCAACGTTTGATCTGGCCTTTATGAGGTTCCAGGCGGGGCTCCTGGGCCTGGATGGTTACATCGATATTTACTATCTGCCATTTCTTTTCTTCAATTCTAACTGAAACTATATGTAAAAGTTCTTTGCTGTCAATATCCTTCCATTTTTCATCTTTATCAGGGAATAAAGTTCCGATATCGCCCATGCCCGCTGCGCCCAAAAGTGCATCGATTACAGCATGAAGCACCGCATCACCGTCACTGTGACCCATTAAACCGAGCGGATAAGGAATATGTATACCGCCCAGCTTAAGATCTCTGCCTGCCACAAGCCTGTGAATATCAGTGCCAAGGCCCGTTCGATATTCATAATCGATGCCAGTCACAAAGTGCCTTTCGTACTGGGTATATCGGTTCCGGTTATCTTTACTGCCTGTTCCAGAGCCTGGCCAAGACCTTTGAATATCGCTTCTGATATATGATGGCTGTTGGTGCCGTAAGGTACGTTTATGTGAAGGTTCAGCCTGGCCGAAGACGAAAATGAACGCAGAAACTCCTCAATGCACTCACTGTCAAAATCACCGATTTTTTCAGTGGGAAACTCAACATTGAATACAAAAAAAGCCCTGCCCGACAAATCAATGGAAATATTGGCAAGAGCATCTTCCATAGGTACCGAACTGCTTCCGTAACGTACTATACCCCTTTTGTCCTCAAGACCCTGATCCAAAGCCTGCCCAAGGCATATCGCCACATCCTCAACTGTGTGGTGTGCGTCAACTTCAAGATCTCCCTGCGCCTTTACGGTCATATCTATTCGGCTGTGTTTGCTCAGATGTGCGAGCATGTGATCCAGAAAACCAACACCGCTGTCAATCTCGTATTTGCCGCTGCCGTCAATGTTAAGTTCCGCAAGAATATCTGTTTCTTTCGTTTTTCGCGAAATTGTTCCGATTCGTCCTGCCATTATCGCTCCTTTTATTAATCCTTTTTACCTGTTATATCGGCAATTCCGTCGATCAACACCTTATTTTGTTCTTCAGTTCCAATTGTTATCCTGAGTTTGTCTTTGAGCCCGTCAATATCAAAATATCTTACATAAATATTCTTTTCAGTCAGTTTTTCATAAATCTCGCGGGCGTTTTGATTCTGTGCCAGCACAAAATTTGTATTGCTTTTGTTAACCGTGAACCCAAGTTTGCCAAGTTCCGCTGTTATTTTCTCTCTCTGTTCGAGAATTTTTTCAACGTTGGAGATAAAATATTCTCTGTCAGTTATAGCCGCCGCAGCCGCTTTTATAGCAACCGCGTCAACATTATAAGAGTCCTTAACCTTCATAAGCTGCTCTATCATTTGCTTTTGGGCAATACCAAAGCCAAAACGAATACCCGCAAGTGAGTAACCCTTACTCATCGAACGGAGGATTATGATATTTTCACACTTTTCAATCAATTTAAGACAGTTGTCATAAGCAAAATCGGCATAAGCCTCGTCAACAACAACTGCGGATTTGCCCTGAAGTTTATTAGCGATTTCTTCTATTTTTTCCGGTTCAATAAAAGAGCCGGTCGGCGCATTAGGGTTGCATATAATCACAAGACTGGCGTCAGTTTCAATTAATTTATCTCCGAACCGTGCATTATCCTTTTCAAAAGGGATCTCCTCATAAGTACAATTTTGAAGTTTTGCCAAAACCGGATAAAGAGAATATGTGGGACCAGGCCAGGTTACAGAAGAATGATTATCACAAAAAGCCCTCAAACAGATAGTCAGTAAATCATCACCGCCGTTTGTGCAGATAATATTTTCAGGCTTGAGGTCTAATACTTCCGCCGCGGCCTTGCGAAAATCATCACCCATAGGCTGTGGGTACCTGCGAAGCTGGTCAGGTGTTATTGACCGAATCGCATCGAGAACCTTTTCGCTTGGAGGATAAGGGTTTTCATTAGTGTTTAACTTTACCGCGTCAATGCCGGGCTGAAAGCCTGGAACATAACCGCAAGCTGAAGCTATATTGTCTCGAACGTAACGCATAATTTTCTTTACGAATTGTATTCAAAAGTGCCGAAAAACTGTGTATCACTTACTTGCCGCAGTAATCGATTAAGCGTCCTATCTCACTGCGTAATTCTCCACGCGGCACGATCATATCGACAAAACCATGCTCAAGCAGAAACTCACTTCTCTGAAAACCTTCAGGAAGTTCGACCTTAATAGTTTCGTATATTGTCCTTGGGCCCGCAAAGCCTATCAATGCGTTCGGCTCTGCAATTATTATATCGCCCAGCATAGCAAAGCTGGCTGTAACTCCGCCTGTTGTAGGGTCGGTAAGAACAGATATGAAAAGACCGCCTGCATCGTCCAGTTTGCCCAGAGCTGCGCTTGTTTTTGCCATCTGACCAAGCGACACTACTCCCTCATGCATCCTTGCACCGCCTGAAGAACTTACAACTATAAAGGGCAGGGATTCTTTAATTGCCCTGTCAACAGCCTGGCAGAATTTCTCGCCTACTACCAGCCCCATTGACCCACCGAGAAAGCTAAAGTCCATGACTGCAAGCATAACTGCTCTGGCCCGGATAAAAGCCTTGCCGACGATCATTGCCTCACGAATGTTATTTTCGTCACCTGATGATATCCTGTCAATATATTTTGTTCCGCGGTACTCAAAATCAAGAGGGTCGCTGCTGGATAACTTTTCAGACATCTCCTCAAAACTGCCTTCATCTACAAGCTGATTTATACGGGTCCTGCCGTCAACTCTGAAATGATGACCGCATTCGGTGCAGACATTGAGGTTTTTCTCGATCGTCTTCTTAAACAGCATGTGCTTGCACTGCTGACAGGCGATCCAGAGACCTTCTGGCATCTCACGCCTTGGCTTTAGGCTAAAGCCGTTCCATTTCGAGCCGTTTTTTTTCTTGGTCATTATCATTAACTTATTATTCGAGAATATGTTCGAAATTCAAATTCATATTGTCCTGATTTGGGAAAATATTATAACAGAATAAATGTTTAATATCCAGGAAAATTGCTTGCCGAATCAAGAATGTCCGTTATAGCTTTAACCCTGTCTTGCTTGCCGAATATTGCACTGCCTGCCACCAGAGTATCAGCTCCGTATTCAATAACCTTAGGCGTTGTAGTCGGATCTATGCCTCCGTCAACCTCTATCCTAACGTTATTACCAGCGATTTCACGGATTTTTATACATTTTTTAGCCGCATCTTCCATAAATTCCTGACCTCCAAAACCCGGCTCAACTGTCATAACCAGAACCATATCGACCAAAGGTACAAAATCAAGCACACTTTCGACTTTAGTTCCGGGATTTAACGTTATACCCACCGTAACGTCCATATCGCGCAGCTTTTTTATCATTTCTTCAGGCTCTTTGACCGTTTCAACATGAAATGTAATATGGTCACTCCCTGCTTTGATAAATTCCGGTGCGTATGTTTCCGGATCGGTTATCATCAAATGAGTATCGAATACCAGGTTTGAATATTTCCTTAATTTTTTTACAATCGGAGGACCGAAAGTAATGTTGGGTACAAAATGCCCGTCCATTATATCCAGATGAACGACATTTACGGTCTCTTCAACCTGTGCCACTTCACTTGCCAGGTTAGCGAAATCACTGCTTAGCACTGATGGAGAAACCTCAACGGTGCCTGGTTTAGGCAGTTTTCTTTCTGACATAACCAATTTCCCTTTTAAAAATGACCGGCCGGCATAATATCAGCCGACCGGAACAATCAGGTTCTAAATAATATCTTTGTTCTTCTTAAATTATTTTTCATCAAGAATCTGAAGACACTTGAATTGTTTACCTTCTAAAAATTCAAGACTTGCCCCGCCGCCTGTTGAAATATGGCTGACCTCATCTTCAAGGCCCATCTGTACGATTGCACTGGCGCTGTCTCCGCCGCCTATTACACTGCGTGCGCCTTTTTTAGTTGCGTCAGCTACTGCCTGGGCAACCGCCTTGGTACCTTTGTCAAAAGGCGCTACTTCAAAAACTCCCATTGGCCCGTTCCATACAATAGTCCTGGCAGAGGAAAGTTTATCTGAAAAAAGCCCACACGTTTCAGGGCCTATATCCAAACCTTCCCATCCGTCTTCTATGTCGCCTTTGATAGTTTTATTTTCCGCGTTTTCCTTTATCTCCCTGGCAATTACTGTATCAACAGGCAAAACTAATTCACAGCCGACATCTTTGCTTTGACTGATAAGGTCATTGGCCTTTTCAACAAAGTCGTCTTCGCAAAGACTGTTTCCGACATTTTGGCCCTGAGCCTTGAAAAATGTATATGCCATGGCACCGCCGATAAGAATGGTATCCACTTTTCGAAGTAAATTCTCAATTACTCCTATTTTGTCAGATACCTTCGCACCTCCAAGTATGGCGATGAAGGGTTTGTCCGGGGCTTCTAAAGTCTCACCGAGAAACTTAAGTTCCTTTTCAATCAGAAAACCTGAAACTCTCGGTTTGCCTTCCATCATTACAGGAACAGTATACATCGAAGCATTGTCACGGTGTGCTGTCCCAAATGCGTCAACCACATAAATATCCGCCATTGAAGCTATCTCTTTGGCAAAATTGTCCTTAGCTTCTCTAAGCTGAGTGTCTTCTTTAGCGGCTTTGTCTTTAATGGTTTCCTCGCTGTGGAAACGAAGGTTCTCAAGAAGCATAACATCGCCAGGGGACATGTTCTCTGCAAGCTTCTTTGTCTCTTCCCCAACACAATCAGAAGCCATAATTACCTTTGTATCCAGAAGTTCTCCCAGCCTCTGGGCCACAGGTTTAAGGCTAAGCGATGAATCGAACTTGCCTTTAGGCCTGCCCAGATGACTCATCAATATTACAGAAGCGCCGCCGTCAAGAACATGCTTAATTGTCGGTAAAGCCTTGGTTATCCTTGCATCATTGGTAATTTTGCTATCACTGTCGAGAGGAACGTTGAAGTCGCATCGTATAAGTACCTTTTTGCCCTTTACATCTATGTCGGCTACTGTTTTTTTAGCCATAACAAGCTCCTTATATACACTTTTATTGCTCTTTGTTCATGGAAAAGGGCACGCAAGGCGCGCCCTTTTGATTTTATGTTTTCAATTGCCTGTAAAAAATTAAACAGGTACCCTTACATCAGGTCAACAAGCTTTTTCATGATGTCGATTGTTCTGTTGGAATAACCCCACTCGTTGTCATACCAGCTGACTGCCTTGACCATGTTGTCGCCAATTACCATCGTCGAAAGGGCGTCAAAAATACTGCTGGCAGGATTGCCGATAATGTCGCTGCTGACAATAGGATCTTCACAGTACTCAAAGATACCTTTTAAATTGCTCTGGCAGGCATTCTTTACCGCAGAGTTAACTGCTTCAGCTGATGTGCTTTTTTCTGTTTCAACAACAAGGTCAACACAGCTTCCTACGATTACAGGTACTCGAAGCGCAAAACCGTCTAATTTACCGTTAAGATCAGGAAGTACCTTTCCTACTGCCTTGGCAGCACCGGTCGTTGTGGGGATAATGTTAACTGCTGCACCGCGAGCACGCCGAAGGTCCGAATGGATCATGTCAGATACACACTGGTCATTGGTATAAGCGTGAATTGTAGTCATAAGACCTTTGACGATTCCGAATTCTTCGTGGACTACCTTAGCAAGAGGAGCAAGACAGTTTGTTGTACAGCTTGCATTTGACACGCAGTTAGCGTCTTTTGTCAGTTCAGAATCATTAACTCCGCATACGATAGTTGCGTCAATATCATCCTTAGCAGGAACTGTCAAAACAACCTTTTTCGCTCCCGCTTTTAAATGATCCGCATAACCGCCTTTGGGCGATTCTTTGGTGCGGAAAACACCGGTAGATTCAACTGCGATTTCAACACCCATGTCTTTCCAGGGCAGCTCTGCAGGATTCCTGACAGCAAGAATTTTTATTTCCTTACCGTCAATGACGATAGTATCGCCTTTTACCTCAACACTGCCGGGCCATTTGCCCATTACAGAATCATATTTAAACAAATGTGCAAGACTTTTGGGGTCTGCAAGATCATTCACGGCCACAAGATCCAAATCGCCCTTTTTCTCAAGAAGGATCCTGGCCACTGCTCGTCCGATTCTTCCAAAACCGTTGATTGCAACTTTTGTTGCCATCGAAATTCTCCCTTTTAAAATTCATCAGATATATTACTGTCTCTGCCCACTAAAGCGCAGATACACACGACGTGTAAATTTAGGGAGATAATGCCAGTTTGTCAAGTCTTTTTGTTAAAACCAGGATTATTAGCAGGCATTTTAAGGATTTTGCTTAAATTTTAATTCCTGACACCCGAATTTCAAGGATATTTCTGCTTTTGGATGTCAATTGGGCAATATTAGCGCGTCTTAAAGGTACGAGCCATAAAAATTTGCCTGATTTGTCTTCTATGACAAATAAATTTTTCCTTTTTGCACGTAAAATATCTGAAGAAGTAATGAACTTGCTTAATTTGCATTCCGATTTTCTGCCCATGGGTATAAATCTGTCACCAGCCCGGCGAATTCTCGCTGAAATCGGAAAGCTGATTTTATCTGCGTCAAACCATTCAATAAACCGGTCTTTATTGCGAATAAAAGACTCAAAATCAGCATTTTTTGCCTTAAAAAGAGCGGTCCTTATCTCAAAATCACCAAACTTAGTCTCACCTTCCATATCAATAATTATTTCTTCTGGATCAAATTTGTTGTTTTTGGGCTTAATAAACAGAATTTGCCCCTTGTTTGTCTCGACTCTTAAGGCTCCGGGCAAAGTTAAACTGCTTTTTTTATTATTTTGACCAGTTTCATACAGCCTGTCATAATGGGCTTTGGTCATTTTCCTGAGACCGACACCAAGCTCTCCCAAAACTTTGTTAATCACTTCTATGTATTCGGGTTTGGTAAGGTTTGAAAATGAGGGCAAATCTAAACTTATTAAATCGTTATTGTTTTCTAAAACATTGTTTTCAATGAACTTATTAGCTTTGCTTTCAACAAGATTACAAAATTTGCCCGCTTTTTCACTTATTCTCGATAGTTTTGCAACCAGATCTTCATCGCTGTTTCCCTGCAGCCCGGGAATTATTTTATGCCTTATCTTATTTCTTGTAAATTTTGTCTGGGCATTGGTATGGTCATTTCGCCATTGCAGTTTTTTATCCTGCAAATACAGTTCTATCTCTTCTTTGCGCAAACAAAGCAGGGGCCTTACGAAATCAACATTCTTATTTTCCCGTTCAAATGTTTTCACTGCTCTTATACCAGCCAAACCAGCATAACCGGTACCCCGCATCATGCGATGGATAACTGTTTCAGCATTATCATCTTGATGATGACCTGTGGCAACTTTGCTTATTTCAAGAGTTAAGGCCATGCTCATTAAAGCTTTATGTCTAAGATTACGCCCGGCGGTCTCAAGAGATACTTTCGAGGAATTCGCAAAATCCCTGACATTCAGTGATTGACAATAAAGCTTGACATTCATATCACTTGTCAGTTTTCTTACAAAATCCTCGTCTGCATCACTAAATTTGTCCCTGAGATTATGGTTTAAGTGCATTGCCGATATTTCAAGCCTTAGCATGTCGTTTTTAGCCAGCTCAGCCAGAATCACTAACAAAGCAACCGAATCCGCTCCTCCCGAAACAGCGCAAAGCACCTTATCTGAATGCCCAAGCAGTTTGTTGGACTCAATATAGTCAAGCACCTTTAATTCTGTAATTTCAATTGGGCCTATTCTGGTTAACCTTAAAAAATGATTATTTACATAAAAAAGGCCTGCTTTTTCTGAGCAGGCCTTGTGAAATTAACGTTGTAGTCTCAAACTTGCAGAACAAATCGCCGTATTTACTGCAAATTTACAGGTTCCAGCTTTGAAAGCTCCAAAACCCTCTCTCTTGCATAATCGGTATTAGCCTTATATCGAGCTTCCTTTTCTATAGCCATCTGATAGAGCGTAAGTGCCTCATCTTTCATTTTCAGTCGTTTGTCCATGAGCCTTGCAGCCTTGAACCTGGCAGGATAAGGAGTATATTCATCCCATTGGAAAGCCCTTTGATAGTAAACAACAGCTATTTCATAATCGTCAAAATATTCATAAACCTGCCCAGCTCTGTAAGCGGCATCGTCTATCTTGTCACTGGTCGGATATTCCGCTATCAAACGGTTAAATTTCGTCAGAGACTGCCTTAGCTTATCTTCATCCTTGATTATAACAAGTCCCCCGGCCTGTCGATAAAGGTCCATCGCACTTTGATACATCTGGTCTGCACCGGCTATCATGTTCTGAGCAGAAAGATTAGGTGGAGCCATTTCAGCAGGCATCAAATATTTATAATGGGCACCAAGAGATAGCGACTCAAGCTCTTTCCTCGCCCAGGCTGCCTTTGTAGCGTCACCTGTCATCATATAGTGATCGAGAAGTTTTTCGATCCATGCCCTGTAAGCTGCCCTGTGTGCCGCCATATTTTCAACAAGGTCAACTTCGGATGGTTCAGGGACTGCATAGCCGGTGTCAACTGCAAGAGCTTCCTGAGCAGGGTCAACTCTGAATCTGGGATCATCTTTTACAACTTCTTCACACCCTGTCAGCATAATCAAAACCGCCGGCGTAAGTACCAATACTGTCAACATTCTGGACATAGCCAACTCCTTTCAGATTTGTATAAAAATTCCTTTTATTTATGGGTACCTTATATCAGAAAATACCAATTACAGTTAAAATGTCAAGCTAATTATCAGCTAATATCACCATTGGGCCTCAATAAAGGGACCGCCTGGACCGGCTGGTTTAGGCTTTGGTCTGTTACTGATTATCGCCTCAGCTATGGGAAGGTCGCTTTTGCGGGTAATTTTAATATTCGAATGATCGGTTTCAACTATGCTCACCTTTTCACCAAGAGCTTCAACAAGGGCCGCATCGTCGGTTATCCTGGTTTTGTCCACATTGGAAATATTCTTGTAAGCTTTTTGAAGCAGCGCCCGATCAAAAACCTGTGGTGTCTGAGCCTCGTAAAGATTATCCCTGTCAATAGTTTCGGATATCAGTTTGTTATCCGCCTTTTTCAAGGTACCTATCACCCTGGCCGCAAGTATAGCCGCTTTTGTCTGTTGAGCTTTCTCAAAAACCTCCTCTACCCATTGTTTCGTCAGACAGCACCTTACAGCATCGTGAACTGCAACAATTTCAATATCATCATCCAAAAGCTCCATAGCCTTTGCCACTGTTTCAAATCTTTCGCTTCCCCCGTGGCAAAGTTTCACTCCGTAAAAACTTAGGTTTGGACCCCATTTCAAACGAACAAGCTCATCATCATCAGGGCTTATTGCCAGGATAATCTGAGAAACGTTATCTTTGCTTTCGAAAAATTCAATACTGCGTAAAAATGCCGCTCTGCCACCGACTTCCACAAACGGTTTTTTCCGGTTGCCGCCAAACCTGGCACTGGCACCTGCTGCACAAATTATTACTGCTGACTTTTTCATCGTTTACCTTATAGTTTGTTAATACTCTATGCAGCGCCTGGCCTTGACTCCATTTTCAAAGGGATGTTTTATACATTCCATTTTGGTTACAAGATCAGCTTTTGCAATAAGTTTCTCATCCGCTCCCCGGCCGGTTAGTACTATCTCAACCTTTTCGTTACGATTATCCAGTAATTGGGTAATACTTTCAATGCTGACAAGTTTCTTATAATAGCAGAAAATGATTTCATCCAGAATTATCATATCGAAATATTTCTCATGGGCTGCAGTTTCACATTCTGCAAGTGCCTCATAAATACTTGATTTAACCTTTTCAAAATGAGAGCAATCCTTGTCTGATTTTTGCATATCCCAAGGTTCTTCAAGAGCTTTAAGAGTTATATTGTCAACCTTTTTAATAGCGTTGCGTTCACCAAGGCTAAGACCTGGAGGTTTTAGAAACTGGTAAATCAAAACTTTTGCATTATGACCTGCCGCACGCAGTGCCAATCCGAATGCAGCGGTGCTTTTACCTTTTCCCTGGCCGGTATAAATTTGTACCTGTCCTTTTTCCAGCATAAAAGTATTTTAATACAAATACGGCCGGGTAAAAAGGAAAATACTGACTAAATGAAGTGAAAATTGTGTTTCAGCAATATGAGAACGAAAAAATCGATTCCTGACTCTCTTTATTGTTCAGGAGTCTTTACCGATTACCGATTCAAGCTGATTGTCAGCTCCAGCTGCTCCTTCAATTGTCATCTGACAATCGGTCAAAAGTGCGTCAGAGTCGTCTATCATCTCACCCGGCTTGAAACTCAGGGGTTCGCAGAATTGAACTGCCACTCGTCTTACGAAAGCACTTAGGTCGTCAACTCGAGATATATTCCCTTCACGAATGAAATTTTCAAGCTCAAAAGAACTGTCCTCGCCGTATTTCGGGACACTAAAACGAGTGGAAACCTTCTGACCCGGCAGGGGGCAGCGGTCAGCATAGCACGTAAAAGCCGCACCTGTGCTGCTGATATCAACCATCTGACCCTGGCATAGATTTTCATTATACTGGTCGGCAAACCAGATGGGCCAGTTATATTTTAGACGCTTTTCGTTTCTTTTCTCTTGAAATTCGCTCATTATAAATCTCCATCTGCTATTTGTTACCAGGGGCATTAAAAACGAGTTGCGGTGCCGTTATTGCCTGACGAATGAGCAAAACGAAATAAAATACCTCGGTATAAAATAGATATCGGAAATTATTAACCTGAACTTAAACGCAGCTGCCTGCTTTTAAGAGTTTTAAAAAAGAAAACACGCAATTTCAAAAGTCCTATAATATTACAAATAACAGGCCGAAAATTGCTTCAATCACCATTGATTTTTATAGCTTTCGTTTAATTTCAGAATTTTCTTAAAGTGAAAGAACCCTTTCTTTAAACACCCGTGCCCGGTGCTGAAAATTGTCGAACATGTCATAACTGGCACACCCAGGCGACAGGACCACAACATCCCCTTTAGTAGCTATCCGCGCAGCTTTATCTACTGCATCATTCATGCTTTGCGAAGTTTCAATTATAATATCACCTGACAACTGCTTTACTGACTCGGTAATTTTACCTCCCGTCTGGCCGATAACCACTAATGCCCTGGCATTTTTTGCAATCGCATCCGCCATTTTATCCAGATCAAGGCCTTTATCGTACCCGCCCGCTATTAATATCAGAGGTTGGGTAAAACTTTCTACCGCAGCTATAGTGCTTTCAGGTGTAGTCGATATCGAGTCGTTATACCAGCGGACATCTTTAGTTTCACAAACAAATTCAAGACGATGCTCTAAACCTCTGAAACTTTCAATCCCCTTTTCGACCATTTCCATACCTATATTAAGACTTTTGCAGACTGTCAGAGCCGCTGCAAGGTTGCTTAGATTGGCCCTTCCGGGAAGCTTGAATTTCTCTGCCATTGATTTCGGCACATCATCACCGCCAAAAAGAAAACATTCCCTTCCAGGCTCATCTTTGAGACTTTCAAACCAACTGGAAGTTATCTCATCTTCACTATTGAATATCGAAATAAATTTGTCCCGCCTGCATTTACGCTGAAGAGTAAAAAGTTTCTTTTTGGCGTCACAGTAAGAACCGAATGTTCCGTGACGGTCAAGATGGTTTTCAGTAAGGTTAGTAATAACCGCAACTTCCGGCCCAGGAGTACTGCCAAGCTGCTCGATCTGAAAACTGCTTATTTCAAGAACCGTAATGTCGTTTTCTCCAATTTTATCAAGCAATCCAAGCAGCGGAACATTCCCAATATTGCCGCTCAACCGAACATTACTGAATTTAACATCCCCGTGTTTAACTGCGTGACTAAGTAAATGAGCCGTAAGTGCACAAGTAGTGCTCTTGCCGTTAGCACCGGTTACAGCAACAACAATACCCTTTCTAAGTTCAAGAAATATCTGCATCTGGCTTGTTATCACCTTACCTGCGTTTTTTGCCGTAACAACGTAATCATTATCCAAAGCTACCGCTGGATTGACAATAACAACATCACATCTTTCTGCGAAATCCTCAGGGTAATGTCTGCCTAATCGAAATTCAACTTGATCAAAATCCTTTAATGCTTCTACAGCCCCTTTCAATTTATTCGCATCGGCTTTATCGGTAACAATAACTTTTTCTGCTCCGGTTTTACATGCGAATTCAGCGCTGTCAACACCTCCTCCAAAACTGCCCAAACCCATCACCAAAACAGTTTTGCCGGTAAAATATTGCTTATAAGAACCATTCAAATTAATACCCTCAAAACCGGCGCCAATATCCTGTAACTCTACATTTTGCGTATCAGCCCGGTTACCACAGCCTCAATTCGGCACTTATCCGTGCAAATTGGTTCATATTTCTCATTTGCCGATACAAGCTTCACCATGGACTTGTCATTATAAAACCTTTTAACCGTTGCGGTATCATCATCTACTATAGCGACCACCAACTCCCCGTTTCGGGCAGTTTGACATTTTTTGCATACGATGTAATCTCCCTCGAAGATCCCCTCACCAATCATACTGTCCCCGCAAACTTCCAAAGCGAAAACATCATCGGCACTGCCGAAAATATCAAGAGCTATCTTTTCATTATCCTCTATTGCTTCTATAGGAACACCAGCAGCAACTTTACCAGCCAAAGGTATGTCAACCCTGCCGGGCCTTGTCTCTTCGGAGTTATTGACAGAATTTTCCGAAGAATCCTCTGAACCGCGAACATATTTTTTAAGCAGCAGAACCCCTTTTCTGGTCAGTCTCAAAGAGCGAGCCTTGCCCCGGGATTCGCATATCAGACCTTTTCTGCGAAGTTCTGCGACGTGTTCGAATATGGTACTTCGGCTTGCTTTTGCCTGCTGAGCTAATTCCGATATCGTCGCTGAATAGCACCTGCTGAGTCGGAATTTTCGAATGCTTTGCAAAACCTCCATCTGTCTTGGAGTTACGTTTATTTGTCTTTTTGCTGACAATTTCT
>CAZAYB010000010.1:0-28748 GCA_964489215.1 uncultured Pirellulales bacterium
TAGTACAAGATCATTGGCATTAAACTGGAAGAATAATATTTAATTATGTTTTAAGAGAGAAAAATTTTTCAAAAAAATAACTTGACATAATTGTTTAAAATGTTACTATAAGCTTAGTTTAATATTTGCGGTAATATTTGCAATGAATTTATTTGCAAAATTAATATTCAAATAACTTATGGGTTTGAGCAAGCGATGAAGCCGTCTTGACGTTAAGTGAGTGCTTAACCGTTGGGGTGTAATACAATAATGTTTTTTTTTTACAGGAGGAAGAAAATGAAGAAGTTTAGAGTTTTATGTTTGTTGTGTTTGGTTTGTCTGGCCTCAAGCAGTTTTGCAGTTTACACTGCTCATATAGGTGAATCAGCAGGCAGTACTGTGTATGTTAAGGGCCCTTTGTCTTCCGGTCCGGACAATTCTCCTTTGCACGAGAGTTATGATCTGATTACTCCGGGAAGCCCTAATTATCTTGGTTATTTCTACAGGTTTATCTTCTATGACGGTACGCTTCATATTGACCCGACCGGGAAAGTGGGTTTCACGGAAAAGATTTTCGGCAGCGGAAACAGTTCAAGCGGATCGTGGGGCGAGCAGTATGGTACCATTAACGTAGAGGGGTATTTAACCGGTGCAGAGATAAGGCCCTGGAAGAATGAATGTGACTATGAAGTCAATGTCTGGGGTGACGGAATGATCGAGTTGAGCAGTATGTTCCGTGTAGGAGTCAGCGACGGCGGTACTAACGAGGGTTACTGCACAATCAAGGATAACGGCTTGATCAAGACAGCAGATCTGGATATCTACGGCTCAGGCAGTTTTGTTGATGTTCAGAGCGGGGAAATGCTGATACTTAACAGTAATTGGTCTGTTGATGATGTATTGGCTGAAAGCCGAATCTACAACTCAACCGGAGACTTGGTTGTAAGTACCAAAGATGTAGGCGGCGTGCTGTATACTTCTATTACTCCTGAACCGGCAACTTTGCTGCTGTTTTGTCTGGGCGGTTTTGCCTTGCGTAAAAGAAAATAGATCTTTTCAGAAACCGTATTAATTTGTTTGTGTATTATAGGTATTGATGCCAATCGTCCCCCGAGCTGGTAGTGGTGCGGGGGACGTTTAGCCTAAGCATTTGAATAATTGAGCGATCCATTTAAAGCGTCTGCAAAATGCAATTGTAATTTTAGCAGAGTTTATATTCAGAAAGGTTTGAAGTGAGAGGTAAATCTGCGACAGTAAGTTTAAGAGAAATTGCCAATGAGACCAATCTCTCAATTACTACAGTTTCCCGTGTTTTGAGGAAACAGGGTGAGATAAGTGACCAAACAAGAGATAAGGTATTAAAAACCGCCAAAAGGCTCAGGTACAGGCCCAACATGCTTGTTCAGGGCATAAGAACTGGCAAAACCCACACTATAGGAGTAATGGTTCCGCCTTATGACTCCTATTGGGTTAATGTTCTTAACGGTATTCACGATGAATTAACCTCAGAGGATCATGTTTTTATTAACGCATGGTGCAATCACACAAACGGGGACTGTTCTTACAGTGATATGCTTTTGGATCAGCTGCACAGGCTTATAGACAGAAGAGTTGACGGTATTATTTTATGGGCTCATCTGGCACCTTTATATAATGAGTATGTTGTCGAAGAACTGGAGGCTCGAAATCTTCCGGTTGTTACCATAGACCATGAACTTCCTTTTGCAGATTCAGTAGAGACAGACGAAAAACTTGGAGCTTCTCTTGCCGCAGGTCACCTGCTTGAACTTGGTCATCGCAATATAGCCCATCTTGGGTGGGATCAATCTTATAAATGGGCCCAGCTTAGAAGAACTTATTTTGAAAAGGAGATTGCCGAGGCAGGTGCAAAATGTACAACGGTTTGTACTGAAAATGATGATGATGTTCCTTCAATTACGAAACGTCTGTTGTCAGAAAACCCTGATATAACGGCGATTTATTCATGCAGTGACAGAGTTGCGAAATTAATACACGAGACTTTGCTCAGCGAAAATATCAGGATACCAGAGGATATTTCTTTAGTAGGTTTTGCGGATCTGGAGTTTTCAAAGTGGACTGGGCCACCATTGACTACGATTAAACAGAATGGAATAGAGGCTGGACATTCGGCGGCTAAACTTCTCATAAGCCGATCCAGAGGAGATGTTCGTGAGGCTGATCCGAGAAGAGTTAAAATTAAATGTGAATTGATTGTACGCGGCTCAACCGGTAAGGCCAACTGTGAGCTTCTGTAAAGTACTTTTAAATTCGAACGAACATTTCAGACCCTGCCTCATTGATGCAGCAATTAGATTCACTTTCGGTGTATAAATTGGTTATTAGATGCTTTAAGTAAATACTATTTTGCGTTTATTACTGTAATTGATATTTTGAATATACTATGATAAAAGGGTTTTGTTATGAGGTTCTATTTGTGGGTCCTGATATTATCGGTTTTCGTTGTTTTTTCAACACTTTCAATTTCTTCAGAAATTGTTTCTACAGCAGACGGCCAAGGGGGTGATACATGGCTGAATTATTATAATCAGGGAGGAAATTACGGCGAAGAAGAAAGTTTTTTGATATCCAAGGACCATGTTCCTTACATAAAGCTGGATTTTTCAGATTTTAATAATGTTTTAATTAACGACGCAAATCTGATTTTATATACCGACCCCTGTGATAATGCACTTCCAACTTATGACTACAGTTTTGCAATTTTTGGTGTGCTTGATGGCTTTGATGCATGGGATGAGTTAAATTTAAAATATAATAATGCCCCTGTGATTACAAATCCTGTAACATGGCATCCTCTGCTTCGATATCTCGGCAGGGTCAATTATTCCAAATCTGCCCCCGGGGACTTTGTAGTTATGGAGCATACCGGCGAAGTTCCCTTAGTTGACTTTATTAATAACCGTGGCCCGGATAACCAGGTTTCACTTATAATAGCTTCAGGTGCTGTAACTGAGCAAAGATTTTTCTCGACCAAAGAGCACAATGGAGACGGCTTAGAGGCTCCTTTCATTTCATTTGAATCAGATCCAACTTTGACTGAGTTCAATAACTGGACTGGCAGTGAAAGCAATGATTGGAACGATGCTTTTAACTGGACGGACGAATCCGATGTATCTTCGATACCAGACAGCAATTCAATTGTTAATATTTCAGGTCAATCTAATGTGCCTGTCATTGTCAGCTCTGACGCCTGGGCAAGAAAATTATTTGTGGATTCCGGAGGGCTTAAAGTCGAAAGCGGTAAACTGACCGTCACAGACGGAGTACTTAGAATCAAAGACGGCGTTCAGGTTGATATAACAGAAGGGGAGATTGCTCTGGCGGGCAATTTTGAAGGACAAATGTGGGGTATGATCGGCGATGACCGGATTATAACTTCGAATCCCTGTGTGCAGGAGGTGTATGCGGAGGTTGTGGATGTTAATGAAAATAACAATATCTCCGAGTGGACCTGGATCAAAACAAGAGAAAAAGAGAGAAGGCTGACTTGGGGTAATTCGATTGTAGATGCAAACGGTGTGCTGGGGCGCGCTGTGGATCCTTACCCACCCCAGGCGCGTGCTGCTCATTATTGTGTAGACCGCAGCGGAATGGTTGGTCCCGAAGTTCACATTGGTTCAATTGGAGGCGGTTCCACGGTGCCGGGTAATTATTATTATGCTTACAATATGGCTTTTGAAGAACCGTCTGTTAAATTTAGTTTTGACGACACTTATAATCTGACTGAAATGCTCGTATGGAATTATGAGCTCAATTACGCATTTAATAAAGTACAAATAGAATATTCTACAGATGATATCAATTACACTATCCTTCAGAACGGCATGGATGATTACTTTTATCTTGATTATGGTAATAAACTTGGGACTAAGAACGATGTAATTGACTTTGAAGGGGCACCTGCAAAATACGTAAAAATTACTGCCGTGGGCGGTCCTGGAGTGGGTAATCACGAAATGGGAACCACCTGGGGCAGGTATATTCTCCGTGAACTGCAGTTCCGCCATGAAGGCAAGAAGGCATGCGAGCCTTATCCCGCTAATAATGATTCCGCAGTTAACACTGATTTTGGTAATTTGATCTGGATTCCTGGTAGAAATGCAACTGTTGGTCAGAATGTGTGGTTCGGGACGAGTGCTGAGAGTATGGCTTTAATAGGTGATGAGATAGATGTATGCCAGGGTAGTATTTCGATACCGGCTGGTATAGAAATTACGAGCAACACTCACTTTTACTGGAGAGTTGATGCTGTAACTGAAAGCGGTTCAGAAGAAGGCCGACTCTGGACTTTTACAACCAGGCCTTATCTTTCATATAATCCGGGCGGCGAGGGTGTTGTATATGCGTTTGGAATTAAGACTTCGGGCGGTTCGAAAGGGTACCTGGCAGCTAACGGCAGCGGTCTTAACGGAGACATACGTACAAGTACAAACGACACTACAATGTGGTATTGTGCAAATCCTGCAGGTGTAGGAATAACAGAGCCGGAATTATATATAGAGCTTGACAAGATTTATGATCTGGATGAGATTTGGGTATGGAATTATCCTTCCAATGGTTCGGATCCGGTCTCGGCCTGGAAAACAATAGAGATTCGTTATTCTACCGACGGCTATAACTATGAGCAATTAATGAATGGCAGCGGGTCAACATTTGTGCTTGCCCAGGGCAATCCGGACGGAACACATGATACAGAGATACCGTTTGGGGTTCCGGCTCGTTATGTACGTATAAAGGCCATAGGAGGATCGGGAACGGGAAATTATGGTTCAGCGAACTACAGACTTTGCGAGGTTCGTTTTTATGCGAATGGGGAATATTCATCGGCTAATGCCTTTGATCCTTCTCCGGGAAATAATTTCGAGGTTGATATTTTTACAGAGCTCAACTGGAAACCGGGAACTTCAGCAGTTACAGGTCAGGATTTATGGTTCGGTCCTTCCGGTTCGATGGAAAAAATTGCTGACGACATCGGCCCTGAAGTTTCCAGTTATAGCTTTGACAGGCCTTTGGATAACAATGCAAGCTATGAATGGCGAGTAGACAGCAGGGATATTAATTCTGTTACAACCGGAGAAGTATGGGGCTTTGATACAAAAGCCAGGCTTGGCTTTAATCCGGTTGTGGTTGGTATTGTTAATGCTGAAAGTTCGCCTGGTGATGATGGGTCTGAGGGCTTTTGGGCTGTAAATCAAAGCGGTTTGAACTATGACTATCATTACACTCATGAATATTACGGTGAATTAATAAATGGATGGTATGCCAGGAAGCCTTGGAATGTCGGGGTTACAGAGCCAACCCTTGTTGTGGAATTTGACAGGCCCTATGTACTAAATGAAATGTGGGTATGGAACCATGACGGAATGGATAATACCAATAATGATCACGAGTACAATATTGCTGTAAAGGATATAAAAGTCGAATATTCTGTAGATGGTGAAAATTATTCTACGCTCGGCTCGACATATACTTTACCTCACGGCGACCCCGAAGGCTGGCATGATACGGTAATTGACTTTGGCGGTGTCTCTGCAAAATTTGTCAGGATTACCCTGCTCAGTAATTATGGATCGACCTCGTGGGGGTATAAGCTCAGAGAGTTTCGATTTTACTATGAAGTGCCCCTGTGGTCAGATGTTAATAACAGCGAAACAGTTGATTACAATGATTATTCAGTCATAGCATCGGACTGGCTTGAAGATAACTGGACGGGTGTAGAGCCGATTCCATGTCCTGGTAAACCGGACGGCGATGTTAACGGGGACTGTAAAGTTGATGCGACGGACATAGAATGGCTTGCACTTGAATGGCTTGATTATATAAATTAAGGGTTATAAAGTGAAAATCAAAATAAAAGCTTTTACTCTGATAGAGTTATTGGTTGTTATTTCAATAATTGCTGTTTTGGCATCCATTTTGCTTCCTTCACTTAGGCGTGCACGTTTGATTGCACGGAGAGTTGTTTGCGGAAATTCTCTGCATCAGAACTCTATTGCTATTGCGACTTATGCTGCGTCGGATTACAGAGGAAGACTTCCTGCGACTTATGGGTACAGGCTGGATTATATTTCCCGTGATAGCTATTTAAATCTGAAATCAGCCATGCCCAAAACACAAAAGACCTTTGTTTGTCCTGCACATACACTCTTTAAAGAACAGGACTTAAGGGATGAGGTATTTAATTATCCAAACCTGGACAGGGTATATCATTGGGAACCATTTCCATCAATTTATGATCACGGCGAGGGGATGTGGATAGGGTATAACTACCTTGGAGGAAGAGATTTAAAAGACTGGGACTGGGAATTTATTCCGCCAGATGCCAGTAAATGGGAATCACCCCAGAGCACAAGAGAATCCGGTAGTATGGCAGTTATGGCAGATGTTATAGACCAGGCTTTGGGATCAGTTTTCTGGTTGGAAGCACCTCATCGAAAGGGGGGATATAAAAAGGTTTTTTATACCAGAAATCCTCCCGAGCCTGAAGCAGCTGATGTTTACGGAGGACATACTTTATATCTGGATGGTTCAGTGAATTGGTACAAAGTTGAAGATCTTTCCAAATATCCGAGGTCTAAACCCGGTAGCTATCGTTCTTATGGTTACTGGAACTGCGAAGTTTATTAATTTAGCCGTAAGGCGGAAAGCCAGTTAGGTTTAACATTATGTCCTGTAGAAAATACCTTTATATAAGAAAGTCATTTATATTAGTGGTTTTGATAATATTTCTCTTTTTTACGTTTTGCAGTTGGGGTCAATCTGTATCAAATTGCGTTGATCATGGTGACGGTGGGTATACAGAAATTAAAAGGGAATCGGATATATCTGCAAAAGCAAGAAACCGAGGAGGCATACCACCATATTTGAAGCATTTCAATGGCTATGGTTATATTGCAGGATATACATGGAGCCCGGACAGTCCGCCAACCGGAAGAAATGCCCCATATATTTCTGAGTATAATGATAAATATGTCTTAAAGATTAATAAATATATGGAAGGCTATGTTGATCTTGTTCAGGGTAATAATAATTCACTTCAATTAAGTGGGCCTATGACACTGACCGCGGTTATTCAGCTGGCGAAACAATGGCCTATGGATGCTGGTTTAATTTCAAAGTGGGGCTTTATGGAGGGAGGGTCATCTTATGAATTAGGCATTACTTTGAAAAGAAAGGTTTTCTTCCAGATAAGTGAAGACGGTCGATATGACGGAAATGTTGTAAGAATTGAAACGAATAAATCTATAGATTATGAAAAGCCATTGGCAATTTGTGCAACTTATGAGCCAGGTAAAAAAATGGTCTTGTATATTAACGGCAGAAAAGAAAAACAACTTTTGACAGATGTTCCGACAAGAAGTTTCGACGGGGATTCACATGTGAAAATCGGATCGAGATTCGAAGGGCTTATAGGCGGGATTTGGTTTCATGACAAGGCTTTAAGTGATAAACAAGTCAGGGTCTGGTCTGAAGCTGTTTCGAAGTCAATTCCGCGAGGCACAAAATATTCTCAGTGGAAAAGATTAAAACGAAATGTACCGCGTAATGAACCTGATTTTTTAAACACAACCAAAGGCATGAAATTGCTTAAAGAGGTAGATATCAGCAAATATTCCGGCAGTTATCTTTGCCCGGGTGATCTTAACAATGACGGCCGAATCGATTTTTTATTATATAAAAATGCGAGCAGTTATACAATGCCGGGGCGTTTGATTGCTCTGGATAATAATGGTAATTTATTATGGACCTTTGGCGACAACAGTCTAAAAGTTCACACTAAGTCGGGTAAAGCTGATGTCGGTAAGCCGGGAACCACACCTGCTTTGCGGGGAATAGCAACGGTTTTCGATATCGACCAGGACGGTAAAACCGAAGTGATAAGTGAACTTTGGGAAAATGAAAAACCAATGCTCTATATTATTGATGGGTCTGACGGTAATGTTAAGCACTGTATAGATTCACCTATAGATATGTCGATACGTCAGCCATTAGTTAAAGGCAATCGGCAACCCACCCGCAGTCATCCGGTAGTGAGAATAGCATGGCTTAATGGTAAAAATGAGCAACCTTCAATAATTCTGAAATATGGGGCAAGCAATGACATAGTCTGTCACGCTTTTGCTCTGGATTCAAATCTTAACACAATGTGGCATATAGAAGGCACAAAACATTCGATGGGACATATACCGACAGTAAGTGATGTTGATGAAGACGGTCTGGATGAAATAATATTGGGACATATGCTTGTTGATAATGATGGAACCGTTATCTGGGATAAGGGCTATGAATTTGAGTGGCATGCTGACGCTACATCTTCTGCGCAGGTTTTGCCGAGTCATGGTAAAGAAATATTCATAAGTGTATGCGGAATAGGACCTTTGTATTGTCTTTCTGCCAGGGGGGATATACTTTGGAGTCCTTCTCGTGAACAGGTGGAACACGGACAGGCCCTGTGGGTGGCAAATTTTACCGATAAGAATCCCGGAATGGAGGTGATTTCTCTGGCATCGGGCCATGTAGGCGTTTTTTATACTTTTGATGCGGCTACTGGCAAAACGCTTGCTAAATTCGAGCACAGAAGGCTGTTGCCTTCTTATCCGGATTTTCCCACCATTGTAAACTGGAAAAGCATTGCCGAGCAATCGTTATGGCTTCCACAGGATAGAATTCTCGTGGATGGATACGGTAATGTCGTCGCAGAACTTGGTGATAAGGATCAATATGTACAGAAAAAGCTTAATTGCGGTACAAGCTGGCGTCCAGTAGGAGCTCAGGCGTTTGCTTTGGACCTCTTTGGTGACCAAAGAGATGAAATGATACTTTATGAGCCTTACCAGGGAGAGTCTGTTTTCATTTTTTCAAATCCTGATTCAAGTGCTGTCCCAAAACCTTACAAGGCACAAAAAAATGCCTATAATATACGTTCGTATTTCTAAGTTTATAATATTCTACTCTAATTTGATAAAAGAATGAATTTACAAAAGAAGATCAGCAAATTTATATTTTTACTTTCTGTCCTGTCAGTATTTACTTTGCAAGGCTGTGTTTCAGATAAGGATAATGACCTTCAACAGGATTCAAATGCTAATCATAAAAGCCGACTGAGAGTAAGTGATAAATTGATAACGGATTCTAAAGGTAATCCGATCAGACTTCGCGGTATTTATACGAGATCAAGCTGGCTTGATTCAGAGCAGGAAGCTGAATGGTTTGGAAAATGGAACATTAATTTTGTACGTCTTTTATTGAACTTTGAGAAAGATTACTGGGAGGTTGTAAATAATGGAGTCGTTGATAACAATAAAAGATGTATTGTTACTGCTGAGAACCTTGAATATACCGAGCAGCGATTAAGTTGGCTTCGTGAGCAGGGGATATATGTAATGATGGAGATTCACTGGAGAGCTCTTGGAATAGATGAGAAGTTTACTGAGCCTGAGCTTTTGAAAAATCAGCTTGTTTCAATGTATAAAATGCTTGCAGAAAGATATAAGCCTTATGATAATCTGATGGGCTTTTGTATGTTCAGCGAGATTTATGTCGCTTCGAAATATTATCGTCTATATAATGAGCTTTGTACCGCTATCGTTGATGCGATACACAGTGTTGATTCATCTTATATTGTTTCAGTAACTGGTGTTCAGACAAGTTCCGCCGAGAGCATGATAGATGCGATTCATGTTGACAGGCCGAATGTGATTTACGATTTTCATTTTTATTCACCAAAAATGTTTACTCATTATAGGGATTATTACGGCGATCTTAGATATCCGGGATGGATTGCAGACGGCTGGTCTTCGGGTGTTCAATTGGTGGACAGGTCGTATCTGAGAAAAAAATTGCAGCCCGTTTTTGAGTTCTCTGAAAAATGGAATGTTCCTGTATGGTGCGGAGAGTTCGGGGCTTTTGGAAGCGCGCCTGATGGTTCCAGTCCGAGATGGGAGCGCGATGTATATATTCTTCTTGAAGAAAAAAGTGTTCCGTGGATCTTGTGGAGGTGGAAAGATAAGGAAAAAGTTATACCGGAGTACTGGAAAAAATTCTGGGACGGCAGTTTTGATACAAATACAGTGACAATTGTTCCTCACGGCGGCCCTTTTGCGGATTATGCAAAGGTAAAGATTGATACAACTGTTTCTGGTGCGCAGATATATTATACAACTGACGGAACAGAGCCAGGTTTAAATTCAGTTTTGTACACAACTCCATTTACTGTAAATGAAGAAACGTTCATTAAAGCAGCAGGGTTTTCAGACAGGAAAAAAGTAACAAAAACAGATGAAACTCTTTTTTATCAGCTTGAATTAATGGAGCCCGAAAAGCTTCAAAATCCGACAAATGGAATAACTTATAAATATTATGAGATTGAGCGGGAAGACAGGGATAACCTTTCGAGCCTTGAGTATGTTAAAGCTGGGGTTGCCGAAGATATATCTACAAAAGTCGCTGACAGCGAAAATGGAATTGCATTGATCTTTGAAGGTTATTTGAAAGTTTCCTCGGATGGTATGTATTATTTTTACAGTTCAGACGCAGGTTATAGCGAGCTTTGGATTGGAAATGTTAAGTTGATAGAAAATACTGAGAGCAGGTGGCTTAGTCGAAGAAGTGGTTTTACGTCTTTGAAAAAGGGCTGCCATCCAATAAAGGTTTTATATTGGCGTGCCGACAAAGCAGAGGTATATTATACAAAAAATAAGCAAGATGAATATTTAATGATTGAATATGAAGGGCCGGGCATAAAAAGGCAGAAGATTCCTTCATCTGCTCTATTCCATTCTTCTGAATGAGATGGCTTGCCGGTGTAATTTTTAACCTATATTTAAATTGATTTTGCTAAAAGATTAAGATTGTAAGGATAGATATGGACAGACTTTTTCAGAAAACGATTAAGCGTAAAAGCATTTGTCTTAACGGTCAGTGGCAGATTTGTTACGACCCTGAGGAACGAGGCGATATGCTTGGTTATCAAACGGGTATTTTTACAAAAGACAGTTTAACTTATGTGCCGTCATGCTGGAATTTTGACTTGGGGAAATATGATTATTTCGGAGTTGTATGGTACAGCCGACGGTTTACAACTGCTGAGACTAAAAACAGCAGAATTATTTTCCATGCTGTCAGCGGCGAAGCAGAAGTATTTCTTGACGGAGAAAAACTGGGTTCTCATTACGGAAGCTATACTAAGTTCTGGTTCGATATTCCAAAAATGCAGGCAGGAGAACATACTCTTGTGGTCAAAGTTGATAATACGGTGAATGACGAAAGCACACTGCCGTTAAAATTCGTTGACTGGTTTGTATGGGGCGGCATATACCGCAGCGTTGAGATAGAACAGTTTGATGATTTAAGTGTAGACCAAATATTAATTGATACTGATTGGAAAGAATATTCAGTTGAAGCCGTTCGTGTTTCAGCGAGTATTAAAAACTGGTCAAAAAATGATATAGCTCAAATCATTGAGCTTCAGATTAACGGCAAAACCGCTGACACCATAACCGAAAAAATCAAATCAGACCAGACCAAGGAAATTGTATTTACTGTTTCAGATTTTAAGCCTGAGCTGTGGTCTCCGGAATGTCCTCATCTTTATATGTTCGGAATCTGTTGTGGAAATGACGATTTGTTCGAGAGGACAGGTTTCCGTAAGATTGAAACAAGGGGGAAAAGTGTTCTCCTGAACGGCAAGGAAATTTTTATTAAAGGTATAAACAGGCACAATGACGACCCGGAACTTGGATATGCTTTAGGCGGTTGGAGTATTTATAAAGACATGCAAATTCTTAAGGACCTGGGAGTCAATTCCATACGCGGAAGCCATTATCCAAACGACCCTGTCGTTCTTGACTATTGTGATCAAAACGGTTTATTTTTCTGGGAAGAACTGCCATTCTGGAATCACCCTGCTGATTCTCTTGGCAATCCACTGCTTGAAAACAGAGCCCGTTTTATGCTTAGAGAAATGATCATGAGGGACTACAATCATCCTTCAATCATTGTCTGGGGTATTCAGAATGAATCTAAATCGAGCTCTAAGGAAGGTTACAAGCTCTTCAATAAATTAGCTGAAGATATGCGTAGTATGGACAGTTCAAGATTGATTAGCTTTGCCTCTGCCTGCGGACGAGAGGATATATGTTTTGATTTGGTTGATGTTGTCTGCTGGAACATGTATCCGGGATGGTACGATGATGATAAGTCTCTTGATGATCTGGATAAGAGATTCGAAGAGAGTTTGAAAAATATTCGCAAGTGGCTTGATGAAAAAGGACACAACAAGCCTTTCTGGATTACTGAGTTCGGGGCAGGAGCAATTCTCGGTGAGTGTACTTTTGACACCGGCAGACGTTGGACTGAAAATTATCAGGAGATTCTGATTGAGAAAGTTATAAACGCGATAGTCAAAAGCGAGGTTGTTCAGGGTTTCTATATCTGGCAATTTTGTGATACCAGAACATCTTTGCCCTCCAATATATCTATAGGCAGGCCGCGAAACTTCAATAATAAGGGACTGGTTGACGAACATAGAAAACCGAAATCAGCCTATCATACTACAAAAAAACTGCTTCACAAAATTTCTACTTATACGAGCCGATCTTCAAATACTATAGCTAATTCTTCGAGTGCAATGTCCTGACAAAAATAAATGAGAGGTTTTATGACGATCAAGAGCAATGAGAATGTTTCAGATCAGAGATTAGTGGATATTCCCTGGCAGGAGCGACCGAAAGGCAGCGATGATATTGTCTGGAGGTACGATGGTAATCCGATAATTTTGCGAAATGCAATTAAATGTTCAAACAGTATTTTTAACAGTTCTGTAGTTCCTTTTGCTGATGGTTTTGCCGGTGTTTTCAGGGTGGATAACAGGTCCAGGAATATGTGTCTTCATCGGGGATTCAGTGTGGATGGTTTCGAATTTAAAATTGATGAGGAACCAATAAACTTTATTTGTAAGGAACCTGAAATAAGTGAATTTATAGAGGGGTATGATCCTCGGGTTTGCTGGATTGATGACAGGTTTTATGTTACCTGGTGTAACTGTTACCACGGTCCGACTATCGGTATGGCTTATACACATGATTTCGAAAGTTTTTATCAGATGGAAAATGCGTTTTTACCGTTCAACCGTAACGGTGTGCTTTTTCCGAGGCAGATAGATGGAAAATATGCAATGTTGAGTCGGCCCAGTGATACAGGACATACTCCATTCGGAGATATTTTTTACAGCGAGAGTCCGGATCTTATTCACTGGGGTTGCCATCGACATGTAATGGGACCAAAAGCTGACAAACTTACATGGCAGTGTACGAAAATCGGTCCTGGGCCTACTCCCATTGAGACAGAAGATGGATGGCTGCTTATTTATCACGGAGTTTTGACAAGTTGTAACGGTTTTGTTTATAATATGGGAGCCGCTTTGCTTGATTCAGCAAAACCATGGAAAGTTTTATTTCGTACTAAAACATATTTATTGTCCCCTCAAATGCTATATGAGTGTGTGGGTGATGTTCCAAATGTTGTTTTTCCTTGTTCGTGTTTATACGATGAGCCTGCAAACAGAATAGCGATTTATTACGGCTGTGCAGATACCGTTACAAGTCTTGCTTTCTGCTACATGGATGAGTTGCTTGCTTATATCAAAAAAAACTCGGAAATTTAATACTTTCAGCTCATTTCGGGAATAATTAACATTGAGAGCGAATAATATAACAAATCGTAATGTTTCCATAAGAGCTTTAACCATGGGTCCACGATATCACTGGTTTGGGTACTATGATAAGCTTCAGTTTGACTCCAGACAGCGGTATGTATTAGCTAATGAAGTAAATTTTGAACATCGTCGCCCCGAACCTGAAGATATTATCAAGGTGGGAATGATTGACCTTTTCAATAACAACCAATGGATAGAGTTGGGACAAAGCAGTGCATGGTGTTGGCAGATGGGCTGTATGCTGCAATGGCGCCCGGGGTTTGAAGACGAAATAATGTGGAATGATCGTGAAAATAATCAATTTGTAAGTCATATTTTGAATGTAACGACTTATGAAAAAAGAACACTTCCATTTCCTTTTTTTTGTCTGCATCCTGAAGGAAGATTTGCTTTAGGACTTGATTTTGAGCGACTGGAATATATGCGGCCCGGTTACGGATATACCGGCGTGGATGACAGGAATAAAGACAGCCTTGCCCCAGATGATATGGGTATATACTGGTTGGATATTGAAAGATGTGAAAGGAAATTAATCATTTCCTTAGCTGATATGGCGGCAATAAAAGATGCTTCCAGAGATTTGTCAGATTCAAAACATTATTGTAATTGTCTTTTGTTTAACAAAACTGGAGAAAGGTTCGTCTTTCTTCATCGGTGGCGAACTGATTCCGGAGCGGGCTGGCCTTTTCAGACTCGAATGATAAGCTCTGATGTTAATGGAGGAGATTTATTTATTCTGGTACCCGGAGGGTGCGGACACTTCAACTGGAAAGACAGCGAGATGTTAATTATTCAGGACGGCGGATTTTCTCTTTACAAAGACAGGCTGGGAAAAATCGAACAGTTGGGTAAAGACATTATTCCTGATTCCGGCGGGCATGTCTCTTATTTGCCTGATGGTAAATGGCTTGTCGGTGATACTTACCCGGATTCAGATAGAAAACAGATGCTTTACTTATATAATACAGAATCTAGAGAAATTGTAAATATCGGGCTGTTTGAATCCCCTTTAGAATACTGCGGTACAAAGCGTGACAATTGCTGCGATGATGAATGGCGTTGTGATCTTCATCCGAGAGTCAGTCCTGATGGTAAATATATTACAATTGACTCCCCTCATTTTGCTAACGGCAGACAGATATATCTAATTGACATAAGAAAATTAATTACTTAATATTCAGTTCAAATGAGATTTTTAATATTTATCAAATACTTGTTTCGGCTTTTTTTAGCTGCGGCTTTCCTTGGCTTGGTGCTTCTGTTCTTTTCTTATCTGACCAAATCAGATTTATCAGAACAAGCAAATATTTATAGTGAATATGAAATTGAACAAGTGTCATCCGGCCGAACACCAAAAGTTAATAAAGGTGAGCCTTTAGTTATTTATCAATCTGTGGACTACAGCAAAAGTAAGAATTCTAAATGGTATCCCAAAGGCGAATCTCCTATACTGGCAAAACTTGTCGAGCAGGGACAATTGCCCTCTGTTGAAAATCGGTGCGGGCCTGAGCCTGCAGTTGTGGAGGGAGTTGATGGGATTGGAAACTATGGCGGGACGTGGTACCGTTTGACTAATCAGACCACTTTGCCAGACTCGATTATTTCCCGTTTATCTTACGTCAGCCTGGTTCGATGGTCACCATGGGGGTATCCTATAGTTCCTCATGTTGCCAAATCTTATGAAGTTTCAAATGACAATCGTCAGTTTACTTTTCAGCTAAGGAAGCAAATGCGATGGTCCGATGGCCATCCTTTTACCGCTGATGATATAATGTTCTGGTGGGAACATATAGCGAATGAAAAACAGCTGATGTCTGATGTGCCCGGAATTATGAAAGTAAAGGGTAAAAAGGGCGATATAATAAAAGTAAATGATTATGAGATAAAAATTACATTTCCCTTTCCAAATGGTGTTTTCATTTCCAGGCTTGCTTCGGATGGAATGTCAGGCAAAGGTGTTGCGTATGCAAACATGCTAAGTTATCCAAAGCATTATTTAAAAAAGTATCATCCTGTAATTGGGGATAAGTATTTAATTGAAGAAATGATGAAAGCAGGTAAATTTGAAAGCCGAACCTCTTTCTTTAAGAATATGATATATCATACACAACAGTTTCCCGATTATCCTCGATTATGGCCCTGGATATATCGAAAATACAAGTCCGGTCCTCCTTATATATTTGTAAGAAATCCATATTACTGGATGGTGGATACTAACGGTAATCAGCTTCCCTATATTGACAGGGTAGTCTTTAACCATAAGAATGAGAAAATGCTCCCGATAGCTGCTGCCGGCGGTGAAGTGAGCATGCAAAACCGTTTTATTCCTTTTGAAGAATACACCTATCTGATGGAGGAAAGAGACAATGGCGGTTATGAAATTTATCATTGGTACAATGGAGATCGAAGTACTTTTGTTATAGCCTGTAATCTGAATTATTTGCAGGACCCTAAAAAACCAGAAAGTATCCATAAACACAGACTTCTCAATGATAAGAGATTCAGGCACGCACTTTCACTGGCTATTGACCGTAAATCCATTATTCAGGCTGAATACAGCGGTATTACTGTACCTGCTCAATGTGCTCCCGGGCCTGACTCATATTTTTATGAGCCTGACTTATTTCATAGTTATACAGAATATGATAAGAAACGTGCAAACGAACTTCTGGATGAGATAGGGCTTGATGTTAAAGACTTTGAGGGTTATCGCACCTTTGAAGACGGCACGAGGATGACTTTTTATCTCAATATTGCCCAGGGTTATTCGAATCCGGGTATAATGGAATTAGTGGTTGATGACTGGAAAGAGGTAGGAATACGTGTCATTCCAAGAATCAGAAATCGCGGGTTGTTCTATGCCGAAAAGATGGGCTTACAGCATGACCTTAATGTATGGGTTGGTAACAGTGAGTTTTTGCCCGTTGTTTCACCGAGATATTTTGTTCCAAGGACAAGCGCCTGTAATTTTGCTATAGGTTACGCCAGATGGTACCAGAAAGGAGGGCTTTTTGGTAATCCTGATGCACTATCATTGGGATGTATCGAACCTGAGCGAGATAGTGACTGTAGAAAAGTTATGGAGCTGTATGAACGTGCCTGTTCTTATGCCGACCCTGCCATTCAAAAAGAGATTTTAAGTGAGATTTTTAAGATAAACGCAAATAATCTTTGGACAATTAATATTTCCACTCCTCCCCCGGCCCTGGCGGTAGTAAAAAAGGGCATGAAAAATATTCCTCATTCTGCTGTAGCCTGCTGGGAATTCAAAAGTCCCGGAAACACCGGTATTGAAACTTATTATTTTGATGAACCGGACTATGATAAAAGTGTAGCTGATGAAATATCTGATTCTATGATAAATGTATATAATGCTCCGAAATTTTCCGATGTTATATATTCTGAAAATAGAAATGTGGAATCGTCCTTTTTTTTAAGCTCTGAAGGTTTAATCAGATTATTAATCATTGTCATCATTGCGGTGCTTTTTGGGCTTATCTTTCTGAGGCACCCTTATATAGCAAGGCGTGTTCTTATTATGATACCAACATTATTTATTGTGTCGATTCTGGTATTTATAATTATTCAGGCTCCGCCCGGAGATTATTTAAGTTCAAGAATTATGATGCTTGAACAGGAAGGGGGCAGGGCGGATGTTCAACAGATTGAAGATTTAAAAAAGATGTTTTGGCTTGAAAGACCGATACACATACGCTATGCAAAATGGCTTGGGCTATACTGGTTTACGAGTTTTGAGTCGAAAGATTCAGGTTTGCTGCAGGGAAATCTGGGAAGAAGTATGAAAGATTCTATGCCGGTTAATGAAAAGATAGGCAACAGGATAATTTTAACAGTATTGATATCTCTCGGTTCGATTTTATTGACCTGGATTCTGGCTATACCTGTCGGGATATATTCTGCTGTTAAACAATATTCATTGGGAGATTATCTTTTTACCCTTATAGGGTTTATTGGGATGTCAATTCCTCCATTTCTTCTTGCTCTGGTGTTAATGTACCTGGCAAAAGTAATATTTGGAATATCCATATCGGGTCTTTTCAGCAGCCAATATGGTGCCCAGCCCGAATGGACATGGGGCAAAACAGCTAATCTGCTTTCCCATATCTGGCTGCCGATTGTGGTTCTTGGAATGGGTGGAACGGCGGGGATGATTCGTATAATGCGGGGGAATCTTCTTGATGAATTAAAAAAGCCTTATGTGATTACCGCCAAAGCAAAAGGGGTTAAGCCTGTAAAGTTACTTTTTAAGTATCCTGTAAGAATTGCCCTTAATCCCTTTATTTCAGGTATAGGAGCTCTTTTCCCTCAGTTGGTTTCCGGCGGTGCGATTATCGCAGTTGTTCTTTCACTTCCAACTGTCGGCCCTTTGATGCTTGAAGCACTGATGATAGAAGATATGTATTTAGCTGGTTCACTGCTTATGGTGCTGAGCCTGCTTGGAGTATTAGGAACTTTAATAAGTGATTTGCTGCTTCTTTGGCTTGACCCCAGAATAAGGTACTGCTCAGGAGCGCGGTAATGTTCGAGATATAATTTATGAAAGAGCCCAAAAATACAAATACGATGAGCAGCATGTCTCCTCGGCAAATTATGCAAAAGCGTTTTTCCAGACATAAAGCTGCCGTGGGCGCACTGTTCCTTTTGCAGGTATTGTATTTAGTTGCGATATTCGCCGAATTTTTCGCTCCTTATCCATCTCGCCACAAAAACATCGACTATGCTTATTGTCCCCCTCAAATTCCTGAATTCAGTTTTGAAAAGGGATTATATGTAAATCAATATACTCCTCAAATAGACCCGGTCACCCTTAGAAAGACGTATATAAAAAGTGATGAAGTAACAGAACTGTCATTTTTTGCAAAAAGCCGAACCTACAGACTTTTAGGTTTGATTAAAATGAACCGGAAATTTGCGGGTATAAAAAACCAAATCATCAATAAAGATAAAAAGAAGGAATCGACCTTTTTTTTAATAGGTGCCGATAAGTACGGCAGGGATATCTTTTCACGTATAATATACGGTGCAAGAATTTCTCTGTCTATCGGAATTATTGCCATAATTGTCACCTTTTCTTTAGGGCTCAGTATAGGAGCTGTATCGGGTTACCTCGGGGGCATAGTTGATAATTTAATTCAAAGGGTTATCGAAATTATCAATTCAATACCAAAGCTGCCGCTTTGGCTTTCTTTTGGGGCTATTATGCCTGATGACTGGTCTCCTCTGCAGATATATTTTGCGATCACTGTCGTACTAAGCCTTTTGGGCTGGACACGACTGGCAAGGGTGGTCAGGGGTAAAATTCTTTCACTGCGAGAAGAAGATTATGCTGTGGCGGCCTATCTTCTGGGTGCAAAACATAAGAGAATAATTTTCAAACACCTGCTGCCTGGTTTTACGAGCCATATAATCGTATCTGTAACACTTACTATTCCGTGGATGATTTTAGGTGAAACGACACTTAGTTTTTTAGGAGTTGGGTTAAGGCCTCCGGTAGTAAGTTGGGGGGTTATGCTCCAGGACTGTATGAATATGACAACAGTTGCTAATTATCCATGGCTGTTAGTTCCTGTTGTGATGATAATAATTACTGTTCTTTCATTTAACTTTCTTGGAGACGGCTTAAGAGATGCAGCCGATCCTTATTCGTAAGGAAAATATGGATAATGATATTGACATTTTATTGAAAATAAATGGACTTACCATAAGTTTTGAGATTAATGATAAAGAATTAATAGCTGTAAATGACCTTAATCTCCAAATAAAAAAGGGCCAAATACTCGCATTGGTAGGCGAAAGCGGGTGCGGCAAGAGTGTTACCGCGCTTTCTTTGCTTAAGCTGATAAGCCGACCCGGAAAAATTGCTAAAGGTCAAATATGGTTTTATCCAAATAATAACAAACCCATTGCAGTTAATGAGCTTTCTGACAGAGATCCGAGACTTTATGAACTTCGAGGGGGGGATATTGGAATGATATTTCAGGAGCCAATGACAGCATTGAGTCCGGTGCATACGATTGGTAACCAGATAGGTGAGGCTTTAAAATTACACAAAAGAGTAAATAACAAGACTGCCTGCCGTGAAGTTGTCAAAATTTTACATCAAGCAGGTATTGCCAATCCTAAAAAAGTTGCAAAACTTTATCCGCACGAGATAAGCGGCGGTATGCGTCAAAGAGCTGTTATTGCAATGGCACTGATTGCGGAACCTAAACTGCTTATTGCCGATGAGCCAACGACTGCACTTGATGTTACTATTCAGGCTCAGATATTGAATCTAATAAAGCAGCTTAGGCAAACTATGGGAATATCGGTTTTATTAATAACACACGACCTTGGAGTTGTCGCTCAGGTTGCCGATTATGTTGCCGTTATGTACCTCGGGAGGATTGTTGAATCAGCTCCTGTCAGGCAACTTATAAAATTTCCTTCTCATCCTTACACAATGGCTCTGTTGAAGTCTATACCCGGCTTAAATCCAAAAAACAAAAAACTTGCCTCAATAAAAGGTTCTGTACCGTCGATTTCAGATATTCCTTTGGGTTGTTCCTTTCATCCGCGATGTGAATATTCACAAAAAAATCGATGTGACAAGGGCGATCACCCGATTTTAAAGCAAATCTCAGATGGTCAATATACCGCCTGTATCAGAGCTGGAGAGATACAGAACAATGGATAAACAGCATACAATACTGAAGGTAAATCGGCTTTGTAAACACTTTCCTGTTTATGGGAAGGGCTTCATGAGAAAGATTGAAGCTGTTGTAAAAGCCGTTGATGATGTCAGTTTTGAATTGAGTAAAGGTGAAACCTTAGGTTTGGTGGGCGAAAGCGGGTGCGGAAAGACGACGACATGTCGTACGATATTACGTGCCTTAAGGCCGACTTCGGGAGAAGTTCACCTTTTTACAGGGAAAGATTATGTAAATCTGGCTGGTTTGACTACTAAACAGCTTAGAGTTTTCAGGCAGAATATGCAGATGATTTTTCAGGACCCATTTTCGTCATTGAATCCTCGTATGACAGTAGGAAGCATAATAGGGGAACCTCTTGTAATACATAATTTAGCGAAATCATCTGACTTAAAGGACATAGTTGCAACGATGCTGAAAAAAGTGGGCTTAAAGCCTGAACATTCCATACGGTATCCTCATGCATTCAGCGGTGGACAGAGACAGCGAATCGGAATTGCCAGGGCACTGATAATGAATCCATCTCTTATTGTGTGTGATGAAGCAGTATCGGCTTTGGATGTTTCTGTGCAGGCCCAGATAATCAATCTATTAGAGGATTTACAGGAAGAATTTAATATCGCGTATTTATTTGTAGCACATGACTTGAGTGTAGTTCAGCATATATGTGACAGGATTGCCGTTATGTATGCCGGTAAAATAGTAGAAAAAGGAAATACAGAGGAGATATTTTTGGAACCGAAGCATCCATATACCAAGGCACTGCTGGCTGCTGTTCCTTATCCTGACCCTGATAAAAAATTAGGTATGACCCTTTCTGGTGAGCCTGTTGATTTATCAAATTTACCCCAAGGATGCAGCTTTGTTTCGCGGTGCCCTGCTAAGCAGGATTTATGTTGGCGAACAAAGCCGGATTTAATAGAAACAGAACAAGGCAGGTTTGTTTCCTGTCATTTATATTACCAAAATAAAAAACAGTAAGTCACAAAGGAGATTTTCGGATGAACACAAGACAGCGATGGCTTAATTCCATACTGTTTGGAGAAGTTGATAAACCCCATTTTGATCCTGGACAGGGTAGAGAGTCCACATGGCAAAGATGGCATAAGGAAGGTTTGCCGGAAGATATTCAGGGCGATGATATAATTGAATATGCTTATCGACAAGCAGGAGGCAAAGAAGACTGGCCTTCAAAGGGGCCTGGTTTTTTTGTTGATGAAAGAATGATACCCAGTTTTGAAGAAAAAGTTCTCGAAAAAAAGGCAAGATCTCAGGTTGTTCAGGACTGGAAAGGCAACATCTGTGAGATAAGTAACGAATTTGAATTAAGACATCTTCGCGATGCAATCGATTTTGTAACCCGCCGCTGGATCAAATGTCCTGTTGAATCACGTGAAGACTGGGTTGATATGAAAAAGCGTTATGAGGCCGATGAACCTCTTAGGTTGCCTGAAAAACCTGTTGAACTTGCGAAAAAGCTCAAAAACAGAGACTATCCTGTTCAATTCCATTTTTCAGGGCCTTTCTGGCAGTTAAGGGAATGGTTGGGTTTTGAGAATCTTTGCATAATGCTGCATGATGATAAAGCATTTGTTGAAGAGATGATAGAATTCTGGTCTGATTATGTTTCACAATTGCTTAAAAATTCATTTAAATATTTTACTCCCGATGGAGTTCATTTATCGGAAGATATGGCTTATAAAGGTTTTTCGATGATTTCTCCTTCTGACTGTCGTAAGTTTTTAATGCCCTGCTGGGAAAAATGGGGGCGAATAATCATGGATTCGGGAGTGAAGGTTTATGCAATGGATTCCGATGGCTATATCGGTGAACTCATTCCGCTTTGGATAGAGTCTGGTTTTAACTGCTGTGATCCTATAGAAGTTGCAGCTGGTAACGACATAAATAAATTCAGAAAAGAATTTGGAAATAATATCGCTTACAGAGGTGGTTTTGATAAAAGGTGCATCGCGGCAGGGCGTACTGAAATAGAAAAAGAAATCAAGAGAATTAAGCCTGTAATTGATGACGGCGGTTATATTCCGGGATGTGACCATGGTGTACCAGCGGATGTGTCATGGGATAACTTTGTTTATTATGTTAAGTTGCTCGCAAAGGCAACGGGCTGGCTTTGAAAAATGTCTGAAAAACAAAGACATAATGTAATTATTTTTCTGACCGATCAGCAGAGATGGGATACTTCAGGACTGTTCGGTAATCCGCTTGAGCTTACACCAAATTTTGATCGTATGGCAGCTACAGGGACGCATTTTACACTTGCCTGCAGTTGTCAGCCAGTATGCGGCCCGGCAAGAAGCAGTATCCAGACAGGTAAATATCCTACTAATACGAATACATGGAAAAACGGCCTGGCTTTACCAAAAAATGAAAACACAATTGCAGATTATTTTTCACAAGTCGGATATCAAACCGCTTATATCGGCAAATGGCATTTAGCAGGCAAAGAACCCGGAGCTGTGCCCAAAGAACTTAGAGGCGGTTATCAATACTGGCTTGCAGCAAATATTCCTGAATTTGTTACCGAGCCATACAAAACCATAATGTATGACTGTCAAAATAATCCTGTTTACCTGCCCGGCTACAGGTCTGATGCTATAGTCGATGCGGCAATAAGGTACATTAATCAATATAAAGATAAAACTTTCTTTTTGTTTATTTCGACTGTAGAACCTCATATGCAGAATCAAACTGACGATTTTACTCCTCCCTGCGGTTATCGAAAAAGGTATACGGGGAAATGGAGTCCTCCGGATCTGGCTGCTCTGGGAGGGGCTTCTCAGCAGCATTTAGGAGGTTATTGGGGGATGGTAAAAAGACTCGATGAAGGATTAGGCAGGCTGTTTGATGCTCTGATTAGTTTCGATATTCTTGATAATACTATTGTAGCTTATGCTTCGGACCACGGTTGTCACTTCAGAACTCGCAATGAAGAATATAAAAGAAGCTGCCATGACAGTTCCATTCGAGTACCTATGGCAATAACAGGACCGCATTTTTGGTCAGGCGGTGCAGTTAACCATCCCTTTGGCCTTGTTGATTTACCTGTGACTTTGCTGGATGCAGCTGGTATCACTGTGCCGGAAGATATGCAGGGGTGCTCCGCATTGCCGATACTTAAAGGGCAATCTGATCAGTTTCAGGAAGAAGTTTTTATTCAAATAAGTGAATCACAGGTAGCAAGGGCAGTAAGAACAGGCAGATGGACTTACTGCGTTTCAGATATGAACAAGAATGGCTATGAACACAGTTCAAGTGATTGTTACTTCGAAGAGTTTCTTTATGACAATGAATCTGACCCTAAGCAATTGAATAATCTTGTTAATTCTGCTTCACATGCAGGTATTCGCCGTTGGCTTGGTGAAAGTCTCATTCGGAGAATGAATCATGCCGGGGAACGAATTCCGAAAATAAATAAGAAATAATTGGCTTATATTTTAAAGTCAGTTTATATTTGATGTATTACTTTCTAACTTTATGGAGGTCTGTCATGAAAACTTTTAGGGTGTTTACGTTATTTGTATGTGTTGTAATGTTGTGTAATATTTGTATTGCCCAGGGAGATGATAAGCCGGATTTGATTATTACCGATATCTGGCCCGAAGGATATGAGATTCACTTTCAGGTTATGAACATCGGTGACCATGCTTCAATCTCGGGATTTGATATCAGCATCAAAATTGACAGTAATCTCATTGAATATTATCATATAGATTCCTCTCTCAAACCTGGCGAACGCATAACGGATTTTTTTCTTAAAGCTCAGTTTAACTGCAATAACGACGAGAGTTATCTGATTTCGGTTGAGGCTGATGCTAAATTTGACATTACCGAGACAGATGAGTCCAACAATATCCGTCAGGAGCAGTGGAATTGTGATATCCAGCCTCCTGAGATAACAGAAGGTCCAGATGTTCAGGTCGGCCAGACGAGCTGTTTGATTACATGGAAAACCGATGATCACAGTGACAGCAAGGTTGTCTACAGTAACCAGGCAGGGATGTTTGACCAGGAAGTTGTCAGCACAGTCATGACCGAGGACCATAAGATTGACCTTAATAATCTTATGCCTGGCACAACCTATCAATATAAAGTCGTATCAGCAGATTCCTCGGGAAATACTGTTACCAGTGATATCTATTATTTTCTGACTCAGAATAATCCGGATAATGAGCAGCCTTCCATTGACTTATTTAAGCCGATGACTGGTCAGCTTCCAATGCATTTTTTCAGTGATGCACAGGATAACCAGGCCATTGACCGTGTCGAGTATGAACTGGACGGTCAGGTTATCTGGACCGATTATGATTCACCTTATGAAGCGATTCTGATACCGCATTTTTTAAGATTGGAACACGAATTGTTTTTTGATGCTTCACATAATGTCAGGGCCCGTGCATTCGACCTTGCTGGCAATACTGTCATTGCAGATTTCAACTGGTCCGAGCTTCCGCGATGCAGCGAAGTAAATTTACAGGTCTCATCAAGCGGGCCTTTTTATGTAACGACACCTGATCCTTCTATTCCGGGGCATTCGATTCGTTTAAATATAACTGCAAAGCAGCGAGAGCAGGGTATAGTGGAAACACTTCCCGACCCGAGACATCCTTCCTCCGCGGCCCAGGCAGGAGATAATGCATGGGGGGCAGTACAGGAAGTTCGTATCTACTGGGATGATGTTCTGCAGGACACACTATATCCTGATGACCCTGATGATGATTATTATGTGTATCACCATAATACCGGCACGATGGATGCACCGAGTTTGCACGTGATTAAGATAACCGCTCTAAGCAGTGAGGGTTGCCTAACCAATGAGGAGTTAACCGTCGAGGTCGGCAGAATTGAGCCAAGGCTGTTTCTAACGCGCGATGTAACACGTATCGGCAATTATTTTCATGTAGAACTAACCATTGAAAACACAGGTTCATTGCCCGTAACTACGACACAGTTTACCGAAACCGTTTCAGGCTTCCACGCCATATTGACCAACAATCCCGGCAATGCAGGAGATATGCACTATGACCATCAGGCCAGGCAAAGCATTATGGAATTCAACTGGAACCATTACATGACAGCCGGAGATACCATTAAATTAGCCTATGATGCAGTGCCTGTAATGCATGAAAGCGGAGATGTTTACCAGTTCGAAGATGCAAAGATATTATTTGAGGATGACTATGGGCGAGTTTACAACCTGGACCGCATGTCGAATGTCACAAACACCGATTCCGGCAGACGTCTGGATCTTGAAGCAGCCGATGCCAAAAAGGCTTCGGATTACCTTATAGTTACAAATCCATTTAACCTGTTCGGCATATATAATTATGATGATTGTCAGAGGCTGCTGTCTAAAATGGCCGAGCTTGCTACACTGCGAAATGCGGTGCTTGCATACTTTCAGGGACAGGTTCATCTGCATACACACTTTGACAGTAATGACAAGATTTCATGTGGTAATTTGTACAGCGGTCTTCATGATGAAATTGTAATTATGGACGAAGAAAACGATTATATCAGACTGTGGAGCGGAGCTTACCAACATGTTCTAAAACTCAATGATGATCACTACAAAATCCCGATCGAGATTGAGTTATCCAGTGATGATGCAATGATAACGGGCAATCTGCTTCCGGACAATGACGGTGATGTATGGGACGAAGTTGTTATCGTAAAAGGCAGCGGTTCTCAGGCAGGCAGTGTATTCGGGTATCGTTTTGATGCAGCAATTAATAATTTTGTCGAAACAGCAACCGATACGATTCCGTTCAATGCGTCCGATGGCGATAAAGTAGTATGCTGTGATGCTGTAGTTACCACACCAAACCAAAGAAAACAAATTGTTCTATGTAACGGCGATGATGGATGGGTTTCTGCATATTACGGGCATGGAGGTGTGCGGTACAGGCATTTCGAGACTGTATATCGGGCCGGTGATTTGGTTGCTGCTGGTCGCCTGCGGCCGGATGCCGGAGATGAACTTGTTATCGGGGATGTATCAGCAGATATGATCTATATTTACCATCCTGATTCCGAGACCTTCAAGTTGTCGTTCGCACATAATTTAACATCACATGATCATCTTTTTGTCTCTCCGGAAGGACTTGTCATCGCCGACGAATCGGCCGATAGGCTGGAGGTGTGGCAGATATTTGACGCCGGGGCTGCGCGTCTGGGGGGCTTTGATTGCCGTATTTCCCGGGAGGACATCGTTTTTAGCGGCCGTGTATTGGACAGGGATATACCGCAGTATCTTTTCGCAAGAGGCCGTCGAGTGGACCATTTTTCTGATCATGATGTGGAACTGTTCAGCTATTCAGTTTTTGGCGGCATGGGAGCACCGGGAAACCGTTACGATCTGGACAGTATGTTGAATCCCGGCGGACAGTGGGCAAATCAGCTTGCTGATGACTGGACAACCAACGGTTATCTTCTTCTGGTAGGGGAAATCGAAATAATTCCTTCGTTTACATATTCGATTTATCTTTATGGATACGGAGGAAGGCACCGCGTTGAGTTTACTGATAATAAATACAGCAACACAGTAGACGATATGAAACAGCCGGAGCTTTCTATGGGACGAATACCGGGCAACAGTGCTGGAAAATTGGCAGACAAACTCCAGCGTTGCATTGATATCGCCCGCGGCGATCAGCTGATTGAAACTTCGTCAGCTTACGTTGTAAGCGGTGGACCGGAAGATAGATTTGATGATGTCCGAAACGACCGAGCAGATCAGCTTCGCTCAGCCGGATATACCACCGTGAATGAAGATGACCAAATTGGTGACCTGCTCTTTTTTGGACGCTGCATCGACCGTGACCTTATATTTCTAACAGGGCATGGTAATCCTCATGGCTGGGACGACAAAACTTCATGGGAGATACGAGATCATTTTGATCCGGGCTCGAAAGCTCCGCTGGTCTTTGGACAAACCTGTAAAACCGGACGCTACTTCGCAAGTCCGGACACATATCCCGAACACTGGATGGAATTTGGAGCAAGTGCATATATCGGGGCAACAGAGAACACTTACACTACTTATTCCAAACGGCTTGGTGAGGGTTTTCTGGGCCGTTACGGTCCCGGCACACCAGCAGGTTTGGCTATGAAAAATGCAAAACGTGATCGAATGGGCGATAACAACAGCAAAGGCAAATATCACTCAGCGGTTTTTCATTTATTTGGGGACCCGAAAATGGAACCTGTCGTACCTTCTGACTCTGCCTTAAAAATGGACTCAGAAAACATGAATGTCCAGTACTCAATAAATACACAGGGACTTGTGCTAAACGGACCTGTCAGTGTTGTTGATGTCTATATTCCTCAGTACGATGTCAAATGGAGCGGGGGGCAATCTCATATTTCGATTGCAGGCGGTACATATCTCGCAGAGATGGGACGTCCGGAGGTTCCTGCCTGGCCGGTTACAATAAGTTTTCCCTCGGGGTACCAGATTCAAAACGTAACAATGGTCAAGACTGGCCAGGCTGTAGAAGGGCTGGGCCTGCCGGTTCCGATTGTTGAGCTTGATATTGAAGACAATCCCGGCCAGAGTGATGGCGATATTGCTACAGAGCCCTGGCCCGATAGAAAACTTGACTGGATGGTCGAAACTACACCTGATGATGAAAAGATTCTTCGAATTCAGGTATATCCATTCAAAAGCTGGCCTGCTACAACACATTACTCTTTCTTCGATCAATGTACCATAAATATAGATTACAATCAGCCGACAGTTGAAATAAACAAACTAAGGCTCGATAAACCGGTTTACGAGATTGGAGAATCTGTCAAGACCGATTTATACATTTACCAGCAGTATAATCTGCCTAAACCCGCGATTATCCTTGCACATGCCAGGGTAATTGGCCGGGATGTAGAGTATAATCAGGGCCTGCCGATCAAACGCCTGGCAAGCCTCGAAGGGCTCGGGTCCGTCAGCTGGGCATGGAACAGCCAGGCTGCCCCGGCCGGTGATTATGATCTCGAAGTACAACTGAAAAGTTCTATAGGTACTATGCTGGACAGCAAATCAGTCAGCTTTGCTTTAGGTGTGATTGAAGGTGAAATGACCGGCCTTGACGTTACTCCGGAATGCTTTAATTCAAACCAGCCGGTACAATTTACTGCCCATTTAAAGAATACAGGCCAGGTTAATATTGACGGCAGGATGGTTGTTGAGGTTCAGGATATGGACGGTATTTTGATAGGTACTTATGCCCAGGACTTTAGTCAGCTGTCACCCGGCAAGGTCTATACTTTTGCGGATACCTGGAACTCTACAG